>JAUXUF010000128.1 GCA_030684645.1 Bacteroidota bacterium | reverse complement strand
TCGAAAACTTTATGATGCCTTAAAATATAAATACGCACCCTTCGCAAAGAAAAAATCCGTAGTACACAAATCTGAACTCGAAAACTGCCAATTCATTGAAAAGCAAGAATTTCATTCGGATTAGCTGCAAGTTGGGTTAACGGATGTGCTGGATTACCTGGAATATAAAGATCAATCGGATATTTTTAGCGTCTTTGTGTTTTTAGAACTTAAACAAGTTTAGAAACTCATCCAATTCCATGTCCAAGTCTTCACGAATTATTTTTCGCATCAATCCTCTGGGAAGGTCTTCGTTTTTATGTACCGGGACAGTAGTAACCCGGCCATCGGGATGTTTAAGTCGGTAATGTGAGCCATTGATGCGTACAATAATAAATCCAAGCGTTTGCAAGAGCTTGATGAAATCCTTACCTGAAATAACTGGCAATTGTGGCATAACCTAAACATTAAACAGCTGTGGCTTTTATTGACACCTGCATTTCCCGGAAACCTACGAAGCGATTAATCTCAGAAACTTTCTCTTTTTCTTCATCTATGCAAATATCAATAACCTCTTTGATATTTTCCAAAGCTTCATCAATAGTTTTGCCATAAGAGTGACAACCTTTGAAAATAGGACAACTAACGATGTAAACATTGTCTTCGTCTTGCTCGACGAGGATAGGAAGGTGTAATATTTTGTCTTTTGTCTTCATTGTATTTCTTTAAACGTCTGTTATTCTTTATTATGCCTCAGAAATTACATGGTAAAGATAACAAAAAAAAGTCGACTAAAATACCCTGCCCATTTGTTGCATGTTGAGAAATGGATAGAAGGAATGTAGAATTGATGTTTCAAAAGCGCTAGTAGTAAACACCTTTCAATTTCTACTTTCCCGCTTTTTGTTTCCTCGTCAGATCAAGCAATCCATTAATAATCGTTAGCGGATGGGCAGGATTGCCTGGAATATAAAGATCGACAGAATATTTATCCAGGAAACTACGGTCAATTGCTGGACTGCTTCCCAAAATTCCACCACTTATGGCATCGGTTCCGACCAACACAATAATTTTAGGTTCAGGGATGGCATCGTAACAGATTTGCACCGATTTGGCCATGTTTTCGGTAATCGGACCGGTAATCACAATCCCATCGGCATGACGGGGCGATGCCACAAAGTCGATCCCGAACCGGCTCATGTCGAACTGAACATTGTTTGCAGCATTGAGTTCCATCTCGCAACTGTTATCACCGCCAGCACAAACCTGCCTGAGTTTTAAAGACCTTCCAAACAAGCGATGAATTTCGTCGCGGACAGTTTCCGGATTAACTTCAATTGGATTATCATCGCTTTCTTTAACGATTAGGCGCCCGCGTTCATTTGTAGAGATTTTGTAGTCGGTTGTAAATTTGATCTTATTTGGAAATCGCCTGGCACATTCGCCGCAGAAAGTACATTTCCCCAAATCGATACTAACTGGGCTGGCTGAAATTGCTTCAACCGGGCATAATTCAACCAGTTGCTGTTCATTCACCTTTTCAGTGCTAATAACAGGACGCCCCCTGAAAATACCCGGAACTTTGGCCGTTGTAACATCAGGAATAAATTGTTTCCCCTGGTGATAGACTATTTTTACGTTATCGAACATAACATGACATTTATGAATTCTCAATAATGAAACTACATTTTAAAGGTCTTTCCCCGTCTGCACCTGGCAGGCATTCCGTCCGAAAAAAGGTTTTACCTTAAATAACCTTCTTGCGCGGACGGTTTCTTTTTTGTCCTTTCCAACCCAGGGCGACACTCCTTCGTCGTTTGCCGTTCGACTGAGCTCACGTCGAAGCCCTGGGCTATTATATTTCGCCCATTCTGGGCTGAACCCCACCGTCTCTATTCTCACCAGCCTCCTCCGGGCTTTAGCCTGGAGCTATTCATAGTCCGTACCGTACGCCCGGTATCCTTAAACCAGAATGCCCAAGGCTTTCCCCCTTCGGGGGAACGGGAAGGAGGTTTCTTTCCTATAAATCGTGGCCTGAATACGACAGGTTAAAACTCTTGTTGCAAATCGGGAAATCTGATATTTCGTTATTCCTGACAGACAATGCCAATGCCAGCCAGTTATGGAACGATGGGTCTTTTACTTTATACAGAATCAGTTCACCTTTTTCATCGGTAATGGCGCAATGGCAGATTTCACCACGCCATCCTTCAACCAGCGATAGTGTAAACGAGTTGTGTTTCGGACTTTTGAATACAGGCCCATTTTCGGAAATTTTCGGAACATTCTGAATCAGATTCCGGATATATTGCATCGATTGCTTCACTTCCGCCTTGCGTATCTGAACGCGTGAATACACATCGCCATGATGTTTGATAATAGGTTCATGATTTAATTCCGGATAAAGACTAAACGGATGCGATGAACGAATATCCCTGTTTAATCCACTCATCCGGGCAGCCATTCCCACTGTTCCAATCGACAAAACATCGTCATGCGAAACTACGCCAGTCCGCTCAAATCGTGAGAGTGTACTTGGCAGGCTGAATAATTGTTCGTTCATTTCCAAAAAGTCCGGCTCGAAAATATCCAGTATTTCTGCCAGTCGGTGAGCCAATTCAGGAGTAAAAGGGGACGGATTGCTGGCTGGCCTGATTAATCCCTTGGATAAACGGTTTCCACCCCATTCCTGCATAAAGTTGATGATCGGTGTACGTAACCGACCGAATACCGAACTGCCCAGTTGATAGGCAATGTCGGTACAAACAGCGCTTAAATCTCCGGTATGGACAGCCATGCGCTCCAATTCCAGGGCAATAGTCCGGGAAAATTCAATGTCGCGCGAAACCTGATATCCGCACAAACTTTCCCACAAATGAGAAAAAGCAGTTGTATGTCCCACCACGGTGTCTCCGGCAATAGATTCGGCAATAGTGGCACGTTGAAGCAGTTTTTTCTTTTCGAGAAATTGCTGTTCAATTCCGCGGTGCTGATAGCCCAATTGAATCTCAAGATGAAGAATTTGCTCGCCGTTACAAATAAACCTGAAATGTCCCGGTTCAATAATTCCGGCATGAATCGGACCTACGCCAACTTCATGCAGCTCATCACTTTCGATAGCGAAAAAAGGATAATTGGCTATAGTTTTGGTTTGATCAGCCCGGTTATGAGCATAACGCACCGGTTTTAGCCACGGATGATCATTATAACCAATACCAAAATTCTCATGGATCTCGCGCTCAAATTTTTCGAAGCTGAAATTGCTTGCTGTGAATGAATCTAGCGAATCAGAGGCAGTCACTCTACATGATGAAACAGCTATTTCGTGAGTATGATCATCGGCAATACAGCAAATCAGTTTAATCTGTTTGCCAGCCGGATATCCAAAATAATTGACGCAATGCCTTTCCGGAGAATTGGTCAGAAAACCTGTATTCAGCCCGAAAAATTCTTTGTAGCTTACTTCAGGAATGTCGGCAACCGGAATGGTTTGATTGTTTACTATGGTTGTGTAGATCATTTTTCTTTAATTTGGTAACATCATGACACTTTCTTTGATTAGCTGCACAAATTCAGCCGGAGGATTCAATCCTAAATAGACGGCGAGACCCAAAAGGAAAAACTGAGAAGCCGACTCCCAGGGATTGATAACCGGAACATGCGAATCATCAAATCCGACAGGCGGAATAAAAAGCATCTTCAGGATATTTTTCCCGAATGCCCAGATGATCATGGTAAGCAAAATCAAAACAACAATCAGCAGAATGATCTGATGAGCCTCAAATAACGAACGGAAAATAAGGAATTCGCTCACAAACAGACCGGAAGGAGGCATGGCTGTTACACTGATAAAACCGAACAGAAGCACCATCGCCCCACTGGTATTGTACTTAAAATAATTGCCCACGTGATAAATGCTTTTGTTCTGAAAAACACGGTACAATTGGGTGAACTGAAAAAACATGCTTGATTTCACAAATGCGTGAAGTACAATATGAAGTATGGCAGCATAATAGCCGATACCTCCGGCGGCAACTCCAAGCATGACCAGGCCCATGTGCTCTATGCTTGAATAGGCCATCATTCGTTTGATATTTTTCACCTTGATCATATAGACCGTGGCTACAAATACCGACAGGAATGCCGCAATTCCGATCACCAAATTTGCCCAATTATGCAAGGGAGTATTAGCAACAACAATGTAAAAGCGAAAAATACCAACAAATCCCAGGTTCATCAATACACTTGAAAGTAAAGCGCCTGCAGGGGCCGGGGCTTTATCCTTGGCATCTACACCAGCTGTAAACATTGGAACCAATCCCAATTTGGCAGTAAAACCGGTAAAGATAAATAGAAACGATAGACGCAACCAAAATGGATTTAACTGTGAACTATTGGCTAACAGGTTTTTAAATGACAAGTCATCTGAACCGGCATTGACGAGCGACATACTTAAAAATAAAATACCAATGAAAACAAAAGTGATACTGATTGCACAGATAAAAACGTATTTCCAGGTGCCTTCCAGCGCCAGTTTATTCCGGTGGTGATAGATCAGGGCAGAAGCGCTCAGGGTGGTAACCTCAGTAAATATCCAGGTAACGGCAATATGATTGGCCAGATAACCGGCACTGATAGCAGTGATCAATAGCACAATTGCCGCGTAATAGATAGCTCTCGATTCCACAGGCGCTGGTTGGTCTTCAAGGTAAATATGGCTGTGAAACAGCGCCGGAATGGAAATAATAAGTAAGGTAAACAATAGCAGTACAGCCAGGGAATCATACGTAAAATAACCTAATTCAGTGGAATGAAAGTTTAAATAAGCATGAACGGTCAAAGCACCCTGAAGGATCAGAAATGAACCTAGCAAGGCAAATGTGACGATCTTATTCCGGTTCAGAAACAAGGCAAGCGCTATTGTGAAAGCTGCTATCAGATATATCCCTATCATGTTTTCAAATAATTAGTATTGTTTTAGTAATCCTTTAAACTACTCAGCTGATCCACATCAACATCCTTAAACACATCACCGATTTTATTCAGGAAGATGCCTAAAATCAGCACACTGGCAAAAATATCGAGCATAATGCCCAGGTTCACCAACATGGGCATTTCGTTTCCGACTGCCAGCGACAAGACAAAAACACCATTCTCAATAATCAGGTAACCAATAACATGGGTTATAATCTTACGTCGTGTGGCTATAAAATACAGTCCGGTAAAAAGTGACGATAATGCCACCACAAAGAATATCTTATCCAGTCGAGTGTCCTTTACTCCGTTAGCCAGCAAAATGGTAACCACCACGATGAGTGTTGTAATAATTAAGGAGACAAAATTGGGCAGATAGGGCTCTGCTTCCCGGGTAATGTTGTTGTGCTTCAATACATGCGCCATGAACAGCGGAACCGCAACCGATTTGAAAACAATGGTTTCCAGCAAGATCAAAGCGAGGTTTATCGGATTGATTTCGTTTAATTGAATGAAAACAACGACAAACAACAATACACCCTGAAATGCCAGAACCTTTAAATAGGTAAGCATCCGGTTGGCAATAGCGATATAGAACAGAGTGATAATGAAAGTAATAAGCAATACATCTATCATAGTATAGAATTTAGCAGGTTAAGCAAATTTTCCTAAAATCATCAGTACGCCGAAAAATATGAGGAGGCTAACTGAAGTCAGAACGAAAATAAACTGGGCATTGTGGCTCATCCTGAAACGGGCCATAAACGATTCGATCAATCCGACTCCTGTCGCCAATACAATTTGAATGACAAAAAACATTGGGATGGAATATTGATATGGAAATACCCCAATAAACAGATTGACAACCAGCGCCCCATAAATGGCAAATTTTAAGTAGCCCGCTGTAAGTATCAATCCAAGATCGAAGCCACTGTTATCGAGGATCATCACTTCATGGACCATTGTAAGTTCCAGGTGTGTTTTTGGATCATCGATTGGCATCCGGCTATTTTCGACCATCGCCACCATCATCAGGACAAAGGTGCCAAGTATGGCCAACGCATAACTGATGTATGAACCAATATGCAAAGCGGCAAATATTTCCTGAAAAGAGGTGTGACCGGTAAGCAACGCGAGCGATCCCATCAGGATAAAAAAGGCCGGTTCGGCAAACATCGAATAAAGCGCTTCGCGGCTTGCACCCATTCCTTCGAAACTGCTGCCAGTGTCCATCGCCGAAATGATGCTGAAAAACTTGCCAAGCGCCAGCACATAAGCAAAGAAGATGAAGTCTCCGTTGAAACTTACAAACCCTTTGGATTGCCCGAACGGAACAACCAGCATGGCCATCACCACCGACGAAAAGTAGATCGTGGGCGCAATCTGGAAAACGAAACTGGTTGTTTCGCTATATACCACTCCTTTTTTAAAAAGCCTGGCCACATCTTTTACAGGCTGAAAAAGACCCGGACCTTTACGCCCCGATGCCATACTTTTTACACGGAGGATAATCCCTGTAAAAAAGGCGCTGGCTATAAGTATAAGAATTAAACTCAGCATAATTAGATTTGCTTTATAAATTCATAAAATGAGACAATCTGATCGTAAATAAGAGGAATACATATTACTGTGACAATAAAAATGATTCCATACAAAATGTAGAATTGCAGCTTACCGTTTTGAAGGAACAAAAACCTTCCCAAAAAGGATTTATATGCCGCTATTGGATTATCGATCAACTGTTTTTCGAGCCGGTCGTAACTGTGTGTTTCATACGATCCCCCTGAAGGGAATATTCCCCGAACTTCTTCTTCTGTTTTTGAAGATAACAGAATCGGCCGAAACAGCTTGCTGTATGCCCTGACGAACGATCCCGCGGTATATTGCAATTTTGGAGTAGGTTCCACGTACCCGCAACCCCAGGTTGACTCAACAGCTACTTTTCGTTCCCGGGTTATAAATTTCCGGATGACAAAAGTCGCCAGGATGATCAGGATAAAAATCCAGGTGCTCCAGGTAACCGGCTGAAGAATATCTCCTAATAAGCTATCCTGAAAATGAATCATCGTATTGATCGGAATTCCGGACAACAGATTAACGGGTTGTGACAGCGCATTCAGGAGAAATTGGGGATAAACTCCAATCACAACGATCAGAAATGCAATCAGGTAAAGCGGTAAAAGCTG
Organism: Bacteroidota bacterium; assembly: GCA_030684645.1. Classification (GTDB taxonomy): domain Bacteria; phylum Bacteroidota; class Bacteroidia; order Bacteroidales; family Prolixibacteraceae; genus Aquipluma. The sequence continues at coordinate 52,160 of JAUXUF010000128.1, read as the reverse complement.
AAGAAAGGGAACTTCTTTCACTTCATGGTGAAATTTCTGCCGGGCATTGCCTAAAAAGACAATTCCAAACGCTTTGGTAAAGCACAGCATGGCCAGCCCACCAATCAGAACCAATGCCAGTACCGAAAAAATAACCGTCATTAGCGGACCGAGCAATGAATCCTGCATCCAGTAATAAAATCCACTGTAAATGATAAATTCCGAAATAAACCCATTGAATGGTGGTATTCCTGAAATGGCAATGGCCGCTATCAGGAAAAGCAAGGCTGTTTGCGGCATTTTTTTGATGAGGCCGCCCAAATGATCAATATGAAGCGTATGCGTTGCCTGATAGACATTTCCGGCGGTAAAAAACAATAGCGATTTGAAAAGTGAATGATTTAACGTGTGCAGGAGGGCCCCTGCAAAACCAAGGGTAGCCAGCACATTATTTCCGGTACCTAACCCGATACAGCCGATCCCGATCCCCATTCCGATAATGCCAATGTTTTCGATGCTGTGGTAAGCAAGCAACTTTTTAAGGTTGTGCTGTACGATTGCCAGCATTACCCCGTACAAACCGGAAACTACAGAAAAGGCCATGATAATTAGACCGATGGCATAAAAATCAACCTTAATCAGCGTGATTAACCGAAGGATTCCGAAAATTCCGATTTTGATCATTACCCCTGACATGATTCCTGAAATATGTGCAGGAGCAGCAGGATGCGCATAAGGAAGCCAGGTATGAAAAGGTACAAATCCGGATTTGATGGCAAACCCAACAAAAAAGCACAGGAACAATAAGATTCCTGTGGCCCCCTGATGTTCCGAGGTGTAAATGGTCAAAGCGCTAAAATCATAACTTCCTGTTTTAAAAGCCACCCAGATAAATCCAATCATCAGGAATAAAATTGACACGTGCGACTGCAATAAGTAGTTCCACCCGGCTTTTAAAGTTGCCATTTTTTCATGCTCAAAAATGACGGTCAGAAAAGCAGAGATTGCCATGATCTCCCAGGCAATCAGAAACACCAGACTATTTTGAATTGCACACAGGCTAACCAGGGCAGTATGTAAAAGAAGGAAGGCAATGCTGTGAAGGGTGAGGTTATTTTTCTGGCTTTGATAGGCTTTCATATAAAAAAGACCATAAACGCTGCCGGTAATAAAAATAAAATTGATGATCAGAATAAACCATCCTGAAAGGGCATCAACCCGGATATTAACCGGACCCGTCACCAAACTTCCGGGGAAAGCAAATTGATAAACATTTCCGGCCAGGGTTTGTGCAGCCATATAACCAGACAGAGAAGCATTCAAAACAATAGCCGATAGCAATGCCAACCCTTTACCCTTCACCTTAAAAAAAGGGAGAAGAAGGATTACCAATACCGGTATTGCCAGAAATACGTTGATCAGGTTCATTTTAAAACATTAAAAATAGTCAGCATAAAAATTGAAAGCATAAACACAATACCATACCAAACGTACCATTGTGTCCGGCCATTCTGAATAAATTTAAAATAATTTGCCGCATAAACCAGATGGTGCGTTACATAGTTTATCAACCGATTTTCGAAAAAATCGAGATAATGCGATTCATATTTTCGTTTCCGGGGGAATATCTCACCCGGCTCCAATTCCTTGTATTTTTTTTCTTCAGTAAGCAGGAAGCTAAATATTTTACCCAGCGATTTGGAAAACGACTTTCCCGTGTACTGCATCCTGTTGTTTGGAGCTACATAAGCACATCCCCAGGTAGGTTCTATCTTCTGCGATTTGCCTTTGATTGCATACGCCCGAACAATCCAGCTAGCTGCTATTATACCAATAAACAGGATGAAATATAAATTGACATTCGCTATCCGGCCTGAATAACCGGACAATCCGGAAAGCCCGGGAACGACCATTGGACTCATATTTCCCAGAAGCTTGTCCAGGGTATTCAGGTAAAATTGTGGCAGAAAAGCAATACTGAGCATAACCGCAACAATCAGGTATTGAGGCAACAGCATAATCAGTGAAACTTCTTTGGGCTGATGTTCTAACGGTTTTCTTTCCGATCCGAGGAAGATCGTCCCAAATGTTTTGGTAAAAGTCAATACTGAGATTCCACCGATGATGCTCAGTCCGGCCAAAGTAAACACCAGTAAACTAATTTCACTCAGGTTATTCGATTTCAGTCCCTCCAAAAGGCCGCTGTACAAAATAAATTCAGAAATAAACCCGTTAAATGGCGGCAATCCTCCAATGGCAATGGCTCCAATCAGGAAAAGTAACGCAGTTTTCGGCATTCGTTTGATAAGCCCGCCCAGATCATCCATATCACGGGTATGCGTTTGCTGATAAACTGAACCAGCCGAATAAAAAAGCAATGATTTAAACAGCGAATGGTTTAGAACATGTAACAACGCCCCGCCAAATCCAAGGTAATACAAAACCGCTGAACCATTGCCCATTCCCATCAACCCCAAACCAATGCCAATGCCTATAATCCCGATATTCTCGATGGTGCAGTAGGCCAGCATTTGTTTGAAATCGCGATGGATGGCGGCATTTAATATTCCATATACTCCAGTTAAAACAGATATGGTAATCACGATTTCGCCCAACAATAAAAAGTCGGCTTTCAGGAAAGTAATCATCCTGAATATGCCGTAAATCCCAAGTTTGACAATCACTCCTGACATGACCCCCGACACATGCGATGGCGCAGCAGGATGTGCGTGAGGCAACCAGGTATGCAAAGGGACAAATCCGGCTTTGATCCCAAATCCGATGAAGAAAATCAGGAACAACCAGATATTACTGTTAGGACCAAAAAAAGTAGCTATAGTCTCGAAACTGAACGAACCAGTCTGAAAATAAACCCAGATAAAACCAATGGTCAAAAATGTAACACTGATATGCATCTGAACCAGGTAATTGATCCCTGCTTTCAGCGTTTTTGGTTTGTTTGAATCGAAGATAACCAACAGCATGGAAGATAACGACATCACTTCCCATGCGACCAAAAAGGCAAGACTGTGTTGGATCATGCAAACCCAAACCATCGAAAGATGAAATACAATAAACAACGCCCAGTGCAGATTCAATTTGGGCGCCGGGTTGTCATATGCCTTTAAATATCCTGAACCGTACAAAGCGCCGGTAATTGAAGTAAAATTGATAATCAGAATGAACCAGGCGGATAATGAATCGACTGCGATTTGAATAGGTCCAAGCATTGCTCCTGCATCGAAGGTAAATTTAAAATCCTGACCGCGAAGAACCTGAAATGCCAGTACACTGGTTAATATTACATTCAGGAGTACAACAAGTACAGCCAAATTTGCTTTGAATTTTAACGGAACAAAAAACAAGCTGAAGATACCTAAAATGGTTATTGCGAGAGAATAATTTAAAAGTGATCCTGAAATTTCCATATCCATCCTCAAAATTGATTTCGAATTTCATGCAAAGTAAAAGAATAATAAAAACTCTCAACGGAAAGTTGTCAATTTATTGAATCCGGACAGGCAAATAATTGAATTTAATTTTGGACAACATTCAAACAGGGTAATGAAAAGACAAGATCACAACGAAGGCAAAACATCAGCGAAATCTGGTATTTCCGGTAAAAAAGCATAGGTATTACCGGCATAATTTATTTGGCAACAGTAATGTTCAAGACCATTACTGACAATCAGAAATTTTACTTTCAGTTGCATATTGTATCTAACGATCTGGTCAAATGTCTGCTGACTTATTTTAACATCCGGGGACTTAAATTCAGCCACCATAATCGCATTGCCCAATCGATCAAAAACGACCAAATCTGCCCGTTGCGGATTGTTATTTACTTTAACACCGGCTTCAACAGTAATTAATGAGGACGAATACTTTTTTCCGATAATTAGAAACTGTACGAAGTTCTGCCTGACCCATTCTTCCGGAGTAAGCCGGACGAACTTTTTCCGGAGCGTATCAAAAATATAGGGTTTCCCTTCAGTAGTTTTAATTCTGAAAGAATATTCGGGCAAATTCAATTTTTGCATGATGAAGCCAACAAAGTTTGTATTTTTGTAAAGCTATAAAAAAGTTCGGAGTACCAGAAAATTGACCATTTAACTATTTACCATTTACCATTAAACGCTGCTTGCGGTGAATAATTAGTAAATGGTAAATAATCAAATAGTAAATAATTTTTATGAAGACAAAAGAAGAAATTGTACAAAACTGGCTTCCAAGATATACCGGACGGCCATTGAGCGAATTTGATGACCTGATTTTGCTGACCAATTTTCACATGTATGTGGATATGTTCGCTAAGAAATTTGGTGTTCAGGTAGTTGGAGAAAACAAAAATATGCCCAACGCCAGCGCCGAGGGAATCACCATAATCAACTTCGGAATGGGAAGTCCGAATGCGGCAACCATGATGGATTTATTAAGCGCTGTCCATCCCAAGGCAGTTCTTTTCCTGGGAAAATGTGGTGGTTTGAAACAAAAAAATCAATTGGGTGATTTCATATTGCCCATCGCGGCCATCCGGAGCGAAGGTACTTCGAACGATTACCTGCCTCCTGAAATACCTGCCCTTCCTGCATTCAACCTTCAGCGGGCAGTTTCGACTGCCATCCGAAACCGAAAACACGATTATTATACCGGCGTTGTTTATACCACCAATAAGCGCGTTTGGGAATACGATGAACGTTTCAAAAAATACCTTGAAAAATCGAGGGCAATGGCAATCGATATGGAAACGGCGACCATCTTTACAGTTGGTTTCTGCAACCAGATTCCGTCAGGAGCTTTGCTGCTAGTATCCGACCAGCCCATGATTTCGACGGGTGTGAAAACTGAAGTTAGCGACCAGATTGTGTCGAACAACTTCGTTCATGAACATTTGGAGATCGGTATCGATGCCTTGCTGGAAATAAAAAACAACGGAGAATCAGTTAAACACCTGAAATTTTAATACCCTGCCAACGAATGACTTTTGAGGACATAATCAGCAATCTGCAAAAAAAAATCTACCATCCCATCTACTTTTTAATGGGAGAGGAAACCTATTATATCGATAAAATCAGCGATTTTATTGCTGACCATGTCTTGACCGGGCCTGAAAAAGACTTCAACCAAACTATCATGTACGGGAAGGACACCGAGCCACATACGATTATTGCCAATGCCCGCAGGTTCCCAATGATGTCGAACTACCAGGTGATCATTGTGCGCGAGGCTCAGAACATCAAGAAAATTGAAGAACTGGAATCTTACGTCAAAAATCCATTGAGTTCGACCATTTTGGTGATCAATTACAAATACAAAACCCTTGACAAGCGGAAAACCTTTCCTAAACTGGTTGACCAGAAAGGGATACTTTTCGAGTCGAAAAAGATTTACGACAACCAGTTGCCAACATGGATCTCTTCCTATCTGAAAAGTCAACAATATTCCATTGCACCTCAGGCAGCAGCCATGTTGGCGGAATATTTGGGAGCCGACCTCAGCAAAGTGTCCAATGAGCTGGATAAACTAATTATTTCGTTGCCAGTTGGCGCTCAAATTTTACCTGATCATATTGAAAAAAACATTGGGATCAGCAAGGAGTTTAATGTTTATGAGCTTCAAAATGCGCTGGGTGAACGAGATCTGCTCAAAGCGAACCGGATCATTAATTATTTCGGTGATAATCCTTCAGACAATCCAGCTACAAAGGTTATTTCTTCACTTTTTGGATATTTTTCTAAAATACTGACCTACCAATTTCTGGAAGATAAATCTCAGAACAATGTAGCTTCTGTTCTCCAGCTACATCCGTTTTTCGTCAAGACATACATTTCTGCTGCAAAAAATTACAACATTAAAAAGCTGGTCGAAATCATTAGTATCCTTCGTGAGTATGACATGAAATCAAAAGGTTGGGGCAATGTTTCAACTTCGCCGGCTGATCTGCAAAGGGAAATGATCTACCGGATTTTACATTAAACTTTTCACACATGACTATTATTCTCATTGCCATTACTGTAGTTGTTTCCTATGCCGCGTTCAAATCGCCAAAACTGATGGCCCAGCTGCAATTTAATGCAAGTAAAATTTACTACAAAAAGGAATACCACAGGTTGATCACACACGCATTTATTCATGCCAATTGGGAACACCTGTTTGTGAATATGATTGTGCTGTTTTCGTTCGGTACGGCTATTGAAGCGTATTTCAAATATAACTTTGGAAATAACAGTATCCTGTATTATACGCTCTTGTATTTCGGAGGAATTCTGGTTTCTAATATTTATGCCTTGATTAAACACCGCAACAATTTCTTTTACAATTCTGTCGGCGCATCGGGGGCTGTATCAGCCGTACTTTTTGCTGCCATCTTTTTCGACCCGTGGAATATGATCTATTTCTTTGGCATTTTACCTATTCCGGGGATTGTATTTGCAGTACTTTATTTGGTATATTCCTACCAGATGAGCAATAAGCAAAAAGATAATGTTGCTCATGATGCTCACTTTCTTGGCGCTCTGTATGGTTTTATTTTTCCAATTCTGATCAATCCAGGCCTGTTTGAAACATTCATCGATAAACTTTTCAGGTTGATTCAATGAGCAAGGGCAAATACATTTTAGTCAACGGATCGTTCGTACCCACCGAAGAATACCGGATTTCACTTCCGGAGGCTGAGTCCATTCATTTTTCTGAAAAGGTGCGCTCAATTCGTTCGGCCTTTCCATTTTTATGGGAAACCCTGGAGGTGATCAAACTCAAGCTGCTCATTTTCAACCAGTCATTTCCTGAATTTATGAATAATGACGGATCGGAATTGAAGCGACAACTGGAACGGACACTAACCAAAAACAAACATTTTTTAGGCGCTGTACTAATTCTGACATTCAGGTTCACCGATCACCAAGTTCATTATACAATCCAATCCGAAAAGCTGGATAGTACAGGTTACGAACTGAATGAAAAAGGTTTGTATGTTCGTATTTTTGATGAAATCCAGAAATCGGCATCTTCGCTTTCACATTTATCCATCGGGTCCGAAATTTACTGGAAGGTCGCTCAAAACCGCTCCGAAAATTCGATGGTTGATCAACTGTTGTTGTCAAATTCTGAAGATCAGATTATTGAAATTCCTGAATCGAATATTTACCTGGTTAAAGGAAAAACAATCAGGGGGGCTGGTATTGAGCAAGGTGCATATATGGATATCACCAGGCCGCTGATGCTTACTATTTTTGAAAGACTGAATCTTAAATATTCTGAAGATGAGGGAATAACAAATAAGGATATTCAGGAAGCTGAAGAAATATTGGCAGTGAATGCGATTGAAGGAATACGATGGATTGTTGGTTTTGAAGGGAAACGATATTTCAATCATACGATCCGGAAAATCAGCGAAATGTTCAATCAGAGTATTCTTAATTAAGTGAGGGATTTTCAGGAAAGTTTTCCCACATGGAATATTTTCCACCCATAGCCTTTACCGACTCAACCCACATCACATTTTCATCGATGTTCATCAGGTCGGCTTGTGGAATATCTGCTACCAGCCACGAATTTTCTTTAATTTCTTCTTCCAGTTGCCCGGCCTCCCATCCTGAATAACCCAGGAAGAAACGAACCTGGTGTGTGTTTACCAAACCCAACTTGATCTGAAGCTTAAGCGCATCAAAATCACCACCCCAAAACAGACTTTCTTTGATGTGAATACTCCCAGGAATCGTATCCCCAAGGGTATGAATAAAATAAATGGAATCTGTTCCGACCGGACCGCCAATGTGAATTTCGGCCTCGAAGTCGGGGAAATCAACAAAAAGGTCTTCCACCGGGTAATCAACTTTTTTGTTCAGGATAAAACCAACTGCTCCTTTTTCACCATAGGTTGCCAGTAAAATGATCGACCGGTTAAAATAACTTCCCGATAAAAAAGGTTCAGCAATCAGTATATTCCCTTGTTGGGGAGCAACATGATTGGTTTCGATCCGGAATATGTTAGAGTCTAATTTCATTTTAGATTTTATTTCTCTTCAACGATAATGTAAATATCTTCGTCGGCCTTTTTCATAAAGAACTGTTCACGTGCAAACTTTTCAAGGTTCGCGTCATTGGTTTGCAGTTCGTATAATTTTCGTTTATCAGCTTCAATTTTATGTTTGTAGAAATCAACCTGTTCTTCCAGTTGTGCAAGTTCCTGGTTGTTCTTTTGTCGTTGCATCAGGTTGTTTTCATCAAAAAACATGATCCAAACGACAAACGCAACGAATACGATCAAGTATTTATTAAAAATTGGTTTCGCGATTTTTCCTGCTATTTCCTGAGCTTTCATGTTGCTGATTTTAAACAAAAATAGGATTTTTCGCCACAAAAAAAAAGGAGATGAAAAAATTCATCTCCTTTTTCGTAATTTCTTTATTCCTGATCAGGCAAAAAATTGGGGTACATGTAACTTTTGGGAGAAACGAAACTCTCTTTGATGGTCCGGATGGAAGTCCATCGCAGGAAATTGAAAACCGAACCTGCCTTATCGTTTGTGCCCGAGCCACGCGCCCCGCCGAAAGGCTGCTGACCAACAGCAGCTCCGGTTGGCTTATCGTTGATGTAAAAATTTCCGGCAGCATTTTCGAGTTGTTTGGTCATTCGTTCAATACTGTACCGATCCTGAGAGAAAATTGCACCGGTTAAAGCATACGCCGATGTTTTGTCCAGAATAGCCAGGGTTTGATCCAAATCTTCATCCTCATAAACATAGATGGTAAGTACAGGTCCGAAAAGCTCTTCAACCATTGTTACATAATCTGGTTTTTTGGCTAAGATTACAGTGGGTTCAATGAAATATCCTACAGACTTATCGCATTTTCCACCAAATAATACTTCGGCATCCGCATCTTTCCGGGCTGCTTCAATAAAACCTGATAATTTATCAAACGAAGCTTCATCGATTACCGCATTTACGAAATTGGTAAAATCTTCAGGTGGTCCCATTTTTACAGTTGCAAGCTCCTTGCCCAAACGATCGCGAACATCATCCCAAATACTCTGAGGAATGTAGGCCCGTGAAGCCGCTGAGCATTTTTGGCCCTGGTATTCGAATGAACCGCGCAGCATGGCAATGGCCAGTGCCTGTGGATCGGCTGTAGGGTCAGCAAATATGAAGTCTTTGCCTCCTGTTTCACCAACAATGCGCGGATAGGATTTGTACTTGTAAATATTCTCACCGACAGTTTTCCATATACTTTGAAAAACTGCGGTAGATCCTGTAAAATGAATACCGCCAAAATCAGGTGACTGAAGCACTACCTCCGCAGCAGTTGGCCCTCCAACATAAACCAGGTTGATTACCCCATCGGGCAAACCGGCTTCCTGAAAGACCTCCATAATTACAGCTGCCGAATAAACTGCAGTTTTCGAAGGTTTCCATACTACCACATTACCCATCATTGCGGGAGCAGCTGGCAGGTTTCCGGCAATTGAAGTAAAATTGAAAGGAGTGAGTGCGAAAATAAAACCCTCTAATGCCCTGAATTCATTGTAATTCCAGATTCCCGGGGCTGATTCGGGCTGCATTTTATAAATATCGGTCATGCACCGTACGCCAAACCTGAAGAAATCAGCCATTTCACAGGCAGCATCAATTTCAGCCTGAAAGGCATTCTTGGATTGCCCGAGCATGGTGGCGGCATTAATCTTCGCGCGATAGGGTCCTGCAATCAAATCAGCAGCTTTCAGGAAAATGGCGGCACGGTGATGCCATGCCATGGAATTCCAATGTTCACGGGCCAGCATGGCAGCATCAATTGCCATTTGTACATGCGAAGCATCGCCTTGATAATAATAACCCAAGGTGTGTTTGATGTCATGAGGCGGGGAGATACGCACCCTGCGGTCGGTAGTAATTTCCTTGCCTCCGATGATCATCGGAAGTTCAAGTTCTACTGATCTCAGTTCATCAATCACTTTCTTTAGCTCAACTCTTTCCAACGACCCTGGCGCATAACTTTTAATGGGCTCATTCTTTATATCCGGAATATTGAAAAATCCTTTTGACATTGCTTAATGTGTTTATTTATTTAGATTCACTTCGAATTTGTGTTTACAAAACTAGGGTTTCCGCATAGTTTAATTCCTAATAAAAATCACCTTTCAATTTTCGACATAAATGGGTCAAAACGGGTTTGGAATCTAAATTTTACTATATTTATTCCCTCGTAAAAGTTGAATGATGATGCAATTTCATGCTAGAAGTACTAAGAAAAACAATAAGTGACCGCTACCACAGCGAAGCCAAAAATGACATTCTGAAATTCGTTGGTCTTCATGTGTTTATTATGCTTGGATTATTGACCGGGCTGGTCCTGTTTATGCTCGATCTGTTTGGCTATTCCTCTGATGAGTGTTTGTCAGGAGATGTTGCAATCCTCATTATTTTTGGATTAGCCTTCTATGTACTTCGTAATTTTCGTGTCAATTGGGTCGTCTATGTCTTCTTTCTGGTTCCTGTCATTCCCTATTTTTTCTTTATCTCCAATTCATTTGCCATACTTCCGATTCACTTATCGGTATTAAATACCTTATGGAGCTTAATTCCATTTTTCCTGTTTTTTCTGTTTTTCAGTGAGAACAAAAAAGATTTATCCATATTCTTTGGATTATCGTTCCTGACTTTGCTACTCCATGTTTACCAGGCAGGACTCACCGATCTTTTATTCCGTCTGAAATGGGAATCAGAAACAGTTTTTACGAATCCATTTATTACACTTTTGGCGTTTTATCTTGTTTCGCTTCTGATTGCCTGGAATTTCCAACATATCATTGCTAATTTAACCGAACAAAGGGAAAATACGGAAAGACTTATTAGTCAAACGATACGTAATCTTCCACAAGGAATGATGTTACTTGAAATTGCCAATGATGAATTCGGAACGCCTTCACATTTAGTCGTTCGCAAAACGAACCTGGCATTTGAAAGACTTTTTAAGATCACATCACGTGAAATTAAAGACCAGCAAGCTGATGATGTTTTACCTAAGATTTTCAGGAGTGCATTCGACTGGAACAATCAATATCTCCACTCCAGAAGAAATCATTTCTCATTTTACCTTGATCGTCTTGACAAGTATTTCGAAGTTGACACCTTTAAACTCGCCAACGATCAAATTGTCAGTCTGTTCTCGGATGTGACTTCCAAACAACGCATAATTACTGATCTTGAGGAAAATAAACAGCGCTACCAGGTACTTTTGGAAGCAATTCCTGATTTATTTTTTATCATCGATAAGGACGGGGTTTATGTCGATTTCGTATTTAAAGCTTCTGAAGTCCTGAAAATAAAACCGGAAGACATTATCGGCAACTCGATTTTTGAAGTTGGATTTTCAGAAAAAATGTCAGGAAAGATTTTCCAATGCATTCAGCATTGTATTGAATTTGACAGCATTGAGGCCATTGAATACGCGCTCGAGGTTGAAGGTTCGTCGGCCATGTTTGAAATGCGGATTGTTCGGCTAAATGACCATTCGGTCATTTCATTGGCCCGCGATATCTCCAAACGGAAAATGGCTGAAATTAAAATGGAGGAAGCTAAAAACAAAGCAGAGGAAGCCGATCAGTTAAAAACCGCATTCCTTGCCAATATTTCTCACGAAATCCGCACACCGATGAACGCTATCATCGGATTTTCAAAGATGATTGGCTCTCAAGATTTTGATGACGAAGAAAAAAGCAAATTCGTTGAAATCATCATTACAAACGGGAAATTACTGCTGACCCTGATTAACGACATGATCAGTCTTTCAAAAATTGAAAGCAATACCCTCGTGGTTAAAAATGTGTCTTGTAAAGTAAACGACCTGATTTTGGATCTTTACAAGGAATTCGGATATGAATTGGAAGACCGGAAAAACGTGCGATTATTGGCAGATTCAGGTAATTCAAATCCAAAATTCACGGTAACCACAGACCCCGTTTTACTTCAGGCTTTAATGCAAAAACTGCTTGATAATGCAATTAAGTTTACTGAACAGGGTGAAGTTGAATTTGGGTACCGGGTACTTGAATCAAACCGATTGGAATTCTTTGTCAGAGATACCGGTATTGGAATAGCCGAAAAAGATCAGCAACGGATTTTTGAACGTTTTCACCAGCTTGATAACCGGACTATACGCGCCTACGAAGGAACCGGTCTCGGATTGTCGATTGCGCAGCATTATGTGCGGTTACTGGGTGGTTCCTTACATGTTAAATCAAAAATTGGCAAAGGGTCAATCTTTTCGTTTTCAATATCTTATGTGAAAGAAGAAAGCCCGTTAAAAATAGTCAGGTAAGACTGAAATACAGAGCATTATGAATTTCAAGCTTATGCAATTCAGACGTCCAATCCCTTTTAATTTTTTACTGCAGAATTTAGAGTTAAAAAGCCGACCAAACGATCATAGCGACTTGCCTGGTCCCGGTAATAAGCAAAAATCTGGTAATCATTTTCAGTAATAAAAAACGTTCCTTCCAGGTTCACTGAGTCAGCTTTCCTGGCACCTTCAGGCACATAAACGTACTGATAGTTATAATAACCCTGTTTAAGAAGCATACTTAATTCATAACGGGCACTTTCGAAATTCCACTTCATTTCGTTCGACTTATTGGCATTCCAGCCAGTGAGCGCCCCAAATACATTCACCGTCCCGCCAACCAGCTGACTTTCCATAGGTAGTGAAAAATGTACAAACATGTAATCACATTCCGTATCAAAATCGGTAACCCGATCCTGACTTTCAATAACAAAATTACCATTCATCTCCTTGTATGGACTGTAGTTTTTGTTGCTTCGAATGACATCAGGGAGTAATGAAACATGATAATAAGGCCTGATGAATTTGATCTCGCCGACATTTTCACCGTTATACCGTTTTGTACGGATATCGAAATACCGGAACTCGTTTCCACCAGGGAATACATTTTCCTTATTATAATCGTAATCCAAAACATTATCGCGGATAAAATTAGGCTTCAAATCCAGGATGGCATTGTCCCAACGACGGTTCTGCACCAGAACAACTTTTATATCTTCAGCCGGATTCAGGAGTTTTAACTGATCATTGATTATTTTAAAATCGACTTCCTGATTTTCGCCATTAAACGGATCGAAGGTTGCCTTTTTGACCTGCCCTTCAATTCTGACCTTTGGCTCAACCACATAAAACCGTTGAATCAAAACCAGGTTTTCGCGGTTATTATCTTCAAAAACCACCAAAGCGTAATTTCCTGAATATTTTGGGGTACAATCATCATTCGGAATCTGAACCTGATAGTTTACGAATTTGACCGTCGTATTAAAACTCATGGCATAATCTGTTACCGGATTATCCGGAAATCCTGCCAGGTATTCGCTCTGTTGAATGAAGGATTCATTCCAGTTCACATCACAATGAATAAGAGTATAGGAATATGATTTTACGTCTTCGGCCAGTTCATCAAATTTTAGCACCAGCTTAGCATCGCTTCCGAGTTCAATTTCAGGATTTGAAAGCTCATTTCCGACCCTGTATAACTGAACCGATTTAATTTCATCGTGGTAAACGGCGTTCTGATAATAATACTTGTCGTTTTTTTTTGAAGCCCAAGAATTTAACGTTAAAATAATATGTAGAAAGACGAAAATAAGTATTGTTTTCCTGTACATTATTAATCATTTTTAATCCAAATAAACCTATAAATGGCATTAGCCTGAGAAGTTCAACCCATGTACCATTTCAGGTAACGCTTTTCGCTCGATTTTTATTTCAACGCATCTGATTTTACTAAACAAAGATTGTGAAAAGATTTTAAATTCTTTACTTTCGCCATCCTATTTATAAACCATACGAGGGAATACAATGTCAAAGGTTATCAATTTAAAACGTGGATTAAATATTCGTTTAAAAGGGGATGCCGAAAAAGTTCTTGGAACTTCGTTCGAAGCAGACAAGGTTGCCCTTAAACCGACAGATTTCCCCGGACTTGCACCAAAAATTCTGGTAAAAGCCGGACAGGTAGTAAAAGCAGGAGAACCTGTTTTCTTCGACAAAAACAACCCTGATATTTTATTTACTGCCCCCACCAGCGGTGAAGTTGTGGCAGTGAACAGAGGCGAACGCAGAAGGGTTTTGGAAATCGTGATCAAAGCCGATGGTAAGAACGTTTCAGCAGAATTCACAAAAACCGATCCGCAAAAACTTTCCCGCGAAGAAATCAAAGAACAACTGAAAATAAGCGGAATGTGGCCTTTTTTGAAGCAACGTCCTTATGGAACTGTTGCCAAAACAGAAAGTGTTCCTTTGCATATTTTCATTTCCGGATTTGATTCAGCGCCTCTTGCCCCTGATTACGAATTCATATTGAAAGAACAGACTTCAGCATTTCAAACCGGGATCAATGCCCTTTCGAAATTAACCGATGGTCAGATTCAGGTTGGGATTCGTCCTGATCAGTCAGCCGGGTTCTTTTCAGGTATCAAAAATATCGGAATCACCCAATTCTCAGGCCCCCATCCTGCCGGAAATGTTGGTATTCAGATTCATCAGGTAAGCCCGATCAGCAAGGGCGATATTATCTGGACCATCAGCCCTCAGGAAGTAATTTTCATTGGCCGGCTCTTCGAAACAGGGAAGGCTGATTTTACCAAAACCATTGCTCTTACCGGATCAGAAGTAACTTCTCCAAAATATTACAAAGTCATTCACGGAACAAGCCTTTCAGGTCTCCTGAAAAAAGCCACCAAACAAGAAGGCAAGGAACGCTACATTTCAGGAAATGTGCTGACTGGCGCCCAGGTTGATGCTGATGATTTCCTTGGATTTTATGACCAGCAAGTGACCGTTATTCCCGAAGGTGATTATTATGAATTCTTGGGATGGGCCATGCCACGTCTCAATAAATTCAGCATTTCTCACTCTTACTTTTCCTGGTTGAACCCGAAAAAAACTTATAAAGCTGATTCGAACCTGAACGGTGAAGAGCGCGCTTATGTAATGACCGGACAATACGACAAAGTTCTCCCGATGGATATCCTTCCGGTATATCTCATGAAGGCAATCATAGCTGAAGACATCGACAAAATGGAACAGCTGGGCATTTATGAAGTGGTTGAAGAAGACCTGGCATTGTGCGAATATGTTTGTACTTCGAAAACTGAAGTTCAGCGCATTTTGCGTGAGGGTATCAATTTGATGATTAAAGAACTGGGTAATTAACAAGAAAATAAAGTCATTCGATATAAATGAAATCACTCCGGAAATTTTTAGACAATAAAAAGCCGCTTTTTCAAAAGGGCGGTAAGCTGGCCAAATTCGGATCTACGTTTGGCGCTATCGAAACATTCCTGTTTACGCCCAATCATACTTCCAAATCAGGAGTTCACATTCATGATGCCATTGACTTAAAAAGGACAATGACCGTGGTGATCCTGGCTTTGGTTCCGGCCATGCTGTTCGGAAGCTGGAATATCGGCTACCAAAACGGTCTTGCATTCGGTATTGAAAGAGGAATAATTGATAATTTCATTTTTGGATTCCTGAAATTAATTCCCCTTTTAGTTGTTTCCTATGGCGTTGGTCTTGGAATTGAGTTTATTGCAGCACAAATCCGCGGACACGAAGTAAACGAAGGATATTTGGTAACAGGTATTCTGATACCGTTAATTATGCCTGTAAATATTCCACTCTGGATGCTTGCCCTCGCTGTTGCCTTTGCTGTAATTTTTGGTAAAGAGATATTTGGCGGCACCGGATATAACATCATGAATGTTGCGTTACTAGCCCGGGCATTTCTCTTCTTTGCATATCCCTCACAAATGTCAGGCGATTCGGTATGGATTTATGACCTACCAAACAAAGTACCTATTGATGGTTTTTCAGGCGCTACTCCTCTAGGCCAGATTGGACAGGGAGCAGTATCCAAAATGGCCTCATTCCACGATATGTTTATGGGCTTCATTCCGGGATCAATCGGCGAAACTTCAATAATAGCAATACTGATAGGCGCTGCAATCCTTATTTTCACAGGCATAGGAAGTTGGAAAATCATGCTCTCAGTTGTGCTTGGGACGCTAAGCATGGGATTTCTTTGCAACCTTTTTCCACTGAATGATTATATGGCTCTTCCGGGTTATTATCATTTAGTTATGGGTGGTTTCGCTTTTGGAACTGTCTTTATGGCTACTGATCCGGTTACTGCATCTCATACTGAAAAAGGGAAATGGATTTATGGGTTCATGATTGGCGTCCTGGTCGTCCTGATTAGGATCTTCAATCCGGCTTATCCTGAAGGGATGATGCTTGCCATTCTGCTGATGAATGTTTGGTCGCCATTAATTGATTATTTCGTTGTCGAAGGGCATATTAAACGCAGAATGAAAAAAGCAAAATTAAAAGCAAACGCCTAAAAATCGGGAACCAATGAAAAACTTTAGTAATACCTATATTTTTATCTTTTCCACGGTAATGGTTATTATCGTAGCGTTGCTTCTTTCAATGGCCGCAATGCAACTGAAACCGCTTCAGGATAAAAACATTGAAGTGGAGAAGAAACAAAACATCCTTACTTCGATCCGGATACCATCTACAACTAAAAATGCTGTTGACCTATATACTAAGTACATTACCGACAGTTATGTGATCAACAACAAAGGAGAAAAGCAGGATGGCGTAAATGCATTTGATGTTGAATTGAAAATTGAGCTTGAGAAACCTGCCTCACAACGATTGTTGCCGGTTTTTGTTGGCACGCTCGACGATCAGTCCAAAGCTTATTCATTACCTGTAAGGGGGAAGGGACTTTGGGGGCCGATTTGGGGTTATGTCTCTCTAAAACCTGACATGAATACCATTTACGGTGTAACCTACGACCACCAGGGTGAAACTCCGGGACTGGGCGCTGAAATTGCTACAGCCTGGTTTCAAAAACCATTTACCGATAAAAAACTCTTTAAAGATTCAACTGATTTTGTGTCCATTAAGGTTGTAAAAGGTGGGGCTCCGAAAGATGATCCTCATGCAGTAGATGCCATTTCAGGAGGAACCATTACCTCAAAAGGCCTGCAAGCTACGCTTGATAGCTGTCTGATCCAATATAAAACTTATTTTATTCAAAATCGTCATTAAAAATCCCGGTAGCGATGAGCATATTCTCTTCAAAAAATTTCAAACTGCTGTCTAGCCCATTAAATTTACAGAATCCGATCACGGTACAAATCCTGGGAATTTGTTCGGCACTGGCAGTAACGGTCAAATTAAAACCGGCAATTGTAATGGGATTATCGGTAATGGTAGTTACAGCAATCTCAAATCTGGTGATCTCAGCGATGCGTAATTATATTCCGCCACGAATCCGCATCATTGTGCAATTGGTCGTTGTGGCCACTATGGTTATTCTGGTCGATCAATTACTCCGGGCATTTGTGTATGACGTTAGCAAACAACTTTCGGTTTATGTTGGGTTAATTATCACCAACTGTATTATTATGGGTCGTCTGGAAGCATTTGCTATGGGCAACAAACCCTGGCCTTCTTTTGTCGATGGAATTGGAAATGGCCTTGGTTATGCTATGATTTTAATTGTAATCGGCTTTATCCGGGAGCTTTTTGGCTCAGGCGCTGTTCTTGGATATAATGTTGTACCAAAGTCATTTTACGACTTCGGGTACATTAACAACGGGATGATGATTATGCCTACCATGGCGTTAATCCTGGTTGGAGTTATCATCTGGATACAGCGTAGCTTTAATAAAGAACTGATTGAAAAAGATTAATCCCTATTATACCAATCGATTATGCAAGACATTGTAAACATATTTATACGGGCGATATTCATCGACAATATGATCTTCGCCCTGTTTCTTGGGATGTGCTCTTACCTGGCCGTCTCAAAAACTGTAAAAACCTCTTTGGGGCTGGGGATTGCAGTAGTTTTCGTACAAGTAATTACTGTTCCTGTTAACTATTTACTGCTCAAATATGTGATGAAACCAGGTGCATTAGAATGGCTTGGCGAAAGTTTTAAAGATGTTGACTTGTCGTTCCTGAGTTTTATGGTTTTCATTGCAACCATTGCAGCTATGACCCAGCTGGTTGAAATGCTCATTGAAAAATTCACTCCGGCTTTATACAATTCCCTTGGAATTTTCCTCCCTCTGATTGCTGTGAACTGCGCTATTTTGGGAGGTTCTTTATTTATGGAGCAACGGGAATATAAAAATATCGGTGAAGTTTTATCATGGGGCTTGGGATCAGGCATTGGCTGGGCGCTTGCCATTGTTTCGCTGGCGGCTATACGCGAAAAGCTCAAATACAATAAAATTCCTGCTCCGCTCCGGGGCATTGGTATTACATTTATTGTTACCGGTTTAATGGGACTTGCTTTCATGAGTTTCATGGGGATCAAAATTTAATGCTAAAAAATCAAATCCAATGATATTAGGTTCAGTCATTTTTGTAGTAATGTCCAGCATTGTAGCTTTTTTGGCTATCGTACTGGTATTGGTTTCAGCCCTTTTGTTTGCGCGCGCCAAACTAACTGCGGTTGGGCAGGTTAAAATCAGCATCAACGATGAAAAGGAAGTAACCGTTAATCCGGGAAGTTCGCTGCTTTCAACCTTATCCGAAAGTGGAATTTTTCTCCCTTCGGCCTGCGGTGGGGGCGGTACCTGCGCTCAATGCCGTTGTCAGGTTGTTGAAGGTGGGGGTTCAATTCTTGCAACCGAAACCGATCATTTTACCCGAAAAGAACAACATGAACACTGGAGACTTGGTTGCCAGGTAAAGGTTCGTGAGGACATGAAAATTCAGGTTCCTGAACATGTACTTGGAGTTAAGAAATGGGAATGTGAAGTGGTGTCGAACAACAACGTAGCAACCTATATCAAAGAATTTGTTGTACGACTTCCGGAGGGAGAAAACCTGAATTTCAAATCAGGAGGTTACATCCAGATTGACGTACCAGAAATTAACGTTGATTTCAAAGACATGATTATTGGCGACGAATACCGTCCTGAATGGGAACGTTATGGCATGTTTAACCTTCAGATGAAGAATCCGGAACCAACTTTCCGTGCTTATTCCATGGCCAATCACCCGGCCGAAGGAAATATTGTAATGCTGAATATCCGTATAGCAACTCCGCCGTTTGACCGCGTCAACGGAGGGTTCCAGAAAATAAATCCAGGAATTTGTTCATCCTTCATTTTCTCGCGCAAACCTGGCGATAAAGTAACTATCAGCGGACCTTACGGTGAATTCTTCCTGAAAAACAACGATAATGAAATGATGTTTATTGGTGGTGGCGCCGGTATGGCACCCATGCGGTCACATCTATTCCACTTGTTCCACACGGTAAAGGAAACCAATAAGAAAGTCACTTTCTGGTACGGTGCACGCTCATGGAGAGAAGTTTTCTACTTCGAAGAGTTCATGGACATTCAAAACAGATTTCCAAACTTCTCGTTTCACCTGGCGCTTTCTGATCCGCAACCTGAAGATAACTGGACCGGATTCAAAGGATTTATCCACCAGGTCATTTACGACCAGTACCTGAGCAAACACGAAGAACCGGAAGAAATTGACTACTACCTCTGTGGCCCGCCAATGATGAACAGCGCCATCAACAAGATGCTGTATGATCTTGGTGTTCCTGATGAAAACGTCTTATTTGACGACTTCGGAGGATAAGCAATTCTATGATTTATCATCGCAAATTCATACATCAGAAATCAAAGACATGGGTAGTTTTTGTTCATGGGGCCGGGGGCAGTAATGTGGTCTGGTTTCGTCAACTGAAAGAATTCAAAAAGCATTTTAATGTGCTTCTGGTGGATCTTCGGGGACATGGTAAATCGAAACCTGAAATTCAGGAAAAAGATTCCGGATATTCATTTAAGGAAGTTGCTCAGGATGTCATTGGTATTATGGATCACCTCGGGATTAAAAAAGCGCATCTGGT
Source organism: Bacteroidota bacterium (assembly GCA_030684645.1). Classification (GTDB taxonomy): domain Bacteria; phylum Bacteroidota; class Bacteroidia; order Bacteroidales; family Prolixibacteraceae; genus Aquipluma. Next base: position 32,222 of record JAUXUF010000128.1, on the reverse strand, counting down.
TGGAATTTCACTGGGCTGTGTAGTTATCAGGGAAATCGACCAGCTTGCTCCCGGACGGGCAGAGTCAATCATTCTGGGTGGCGCTATTATTCAATTCAACAAAACCATTAAAGTATTAATTGGCATGGCCAAAATTTTGAATTCGGTACTGCCTTACATGTGGCTTTACAAACTCAATGCGCTCATCCTGATGCCTTATCGCCGGCACCGCGAATCCCGGAACATCTTCATTCAGGAAGCGATTAAGCTGGGCGAAAAAGAGTTTGCCAAATGGATGAAAATGAGTCGTGAAATCAAATCGAACCTGAACGAATTTCTAAAAAGAGAACCTTCTGCACCAGTTTTGTACCTGATGGGCGATGGCGACCACATGTTTCTGCCGATGGTGACCGATTTAGTGAAGAAACAACTAAATGCAAAGCTCGAAATCATCAAGAACAGCGGTCATTGCTGCAACCTCGATCAGGCAAATATTTTTAATGAAATTTCAATCCTTTTTATCCAGCGAAACTCCGGTAAACAGGAAATAGTACAGCCCCGGTAAAATCCCAACGATCAGCAAAAATACTTCGATTCGGGTTCATCGATCGAAATCTGTTTAAACCGAAGTCCCTTCCTTGCCTTTGCCTGCTCCATTTTATCATCTGTTGTTGCGCAGGATACACCATTTGCCTTCATATATTTATTGCTGCCAATGTGCGTATTCGGAAATTTTCCATCCTTCTTAAACAAAGTTTGAAATGCCAGACCAACTAGAACCAATGCCATGATAACAATGGCTAATAATGCAACTTTTAAAACTGCCATGAAACACTCCTCCCTTTTTTATGAACTGCAAAGTTAATCCTTAAAACCAAAAACTATTCTTAGCCATATCAATAATACAATTCCAGATCAAATTGGTTCAAGCTTTTGACATTATTGACAATGAAAATATAATTGAAGAAATGACAGATAATATGTACTTTTAAATCAGTTAAAAACCATTTCTAAAACCTACAAACATGGAAAAACACGTTAATGTTGTTGCCGCCCTGCAAATAGGACTTAGCATTTTCAACCTATTAATTGCATTCCTGATTTTTACCGTGCTTAAGTTAGTTGGCGGGTTCGTCGAAGACCCAAATGGTGGATTGATTCTTTCGATAGTTGCAGATATCCTTGCGGTTGTATTTATCCTGATTTCAGTGCCAGGTTTATTAGCCGGATTAGGCCTTTACAAAAGAAAAGAATGGGCACGTATCCTAACCCTGGTTCTTTCAGTTTTTGAATTTTTCAACTTTCCGTTTGGGACAGCCATCGGAATATATTCCATTTGGGCCTTGATCCAACCGGAAAATATCAGCTCATTCGGGAATGCATCATCGATGAAAGAAGTATAAGAACTTTCGAAGTAACCTTTCCTTTTTTTTATACATGTCTGTCAAATCGGTTTATTTGGTTATTGGTGGTCGGGTACAAGGTGTGGGTTACCGCTATTTTGTCGTGCATAAAGCCGAAGATCTGCAAATCACCGGCTGGGTCCGGAATACTCCGGAAGGGAAAGTCGAGATTGAAGCAGAAGGAGAACCTTCGAACCTTGAAACTTTTATCGATTGGGTTAAAATTGGTCCGACGAGGGCAATCGTTCAGTCTTTTTCAATTTCAGAAATAACTCCACTCAGAAATTTTAAAACCTTTACCATTCGCTGATCTATTTTCTAATTTCTTAAATATATCTTCCGCAAACGGAATACTTTTTACTTTTGCCTTGATCCTGTTAACTTAACTTTATGAAAAACTACCACATGTCTTCTGATGAATTCAGAAAACAAGGAAAACTAATGATTGACTGGATTGCCTACTATTACGACGACATTGCAAAACATCCGGTTTTATCGCAGGTTAGTCCCGGAGAAATCAAGAACCAATTACCTGAAGCTGCACCAACCGATGGTGAATCCATGGCCCAAATTATGTCGGATGTCAATTCGATCATCATGCCTGGAATCACGCACTGGCAGTCGCCCAATTTTTTTGCATATTTCCCTGCCAATACATCCGGACCGTCCATTTTAGGTGATTTACTTTCATCCGGACTGGGAGTACAGGGCATGCTTTGGGCTACCAGTCCGGCTTGCACCGAACTTGAAACCCGGGTTTTGGATTGGCTGGCCAACATGCTTCAGCTACCTGAAAAGTTCAAATCAAACACTGACGGAGGAGGTGTCATTCAGGATACAGCTTCGAGCGCAGCCTTGAGTGCAGTTCTGGCAGCTCGTGAAAGAAAGACCAATTACCAGACCAACGAATCAGGAAGTTTGGGAAACCTGGTTGCCTATGTTTCAAGCCAAACCCATTCATCGGTGGAGAAAGCCGTAAAAATTGCCGGAATCGGAAAAAACAACCTTCGGCTAATCGGAGTTGATGAAAACCTGGCTATGCGGGCAGATATCCTTGAAACAGCAATTCAAAAAGATTTACAGGATGGATTGGTTCCTTTTTTCGTATGCTCCACCGTTGGAACGACTTCGACCAATGCCATGGATCCATTGCCCGAAATCGGAAAAATATGCGAAAAATATGATCTTTGGATGCATATTGATGCGGCCATGTCGGGCACTGCAGCCATTTGCCCCGAATACCGGTACATTCTGGATGGCGTTGAATTTGCTGACAGTTTCTCGTTTAACCCGCACAAATGGATGTTCACCAATTTCGACTGCAACTGCTTTTTCGTAGCCGACCGTTCATCGCTGATCAAAACCTTGAGTATTCTTCCTGAATATTTAAAGAATCAGGCTACCGAAAGCGGTGCGGTTTTCGATTACCGGGACTGGCACATTCAGCTCGGGCGAAGGTTCCGGTCCCTCAAGCTTTGGTTTGTCATCAGGCATTACGGCATTAACGGACTGCGGTATCATATTCAGGAACACATTCGTCTTGCACGGCTGTTTGCTGGCTGGATCCGATCTTCAGCGGATTTCGAACTGGTTGCCCCTGCCCCGTTAAATCTGATTTGCTTTGCCCACAAAAACGGCAACGATTTCAACCGCAAACTGCTTGAAACCATTAACCGCCGGGGAAAAATGTATTTCACCCATACCCTGATTAACGGTCAGTTTGTACTTCGAATGAGCATCGCCCAAACCAATACCCAGATCGGGCATGTTAGTCAAGCCTGGAAAACCATTCAGGAAACAGCCAGTGAGTTAAGTGAAAAGGAGTAAAAGCTATCAACCCTTGCAGTTATTCAACTGGAGAATAGCTTCGGAAAGATCTTGTTGCTGATAATGCTTTTGGTAGGCAAAATTCAGAAAACGCAGAATAATAAAACCGTCAAAAAACTGGAAGAACCGCTTTCTAAAAGCAGATTCAGATGAGCTGTTTTGGTTTATTTCAGCTAGTTTATCCGAAAAGCCAACCGCTGGCAGGTATTCCTGAACTGCAACTGGTAAAGAGTCAAATAAAGCAGTATAATCGGCTGGTTTGATCCTGAACATGGAATCAACCCGGTCGAACAATTGTTTCAAATCGCTGAAAGCTGAAAAATTATAGGTCAAAGCCAAATTTTCCGTATCATTCATCCATTTATTCAAAGCGGCTCCGGTGCCAAAAGGGACCCTGTCAGAAACCCTGGCTGAGGGATAAACAAACGCATCGGCAATTTCAATAATCCGTCCCAGGTTGGTCAGTTTATGAAGGAAATAAAAATCTTCCCCGGCTTTTCTGCGGTTCATCCCTCCCTGTTTGACGTATGCAACAGCCCTTACGGCAAAAGCTGATCCGATGGTATAAATCGAATTGGGGAATCCGGCAAAATCCAATGCTTGTTTATAATAACAGAGGTAATCTTCATACAATTGGATGCCCAGTTTTTGCTTGGGATCCTGCATTTCATCTGCCCGGTGTTTGAAATTAACAGTGGCGGCAAAACAAGATTTGTTCTCAGTAAAAACAGCTTCAATCTTCTGCAGATAATTGGGTGAGACCAAACAATCAGCATCCAGCGAAATGATGACCCCATCTGGCCTGTTCACGGCATTGAAACGACGGATCGCTTCATCCATGCCAATTTTACGGGCCATCCCCGCCCCTGCATCTTTTGCATTGACCGACGCCGCATAAATCGGGTGCAAAACCAGGTTCTGGCGGTCGTTCTTCTTTTTCCAGTCCCGTAAATTCCGACAGGTTTCCTGATTATGAATTTTAACCGCGTTAGAGCTATTTTCCGAATCATTCACGGCAACAATGACTTCAATGGCAGAATGAACCGCTTTACAGGCCCACACAGACTCAAGCGTGCGTAATATTTCAGGTTCATCCAGGCATGGAATCACAACAATGACCGAGAGCGAAGGTAAAACCTCAGCTTCAATAAAAGCAGGATAAATGATATTCTTTTGGATATACCGCTCTGCAAACATGATGCTCGAATTCAGTAAAAATTACACCAAATAAAAAAATCCGAATGACTTCGGATTTTTCAGGAGTTATATTGGAATAAACTATTTCAACTTTGCTTTCGAATACCTGGCATTCAATCCAACCAAAGCTTCTTTGGTAATGTTGTGTGATTCGTCTCCTACCAGAACTTCAGCTGCATTAAAAATATAGTTATATTTTTTATCCTTATTGTAGTTCTTCAGGTAATTCATGATACTATCAAGAAGCTGTTTATTGTTGTCAGCCTGCATTTGAGCCAGTTTGGCCGATAATTCCTGGTCAAGTTTGCTGATCTGCTGTTCTTCACCCATCAAACGATCGCGCTCCTGCATGGCACGCTCCTGGGTCAAAAAACCGCCACGTTGAACCTTTTCCTGAAAAGAAGCAGCCTGAGATTCGAAACGGCTTCGTTTTTCGGTATATTCTTTAGTAAATGCTTCCTGTTGTCTGGTAAAACCATCATGCATTTCCAGGGCAAAGTCATAATTCATAACCAACGAATCAACCTTAATGTATGCGATAGTAAAGTCACTGGAAGAGGCATCCTCATTAGCACTATTAGCCCCTGAACTTTTCGGTTTATTTCCGCTGAAATGCAGAATATATAGACCGGCAACTGCAACAAACAAAACAATATTAAGTACCAATGATGTATTTTTCATATACCCTGTTTCAATTTTATCGTGCCAAAAATAAAAATTTATTGTCACTATCCACCTATTAACCTGATTATTTTTCAGAAGCAGAGTAGATTCGATCTAATAAAGAAAAATCCTTATAAAGGCTGCGTAAAATCATGTAAGTACCTTGATAAACGTCATTGAATACGACCTTTTATATGAAGTATTTTTACTCTATAAACTACAACCCAGATATGCTGAATAAACTTCTTGCAAACGCACTTCCCTATATGCCCAAAAAATTGATTTGGATTTTTTCCAAACGATACATTGCCGGAGAAACCATTGAAGATGGTCTAAAGGCTTGCCGTGAATTGAACCGGCAGGGTATTGAAGTCACCGTTGATTTGCTTGGAGAATTTATTTCAACCATTAAACAGGCAGAAGAAAACAAGGATCAGTACATTGATATCATTGAGCGATTTACTGCTGAAGGAATTAATGGTAATTTTTCGCTAAAACCAACCATGTTCGGACTGCTCATCAATAAGGAAGTATGTTTTGCTAACATTGAAGCGGTTATCATGAAAGCGGTCGAAAAGAAAACATTTGTACGCATCGACATGGAAGATTCGCAATGTGTTGACGATGAATTGGAAATGTACCGGAAACTGCAACAAAAATATCCTGCACGTGTAGGCCTGGTGATTCAGGCTTATTTGCGACGGACCAGGAATGACCTGGCCCAACTCGCAAGCATGGGCATAAACGGTATGCCATTGAATTTCAGGCTATGCAAAGGAATTTATACTGAACCGAAAAATATCGCTTTCAAAGAATTCGAAGAAGTGCGTGAACATTACCTGGATGACCTGAATTTTATTTTCGATCATAACATGTATGTGGGCATAGCCACGCACGACAAATTCCTGGCTGATCAGGCCATGATCATCATCAGAGAAAAGAATATTGACCATTCAAAATACGAGTTTCAGATGCTCTATGGAGTTACACCTGAACTCCGGAGTTCAATTGTAAAAGAAGGACATAAAATGAGGGTATATGTGCCATTTGGCCGCGACTGGTTTGGTTATTCGACGCGCCGGTTAAAGGAAAATCCGAAAATGGCCACACACATTATAAAGGCATTATTTTTTAGGGGTTAATTTTAGGGGTTAATATCAAGGAGGTTCTGAAAAGGCCTCCTTTTTTTATGAAAATATTGCTGCTGAATACACGATAAATAATGGCATTTAAAGTATTCTTGAACTATTCTGGCAATAATGATAAATAAGAATTTATTATCGTAAATTTAGAATTGATAAAAGCGGCGCAAATAAGAACTCGTTAAAGATACAATTTGAAAGCAAATCACAACGTGAAGCGGGTAATCACACCAATCTGATGAATAATTGGAGGATCAACAACAATGCGGAGAGAGAGGGATTCGAACCCCCGGTACCGTTACCAGTACAACGGTTTTCGAAACCGTCCCATTCGACCACTCTGGCATCTCTCCTTCAAGCATTAAACTTTATCAAAGATAAACAAACGAATTTACTTCCGCTTGTTAAATTCTGTCGTTGCAGCATCTAAAAATTCAACAAAATGGTCAGCGTTTAAATCATAAGCTTTAGGCTGAACCAGTAATTGTTCTTTGTTATCAAGCAAAACATAGTACGGCTGAGCGTTTACCCCATACCTTGAAATCTGAAAATCAGCATATTTTTTGCCTAATGTTTTTTTCACTTTCCCATCGTAGGTCGAAGTGATCCATTCGCTTTCAGGCAAGGTCGATTTATCGTCAACATACAAGGCAATCACAACAAAATTAGTACGCAACCGGTCTAATACACGCGGATCGGACCAAACGTTGGCCTCCATTTCCCTGCAGTTGACACAACCATGGCCGGTAAAATCGATGAATACCGGTTTATTCAGTTTGCGGGCACAAGCCATTCCCTGTTCGTAGTCGAAATAACCGTCGAGTCCATGAGGCAAATGCAGGAATTCTCCAAATTTAGGTTTTTCGCAGAGTTCATTATTGACAGAAGAAGTAAATGACGATCCGTTATGAGGAGTTGCCAGTTTGATCTCGTCCCGGATGATTTGATGCAAATCAAAATCATGAGTCGCCTGTGGAGGAAGATAGCCCGAAATACCTTTCAAAGGAGCGCCAAACATTCCCGGCACCAGGTAAACCACAAAAGTGAAGGATAAAATAGCCATCATCAACCTTGGAACTGTAACAAACTTAACGTCGCTGTCGTGCGAAAACTTCAGTTTGCCCAGTAAATAAAATCCCAGAAGGGTAAAAATTACGATCCAGATGGCCAGATAGATTTCACGATCGAGAATACCCCAATGGTAAGTCTGATCAGCAATACTTAAAAACTTAAGCCCTAAAGCCAACTCCAGAAATCCGAGAAACACTTTCACTGAATTAAGCCAGCCACCCGATTTAGGTAAATTATTTAACCAGGCCGGGAATAAGGCAAAAAGGGTGAATGGCAAAGCGAAGGCCAGTGAAAAACCAAACATACCGACAATTGGTTTTAACACCTGCCCACCGGCTGATTGAACCAAAATTGCACCAACAATTGGCCCGGTGCATGAAAAGGAAACCAATACCAACGTCAGCGCCATAAAAAATGAGCCCATAAAACCGCCCCGATCAACTTGCTGGTCAGATTTATTGACCAGCCAGCTGGGTAAAACGATTTCGAACATTCCGAAGAATGAGAAGGCAAAGGCGATGAAAACTGCAAAGAAAATCAGGTTGGGCAGCCAATGCGTACTCAGCCAGTTTGCAGCGCCAGGACCAAAAATGACGGATACCAACGTACCCACAACAGTATAAATAGCGATGATAGAAAAACCATAAAAAGCAGCATGTAGCCTGGACTTGAGTTTCGATTGTCCGCTATTCATAAAAAATGAAACCGTCATCGGAATCATAGGGAATACGCATGGGGTTAAAATGGCAGCCAGGCCTGCCAGAAAAGAGAAGAAAAGAAAAAACAGAAGATTCCCGGATTTTGGCTGCAAATCGGAACCTCCAATTGGCTGAACAGGCATTGCCACTCCCGTTTTAGAATCTTGTGAATTCAGGTTGAAAATAAATTCTGCTTCCGCAGGAGGAGTACAGGTTTCGTCGTTACACGACATAAATTCAACAAAACCTTTTATCGCTGTTTGATTAGAATTTTTCAGCCTGATTTTTTGGGTCAGCACAACTTGTTTGCTGAAATAGCCCAAATTCATATTAAACGTTTTTTCAAAAACCTGGGTTGGCTCCGGATCTTTACTTAAATTACCGGCAAACTCAAACAAGGAAGAATCGGCAAATTGAATGGATGTTTTAATCGGACCACCTTCTGGCAATTGAGTATCATATAAATGCCAGCCCTCTTCAATTACCGCCTTAAAAATCAGGGTCGCGTCCAAACCATCCTGCTTGGATTCAAAAGTCCATTTAACAGGCGAATTTATCTGAGCAAACAACTGAAAGGCAACAATAAATAAAAAACTAAAAAGAAAAATTACCCGCTTCATCGATTAAATTTTAAATCATTAAGAAATGCAAAAATACACAATGGATTTTATCTATTCATGAAAACTGTCATTGAAAAACTCGAACAGTCTATCGAGAATCTTAATCAGTATGTCAATAAAAAATCCCGGCATGTTCCTACCGGGATTTTCTATTCAATCCAACTTTTGAGGTTTGAAAACCCTAACATCCATCACGGCCAAAAGTGACCCTGAACTAGATTCAAAAGGTTTTAAAATACGATTTCTTCCTGATTTCCATCAAAAAAATGGTATTCAGTTAAGGCGTAAGAACTCATTTCCTGAACGCCAATATTTTTAAGGTATTTGAAAGCCCATTGCCACTTTAGCGACCAAATGCCTTTATTCAGAAAGGCCGCTAAATAAGGATGCGTTTTAATGACTACCTTACTTTTATTCAGTTCTTTAAAGATGTACTTAACCTTGCTTTCCAATTCGTCGACCAACAAAATCGTTGGTGTAATTTTTCCGGTGCCTTTACAGGCCGGGCAAACCTCAGCCGTTTCAACATGTTCTTCGGGGCGGACACGCTGCCGGGTTATCTGCAAAAGGCAGAACTTGCTTAATGGCAAAATGTTGTGCTTGGTGCGGTCAACAGCCATTGAATCTTTCATCCGCTCATACACTTTATGGCGGTTTTCGGCAAGGTGCATGTCGATAAAATCGACCACAATAATGCCACCCATATCTCTCAACCTCAGTTGGCGGGCAATTTCTTCGGCAGCTGACAGATTTACTTCAAGAGCATTCGTCTCCTGGTCAATCCCGGCTTTCGAACGGTTTCCACTGTTCACATCAATGACATGAAATGCTTCAGTGTGTTCGACTATCAGGTATGCTCCATTTTTGAAGGATACAGTTTTCCCAAATGTTGCTTTTAGTTGTTTATCAACCCCGTAATATTCAAAAATCGATTGATTACCCTTGTAGAGTTTTACGATTTTCTTCTTTTCCGGAGCGATTGAACCCAGATATTCAGTAATTTCTTCACAAACAATAGGATCATTCACGATGATGCTATTGAAGTCGGGATGATAGATATCCCGTAATAATGCGGTGGTTCTGCCTAATTCGCCAACAATCAGGGAAGGGGCATTCACTCTTCTTAATTTCTGAAATGTTGTTTCGAATTTAGCGACCAGTCGTTTTAATTCCTGATCAAGTTCGGCAACCCGTTTTGCTTCGGCAGCTGTGCGCACGATTACTCCGAATTTTCTTGGTTTGATGCTCTGAATAAGCTTTTTAAGCCTGTTCTTTTCTTCGTTCGATTCAATTTTTTGCGAAATACTCACTTTTTCGCTGAATGGCATCAACACCATATTCCGGCCGGCGATCGACAGTTCCGAAGTTAACCGGGGTCCTTTGGTTGAGATAGGCTCTTTGGCCACCTGAACCAGTATATTTTGCCCAACTTTTAGAATATCTGAGATTTTTCCCTCCTTATCGATGTCAGGTTCTGACTGAATTTTGGAAATGGAGGTGATTCTGTTATTTTTCGATATGGCAATTTTCAGGAACTTATTCAGTGTTGAAAATTGGGGGCCCATATCGAGGTAATGCAGAAAAGCATCTTTTTCGTATCCTACGTCAATGAATGCAGCGTTCAGACTGGGCATTATTTTTTTTACACGTCCAAGATAAATATCTCCAACCGCAAATTTAGCCCCTGTCATTTCCCTGTTAAGTTCGACTAACCGTTTATCTTCCAATAAAGCAATTACCACTTCCGAAGGAGAGACATCAACAATTAAATCGCTACTCACAACGTATCATATTTATTTATTATTAATTTAAAACTACCAGACTTAAAAACAGATTAAACCTAAAGCACAAAGCACTTTAGGTTTAATCATAATAAGGTCTTTATAAGCTATTGCTTGATAAAGCAAAGACTATTTTTTCTTTTTATGTCTGTTTTTCCTTAATCTTTTCTTACGCTTGTGCGTAGCCATTTTGTGTCGTTTTCTCTTTTTTCCGCTTGGCATAATAAATTATTTAACTTGTTCTTTAACTTGTGCTACAAATGTTTTTGCTGGTTTGAAAGAAGGAATAAAGTGCTCAGGAATAATGATTGTAGTATTTCTAGAAATATTACGCGCAGTTTTTTCTGCCCTTCTTTTTACAATAAAACTACCGAACCCGCGAAGATATACATTTCTTCCTTCGGTTAAGGAATCTTTCACAGTTTCCATAAAAGCTTCTACGGCTTTCTGAACTGTCACTTTTTCAATACCAGTGTTCTTACTTACTTCGTTTACAATATCTGCTTTTGTCATCTCTTAAAATATTTAATTATCAACTATTTATAATTTCCGGAATATTCGGTCTGCAAAAATAAAAATTATTTAAAAATTAGAAACATTATAATTCATTTATTTTTACAATTTCGAAAGATTTTAAAGTAGTTAGGTAAATTATGAACTTTTTCAACGCCCCAATACATACCTGGTATTCTTTATACAAGCGTGATTTGCCCTGGAGGAAGACACGTAATCCCTACTTCATCTGGTTGTCAGAAATTATCCTTCAACAAACCCGAATCGACCAGGGATTAGCCTATTATTTAAGGTTTACTGAAGAATTTCCGACAATTTCCAGTTTGGCTGATGCCTCAGAGGATCAGATTTTGAAGCTTTGGCAAGGATTGGGATATTATTCCAGAGCCCGAAATCTTCACTTTACAGCAAAATATATCCGTCAGCAATTGAATGGGGAATTCCCAGGTGATTACGATTCAATTCGCTCATTGAAAGGCATTGGCGAATACACAGCTGCTGCCATTGCCTCAATTTCCTTTAATCTGGAATATGCTGCTGTTGATGGGAATGCATATCGGGTACTGTCCCGGTTTTTCGGCATTACCGAACCGATCGATTCAAGTGCAGGGAAGAAGATATTTACGAATCTGGCCAAAGAACTGATAATGGGAACAAATCCGGGCATGCACAATCAGGCACTCATGGAATTCGGCGCCCTGCAATGCACCCCCAAGAATCCTGACTGCCTGAAATGCCCGCTAAGCGAACGCTGTTTGGCCTTTACAACCCACCGAATTGCTGAACTACCGGTAAAAAAGAATAAAACAAAACAACGAGACCGTTATTTTAATTACATTGTGCTGGCAGGGAAAAATCATACCTGGATGAGAAAGCGGGTCGGGAAAGATATCTGGGAAAACCTGTTTGAATTTCCTTTGGTCGAGACAACAGAAGAAAAAAGCATCAGGGAACTGCTTGAGCAGGACGAATTCCGGCAAATGAATGAAGCCGATTATTCGGTGATTGAAAATGTAAGCAGCTGGAAAATTCATATCCTGAGCCATCAACGAATTCATTACCGGTTTATCCGGATTCGGCTGTCCCGCGAAATAAATATGCCGGGAGATTTAATCCGGGTGAATAAGGAAGATATTTTTAACTTTGCTGTACCAAAATTGCTGGAAACCTATTTGAGTGAAAACGGACAAGATGTATTGTTCAAATAGAGTAACCCGGTTTTCAAATGTTTTTTGGCAACGTTCAAATATTATTGTATTTAAACTAAGAAAACTGACAGATTTTATGTAAATTTATTTCTGTCTAACTTTAAAATTTTATCTTATGTCAGTAAACAAAGTAATTTTGGTCGGCAATGTAGGTCGTGATCCCGAAATCAGACATCTTGACAAAGGTGTTGCAGTTGCCAGATTTTCACTTGCCACAACGGAGAACTACACCTCGAAAACAGGTGAGAAAGTTAGTAATACCGAGTGGCACAACATTGTGGCCTGGAGAGGACTGGCCGAAGTAGTTGAAAAGTATGTAAAAAAAGGAAGCCAATTATACATCGAAGGACGTCTCCGGACCAATTCGTATGAAAAGGATGGAGTTAAACACTATTCGACCGAGATCAATGCTGACACTTTACACATGCTTGGAAAACGAGAAGGACAAGGCGAAACAGCCAGTCAACCAGTGAATGAAGCAGCCCTTCAAACCGTTAATGAACCTGATTTCAGTCAACCGGAAGAAGACGATTTGCCATTTTAATAACTTAAATATTAGCTAATTGGAAACAGTACCCTTACCCATGCTGACCGCAATTTACTGGAATATTCAGTTTCACCCTTTCACCCTAGGTATTGCGATCAGCTTGTTGGTTATCATGATCCTACTTGTATTTTCAGCCTTAATATCCGGATCGGAAGTGGCCTATTTTTCGCTAAGCCCAGTCGAAAAACAAAAAATTGCTACCGGATCAACAAAAAGAAATTCATTTATACTAAAAAATCTGGAATATCCCGAACAATTGTTGGCTACCATACTGGTAACCAACAATTTTGTTAATGTAGGTATCGTAATTCTATCGAGCTTTACCGTTGAATCCATTGTCGATTTTTCGAATGAACCAATTTTGGGTTTTATCGTTCAGGTAATAGTTATTTCATTAATAATACTGCTTTTCGGCGAAATTATACCCAAGGTATATTCAACACATCATGCATTGAAATTTGCCCGTTTTATTTCAATTCCAATGTATTACCTGACTAAATTCTTCAAGCCACTGAATTCGGTGCTCATTTATTCGACCTCGTTCCTAAATAACCGCATTCGTGCCTACAACAAACACATTTCAGTGGACGAACTTTCTCAGGCGCTCGAACTCACTTCGCAAACTGAATTAAAAGAGGAGAATAAAATCTTAAAAGGAATTGTCAAATTCGGGAACAAGAACGTAGTTGAAATTATGCGTTCGAGGGTTGATGTTATTTCGGCAGACATCAATTTTAGCTACAGCCAAATCATGAATCTGATTACCGAAACCGGTTTTTCAAGAATACCAGTTTATTCTGGAACCTTCGACAACATCAAAGGAATTCTGTACATCAAGGATTTATTGCCTCATGTAAACAAAGGGGCTTCATTCCGCTGGCAAAGCATTATCCGTCCGCCGTTTTATGTTCCTGAAACAAAAAAAATCGATGATCTGCTTGAAGATTTTCAGAAAAATAAAGTACACATGGCCATTGTAGTCGATGAGTATGGCGGAACATCAGGAATTGTGACCCTTGAAGATATCCTGGAGGAAATTGTCGGCGAAATAACTGACGAATTTGATGAAGAAGAAAAATTCTACACCAAAATCAGCGAAAACAAATACCTTTTCGACGGAAAAACCATGCTCAACGATTTCTACAAGGTAATTGGTTCGGAAGACACCATCTTTGATGAAGTAAAAGGTGAAGCAGATACCCTGGCTGGACTGATCCTGGAATTAAAAGGTGAAATTCCGGTTAAGAATGATATTATAAATTGCAAAAATTACGTTTTCTCCATTGAAGCGGTTGACAACCGGCGCATCAAACAGATAAAAGTTGAAATAATAAATACAGAGCAATGAAGTCAAGGTAAAGGATAGACCAGGTTGTGATGACACAAAATCCCAACTTCAGTTTACCTGATTTTAATTGTTATGACCTTAAAAACAATGCGAAAACACCTTTGCCTTCTATCCACAATTGTCCTTTTGACGGCCCTTTCGTGTAAAAAGGACTATGTTCCAAAACCTCATGGATTTTTTCGCATCACCTTTCAGGAAAAATCCTATCACGAGTTCGATTCAACTGCTTTACCCTATCGGTTTGAAATACCGGGGTACAGCAAAGTGGTACCCGATCACGATCGGTTGGCCGAACCTTTCTGGATTAACCTGAAAGTGCCAGCACACAAAGCAGAGGTAAACATCAGCTATAAAAGGGTGGAAAATAACCTTGCAAAATTAATGTTAGACTCCTATACCTTGGCCTACAAACATTCTAAAAAGGCCGATGCTATAAACGAAAGGATTTATGTGAATCCTGAAAAGAAAGTATATGGAACCATCTATCTGATCGATGGCAATGCAGCTTCGCCTCTCCAGTTTTACCTGACCGACAGCACCGATCACTTCCTGCGGGGAGCATTGTATCTCCGTGAAGTTCCCAACATCGACTCCCTTCGTCCGGTGATCGATTTTCTGACTCCCGATGTGATCCATTTAATTGAAACCACCGAATGGACCCACTAAATGCCCCTGTTTAAAACCATATCAATACAGAACGGATTAATCGGAATATGGGAACTTGTGGAAACATCCGTCGATTTGCTTCCCGGTTTTTCTCCGGAAGAACTGGCCGATCGGTCATTTCAGCAATATACCCACGAAAAAAGAAAGGTAGAATGGCTGGCTACACGTGCTTTAATCAATCAATTAATTGGATCAGAATTCACGATTTCGTATTTGGGAACAGGTCAGCCAATTCTGAACCATCGCCGATACAAACATCTATCCATCAGTCATTCACGCTATTTTGTTGCAGTTATTCTCCATGAGCATCTGAATGTGGGAATTGACATTGAAGATATGACCCGGAATTACAACCCGATAGAAAAAAGATATCTCTCTGCAGATGAATTGATACAGGTTGCACAAAATCCTCTGTTGCAATGCCTTTACTGGTGTGCCAAAGAATCCGTTTTCAAGTTGGTTCCTGAAGAAGGAGTCGAATTCAGGCAACAAATCCACGTTTCACCGTTTAACCCTGAACTGGAAAATCATTTTTCAGTCCGGTTCACAGCCGAAAGGAAGGAATCGATCTATCAGCTTCATTTTCGATCTTTTGCCGATCATTGCATAGTTTGGGTAACCGATAATCTATAAACCTGGCTGAAATCAGAAATATCTTGAATTTTATTTGGCAATCTGATCCATTTATCATCCGGAAATTATATTTTTCCGCAATCAAATTTGGGCTTTTACGTTTTGTTACTATTATTTCATCCTGAAAGTTAAAAAGTACTGCATGAAACACTCTGAATCACATATTCTGGTCATCTTCGGCGCATCGGGCGACCTGACCAAACGAAAATTGATACCTGCATTATACGAATTGCATACTCAAAATCTTCTGCCTGAAAATTTTGCTGTTCTTGGAGTATCCAGAACTGAACTTTCTGATCCGAGTTTCAGGGAAAAAATGAAAGAGTTTTTACCGCATACACCGCAAAATCAAAAAGACATTGACGAATTTCTGATCCATCTGTATTATCAACCACTTTCGACAGTTGATGCAACGGAATTTCCTGTTCTGAAATCAAGATTGGAATCACTCTGCCAAACCTGGACGATTCCCCAAAATTATATCTATTATTTGTCCACTCCGCCAAATTTATATCAGATTATTCCTCAAAGCCTGGCCGAGGTTGGGTTAAGCGATTCTTCCAACGGATTTAAACGCTTAATTATTGAGAAACCATTTGGAACCAACATGAACAGCGCAAAGGAACTCAATAAAAATCTGCTCAATTATTTCAAGGAAGATCAATTGTACCGCATCGATCATTACCTGGGAAAGGAAACCGTTCAGAATATGCTGGTGACCCGCTTTTCGAACGGTATTTTCGAACCCATCTGGAACCATAATTTCATTCATCACATCGAAATCACTTCAGCCGAAACACTTGGAGTGGAAGACCGTGGCGGGTATTACGACCATTCGGGCGCCATGCGCGATATGGTTCAAAATCACCTGATGCAATTGGTCGGACTGGTAGGTATGGAACCTCCTGTGGTCATTGAAGCTGATGCGATCCGTAATGAAATTCTGAAGGTTTTTCAATCGCTGCGTCCGATCAGCCAGGAAGACGTTGCCAATCATGTGATCCGTGGACAATATACCCAATCACACATTGGTCAGGAACTCATCAAAGGATACCGCGAAGAACATGGTGTTGATCCGCTTTCCAGAACGGAAACTTTCTTAGCCATGAAATTCTACATCGACAATTTCAGGTGGGCAGGTGTTCCGTTTTACATCCGGACAGGCAAAAAATTGCCAGCCCGAGTTACCGAAGTGGTCATTCATTTCAAAAATACCCCGCATCATCTGTTCGGAAATCAGGCCAGTACAAATCCGGTAAATAATCAACTTGTGCTTCGCATTCAGCCCGACGAAGGTATTCTCCTGAAAATTGGGATGAAAGTGCCAGGCGCAGGGTTTCGCGTGCAAACTGTAAACATGGATTTTCACTACAGTGAACTATCTGACGTTTATCTTCCTTCGGCATACGGACGTTTATTGCTCGATTGTATGCAAGGAGATGCTACCTTGTACGCCCGTGGTGATGCTGTCGAAGAAGCATGGGAATTTGTCCAGCCTATCCTGGATGCCTGGCAAAACAATCCGGATATCCCGATTTACGGTTATCCTGCCGGAACATGGGGCCCCGAAGTGGTTGACCAGCTCATGGAAAATGGAATGTGGAGATATCCGTGTAAAAATCTGGCACACGATGGGGAGTACTGTGAACTGTAGCGAATTCCAGATTTCAACTTCCAAATTAATGCTGCCATGCGATGAAAAATAATCTTCATATTTTCAAATCTCCGGAAGACCTGGCTGATCAATTTGCTGATCATCTGATGAATTTAATCAGCCATCACATCGGGAAACCTTTCCATTTAGCTATTTCAGGAGGGAAATCACCCGATTTATTATTTAAAGTATTGGCCGAAAAATATGCCGGTTCAGCACTTTGGCAAAACGTTCATTTTTGGTGGGTCGATGAGCGGATGGTTCCGTCTGCTCATCCCGAAAGTAATTTCGGAGTGGCCCAGAAACTGCTTTTTGCTCAGATTTTAATTCCTGAAAAAAACATTCACCGCATCAAAGGTGAGAATGATCCTGAACCGGAAGCAGTTTCCTACTCTGAACAAATCAGGGAAAGTTTGACTCAACGTAACGGCTGGCCGGTTTTCGATTTGATTATTCTGGGAATGGGCGATGACGGTCACACTGCGTCGATCTTCCCCAACCACCTGAAACTGCTTGAATCAGTTCGTATTTGTGAAGTGGCTGCACATCCGCAAAGTGGTCAGAAACGGGTTACACTCACCGGAAAGACCATCAATAATGCCAATAAAGTATATTTTCTGGTCACAGGCAGAGGCAAAGCAGAACGGATTGCTCAGATTACCGGCAATCAAAAAGATGCCGGGCAATACCCGGCCTTTTATATTGCTCCCAATTTTGGTGAAACCAGCTGGTATCTTGATGAAGATGCAGCAGAAAAGATCAGTTAAAACCAAATATCATTGAATTTCATCCAATAATTCCTCGATGGGTCTAACTTCGTCATCTGATATTCATTCAGCCAGGTTCCTTTTTATTTTACCAGGCTGAATGGCTCCATGAGTCCATAATCCATCAGGAAATATTCGGAGGCTGAGGGTATTTTTTCAGGCGCATCATTCCAGGAGTGCGGACCAAAGATCCAGTCGTTGTTTGGTTTGTAAAAGAAGCCGAACGTGTTTTTCAAGCTGCCAATAACTTTTACCGTAATTTCGTTGGCACCTTCCTTCAATAACGAAGTCACGTCCAGTTCATCCGGCTGCCAGGCAATCAGTCCGGCAGGCTCGTTGTTTACCCAGACTTCGGCCACTGATCCATTCCAATTATTCAGTTTCACTTTATAATTGGCTCCGGAGGATTTCGCCACGCTGAACGATTGTGAATAAGCTACTTTTTGCGAATAGAAAGGAAGGCCTGCTTCCCGCCACGAACCTAAAGTGCTGATTTCACCTCCGGTTATTTCAAAACCTTGTTTAGCTGGTTTTACAAGGAAGTCCCCCAGCAGATAAATTGGCATCACTTCGGCCAGAATATGCATTCGTGGCGATGTGATGGTCAGTGTATTTTTTCCGGATTTCAGATATTGGCCAATGGCATACATCGGGAATTCCTGATCAATCCAATGGCTTCCTTCAGTCTTTGAAACGGCTTGGCCGTTGATTCTTACCTGCCACAATTCGGGGCGTTCCACCACCGCACGAATGGATTTCATTGCCTCAGCATTCAAATTTGGATTAAGCTGAAAATGATAGCTGGCCTCAAAACCAGAACCATCTTTAAAAAGTGAATCGAGCGCCAGATAATCTTTCTTGTACTGAATTTTATGCTGCCATGGATTACCGATTTGAACGCCATTTTCGTTGAACAAACCAATCAGCGCATTCATGAAATAAACATCTTTTTGATCTGTTTTGGCCGTTTTCAGATCGAGGTAATTCACCATCATGATGTTGTCTGATTCACGTTTTACCGACACAGGAGAGGTACTTTCTACCACCGTCTCTACTCCTGAAACCGGGGTGTATTCCGGTTCGGTTGGTTTCTCATTGCTCACCACAAACATTGCGCTTCCAACCGGGTCGAGGTCGATTTGAACCGAAACTTTACCATTTTCAGCCTTCGCCGGATAAGCGTAAATTTTCCCCGAGACCAGATCGAGCCTGGAAACGTATTTTCCCTTAACAGTGATTTCAGTACTGGCCTTTTTCGTTGGATTCGAATTCACTACAAAAAGCAGTTCCCCGTCATCGAAAATCCTTCGTTGATGATACAACATGCCATTCCGGGTGCGGTCGATCATTGTAAAGTCGTCGTGAGTGAGCATTTTCAACGCGGTCGGTTCATTCAGGTTATCAGCAACCACCCATTGTTCGGGATATTTGGCAGCCAACTCGTTCACTTTGGACGATTCGGCTCCGTCGAGGAGTGAAATATTCCGGTTAAATGACAGCAGTTTGCCCCCTTTTTCGAGGTATTTCTGCAACATGTCAAACGTAGTCTGATCGATATTTTCCATTTCGGCCGGAATTACCACCAGTGAATAATCACGATGCCCGACACGAAGTTTATGGTCTTGCACACTTCCCAGTACTTTCAGCACATTTTCCGATCCGAGGTCGTATTCCAGATGTTGCTGTTCCATACGATAAACAAAGTTTTTAAACCCGTCCTTAATAGTATTAATCGTCGGATTTTTATCTTTTCTCGAAAAATACATCCAGGCTGAAGTGTTGGGCTGAAGCACCAGTGTTTGGTTGATTTGCTGTCCGGATGACATGGCCATGCTCACCCGGCCAATGTAATCGCCCATTAATTTATAATGGTCCCACCAGGGTTCGTGGTATGAAAATGAAGGCGGGTAATCAAACTTGCGCACTCCCTTCAGGCTGTAATACGAAAGGTGCTGATTGACAAAATTAACGCCAAGCACTGTTTCCCAATCTACCAATCGCTTCTGCGTTTCGAAATTCATTTCCCAGCCACCGCCACCATAAGTTTCGCTCAAAGTGCGCATTCTTCCGGCCATGTTGGCGGCGCTCCTCAACTCGCGAACAGCGCGGTCATTTCCAAATTGTCCGCCCAAGCCAAGGGAGTCCATGCGGTTCCCAAGCATATCAACACCTGGTTGCTGATGCCAGATGTAAAAGGCAGATTCATCGATCCCATCGGTTGGAACCGGCCAGCCATGTTCCCAGTAATGGCCGGTCCATCGTAACCCATTGGCGTCGCAGTATTTGCTCCAGGGTTTGGCCCAGCGATCGACAAACATTTCCAAAAGCGTCTCATAAAAATCGTGACGGACTTTCTTCCAGTTACCGGTTTCTTCAACCAGGGAAGGCAGGTTTATTTTCAAATCGTAACCCCAACGCTGCTGAAACACATCCCATAAATCGGGCGTCCAGCGCAACATGGTGCCCTTCGACATGGCTGCTTCCAGATTAGGTTCATCGGTAAAACTTCCCATTAAAGTCTTCCCAAAATCGGCCTTGTTACGTTCGTATCCTCTAGTCATTGTAATGTCGATGAACTTTTCGGTTACGCCTTTATATATCAGATCGACATAAGTGAATCCACCATACCAGGGTGATTTTGCAGGATACGTTTTCCGAAAAATATAATACGTACCGGTTTGTCCTTTCTCCGTTTCAATCGCAGCGGTTATATCTGTAAATCCGGTATCGGTTTTTTTCAGAACCACGGCAACTGTATCTGACGGCACCACTTCCAATACCTCCTGAATTTCCATTTTCAGGCCGGTTCCATTCTGATACGAATCGGGCATTTCTACCGGAACATGACCACCTGCAAAACCGGAAGGATAGGAGTTTTCGTCGTATATCCAGACTTTCATTCCAAGTTCTTTCCCTTTCTGAACGGCATAATCGAACAGGTGAAACCATTCTTCCGAGAGATATTCAGTGATCAGACCAGGGCGCGGATGAACAAATACACCGCCAATGCCGGCTTTCTTAAATTCCTTCATCTGGAAATCAATGCCTTCTTCCGAGACCTGTTCGTTCCAGTCCCAAAGCGGTGCGCTCCGGTAATCTGAAGGCGGATCGGCAAACAGCTTTTTAAGTTCGGAAGTTGTCTGAATGCCTTCCGGAACCGGTTTTTTGCTGCAACCCAGAGTGGCAACAAGTAACAGAATGATTCCGGTGATGATGATTAGGTTTGTTTTTTTCATGTTTGTTAGTATTTAGGTTAAAAGCCCCCTAAATCCCCCAAAACGGGGGACTTTTGGATATCGCATACTTGGTTAATTCTCGTTTCAATGATCAAACTTTAAAAATATCGATTGCCTGACTCCCTTCCCCGTTTGGGGAAGGGTTGGGGATGGGCCTACATGTTATAAAGCTAGCATATCTTCACCACATTAATTCCCAGAATCTTACCCAGTTTCTCAACTTTATTAGCAATATGACCAACCCCAATGGCACAATGGTGTGCCGGTCCTTGTTTCGACCATTCGTTCATGAATCTTTTTGCGCCAATGGAGAAGCGGTAACGGCTGTTCGTATTTCCGATTTCGAGTACCGGCCCGGCAACAGATTCGCCTTCAGCAACAAGCAGAAAAACCCCGTCATTACCTTCAACTACCGAAAGTAAGGTAACCGGTCCGTGTTTCACTGTCATTTGTATGGACAAACCCTTTCCCGGTTTTCCGTGATACATTGGGAGTGGCACCAGTCTGACACGTCCCTCGGCAATGGCAAAATGGGCAGGTCCATCGTGACCCAACATCACCACATCGTCTTTAAAATCCATCAGGTAAAATTCGGAAAACGATCCACCGGCGCCAAATTCAGCCATAATTTTCATAGCCTGCGCATTTTTCACTTCACATTCACCCGCAACCGGAATGTTTTTACCCGTTAAAAGTGTGTTTCCCGCAATAAACGAAGTCACTATATTTTCGTATTCGTTGCCCGGTTCTCCTTCGTAGTAATAGGCCATCGAACCCAGATTCCGGTTTTTGACCAACTTATCCAAAGCCACGGAAGTTCGCGCAGCTCGTTCAATTTCTGCGGTTTCGCATTCCGGAGCTACATCAAAGGCCTTGTTAAATTCCTGAATTTTTGTCGAAACCTCAAGTTCAGTCACATCGTCCCTGTATTTTTTTAGTTCACACATTTCGAGCAATTCGATGTGAGTACCAAAAACAGCCGATTGTTTGGTCAGGTCGGTGTAAACATCGAGCATTCCGCCGTAATAATGGCCCAGCACTCCCAAACGGTTATTCCTGATGGCAGCTGCAACCCGGGCTGCCTCCGTCCATGCTTCAATTTCCTGCCATGCCTCTTCATCCTGAAGATATCCGGTGACAAAGTCATATTGAATTCCGGAACGGTTGAACACACTGGCAATTTCGGGAACCGAGCAGGCCTGGCAATGTTCGAGCCACACACCGGTCATTTTGCCGCGATCGCCCAGTTTATTGAACGCTTCGTAATCGAGTTCAGCTACCGGTTGCAAATTCAGGATCACCACCGGAACTTTCAGCTTTTGCGCCACCGGCAAAACAGTTGAAGAAAGTGCATAGGTTGACACATAAAGAAAAACGATTTCAACATCCTGCATTTTCAGAAAATCGGAAGCCTCACGTGCTTTCATGGGGTTGTCCACCATTCCGGCATCAGCCACTTCAACGCCAAATCCGGAGATTCTGTCTTTGATTTGTTCCTGATAGGCGCACAGATTGCCGAGCAATCCGTCGAATTGGGCCCAATAGGTGTCGAGGCCAATTCCAAATAATCCTACTTTTGTCATTTATCGAATTTTATAATTTATTTCAAGCAGCGTTTTCGTTGCGGCGCATACAGCGTTTTCTTTTCAAATTTGATTTGCAGATGCGCCTTGTTACATCCCTTTATTCTTCCCCGGCTTAAAAGCCGGGGCTACAAATATCTGACTCCTCCGGAATCATGATTGTTCATCAATGCACAAATCGTCGATATCTTCAGCAACCAAACTCCCTTCCCCTTTTTGGAGAAGGGCTGGGGATGGTGCCTTATTTTTCTTTTATCAAAATCCTCACAGGACCTATCAATCCTGATTTTAACAATTCGGAATCCTTTTCATAAAATTTAGCCATTGTAAACGTATATCTTCCTGAAGTCCTTGACTGGTTATTGATTAACCAATCTGGCCATTTGTGGTTTTTGATACCATCATCAGGAAAATTTTCGTCTCCAATCAGGCGATTGGGCCAAAGGTTTGCCACTTCAATTTCGATCAGATTATTTCCGGCAATCAAGGCATCCGAAATTTTCAGGCGGAAAGGAGGAGTCCATACAACTCCCATATCTTTTCCGTTTACCCATATCCTTGCCAGATTGAAAACTTCACCCAGATCAAGAAAGAGTTCGGAATTTTTATCTGAGACGAACTTTTCAGGAAGCTGAATCGAATTGTGATAGACTGCAATACCTGAATAATACTTTATGCCATCTTCAGGTCTTCGGATCCAGTCGTCCAACTGAGTGAAGATAACATTTTTCGGGCCACCCCATTTCGGATCGAATGACACATTCCATGGGCTTTTTACTTCCATAAATATTTCCGGTTTAGAAAAGTTCTTAGCGCCGGATTGTTTCTTTTTTCCCTTGCTGAAAACAATAAAATAGCTCTGATAAGATTCAAATTGCAGCATGATTTGCATTCGTCCTTTTTGCATTTTATAATCAGGAAGAGCACGAATATCGCCTGTCAGCGGATCCCACAATTCGGGAGTTCCTTTGCTGGCGCGAAAAGTGCAACGGGAATTGACTGTCTCTTTGGTTTTGTTGGAAACGAAATAAATGTCCAAATCCGTTTGCGTACGGTGGGTATATCGAACTGGGCCGGTTGATACAAAATCCTGCTCCACACCCATTTTCTTCAGCAATTCGGCAGTAGCATCATAGTTCGGATAAAGCTCAGGAAGTTTAATGTTTGAAAAGGCACCACCCCATAAAATTTTGCCTTTACCAACCTGAATTTCGGAAACCTCTGCCGGAGGATTGAATGCTCCCCAAACTGATTGTGCAATTGCCGCAACTTGATTATCACATTCCGGATAATTAACCAAACTGGGAGATTTTCGTGGCGGATTTCCAACGATGACTGCTCCGGCTTTCACGAGCGATTCAATCTTATCCAGCAAAGCCGGTGTCATGGTTTCCACATCTGGCATAACCAAAATCCGGTAGCTTGCCCCTCCTGGAAAAACGATCTGGTTATCGTTTACGCTTGCGGTAAGCAGCTGTGAGGGCGAGCATCCGTCAAAATTATATCCTTTCCGGTCGGGAAGTATTGGATCCTCGGTTAAAGAAGTGGCTGGCGCGCGAAAAACATGCGGAGCGCCTTCGGGTGTCAGATAAAGAATATCTGCTTCGGTCCTTCCTTGTCGCAAAATATAGGAACAGCGGGTGATGTAACGGTGATATCCGTCGGCCATTGGCCACCAGGTTTGACTGCGGTCCCAGTGAACACCATATGGGCCCATCGTCATTCCCGGCTTCAGGTCATCGTTCAGGTATTGATGTTGAAAAGTATGGTAAACGAACCGGTTTATTCCGGCAGCAAAAGCCCAGTCGCCCTGATTTTTCATCGATCCCGGATTTTGTTTCCAGTCTTCCTTGTGCGCTGTAAAAGCTTCGGCAGCAACAACCGGCTGACCATTTACATGTGCAATGGATGCGGCCTGAATACAACTGAATGACGAGTTGAACCCATAACCTTTGCTCCAGAATTCGCACATGGGTACATCAGCAACAGCGCCCAGTTCCATATCGGCAGTCGGGTTCATGTCGTAAGGTTCAATCGAGAAACCGAGGTTGTACTTTTGTCCATATTTTTTAAGATGAATGGCATGGTTTTCAATCACCAGTTCCTGAGCGGTTTGCCGTAAATCCCATAAAAAACGTTCGCTTTTTTCAAGGCTTTCGACTACCAATCCTGAATAAACCGGATAATACGGCAGCGGGTCATAGCCTCTTCTTTTTTTGAATTCTTCCCTGAACCGCGGAGTCCAGTTTTGCGCACCCATTTCCCAGCTGTCCATGTGGAGCATTTTTAAACCGCCTTGCAAATTCTTATCAGGAACTCCAATTTTCTGAAACAGCTTGCCTGTAAAATTGGCCAAATGTGCATTGATGGCGGTAGTGTCCATTTTATCAGCTTCAAAACCAAGTCCGGGCATTGGCGCCGGACGGGTAACTGCTCCGTTGTTCCTGTTTCCCAGCCGCATGATCGTCCAGTTTCCTTCAGGAACTTTCCAGTTTAAGGTTCCATCCGGAGCTAGAAAACGGGTAATATCAATGATCTGATCCTGTGAAATAGCCGTTCCTTTTACTGGCTCGACGTAGTTTGCCCGTGATGGTAAAAATTGTTTGACGCCCACTTTTGAAGTGTATGGTTCACGGTAATAGAGCGCTTTCTCGTCGATATCTTCTATCTTAAAGTTTCCGGAGGGAGTTGGAAATGCCAGGACAGCAACATCTTCATAATAATCGATCCACCTTTTTCTGAGTTCAGGCGTAAAGCCACCTTCACCAAAATAGGGCTTTTTTGGATCCGGTTTGGGGAGTACAATCTTTTCCTTATCATTTTCTGAGACCTGAATGCTGCCCGAAACTAAATGCTGCATCGATTCCTTGCCTGACACCCAGGGACCACCGCTGCCCGACCATCCCGGACCCACGCCAAGTGTAATTGCAATGCCCAACCGTTCGGCTTCACGAACCGCATGTTTAAATAAATCCTGCCATTCGTCACTCAGAAAATCAACCGGACCACGGGGAATACCCACATTAACCTCCAGAAAAACAAGATTTCCGATTCCCACTTTTTTCATGGATTCCAGATCTTTGGTCATCGCTTCTTTTGACATGTTTCCATCCATAAAATACCAGTAAACACCCGGACGGGCAGATTCAGGAGGATTTAAAAACGCCTTCTTCAAGTAGGCAGCAGTTTGCCCATCATTTTCAGGCAAACTACAACAGACGATGGTGATCCAACCAATTGCGACCAGAGCTAGAAGGAAAAGTTTTCTACGGTTCATGATTGATCTGTTCGTGCAATTATTTTATCTGAAACCACTTCATAATCTCATTGGCAATCAGGTCATGACCCAATTCGTTGGGATGATTCACCTGAGCCATATATTCACACAATTTTCGCTTATCCGGATAAAGAAATTCAAAGGCTTTGTAACTGTCCACCAGTCCAATCTGATTTTCCAAGGCTAATTTACAAATCTGATCAGTATGTTTCTTCAAATCATTGGCAGGATCAGCAAAATTGACGTTTTGATCAGGGGATGGGGTGAGCAGAATCATTTTAATTCCACGATCTTTTGCCTGTTTAATCATTTGCATCCAGGCCATCCGGGCTTTTTCCAGACCGGCGCCGCGATCATTCAGTGCATAATCAATCAGAATCAAATCGGGTTTATAAATGAGTACATCCCGTTCAAACCTTTCTGCTCCTTTTACCGAATTCTCTCCACCGATGGCAGTCACTATTACATTGATAACCGCCAAAGGATAGATTTCCTTTAGTTTTTTCAGCACCAAATTGGGATAGGCTGACAAGGTATTTACTGCCGGAGTTTTAAAGTAACCAGCCGGAACACTGTGCCCGTGAAAAACGATGTTGATGGTCCGGTTTTTCGGCCATTCCTTTTGCATTTCCGCTTTCAACTCGGTCAGATAAGTGGTCGGATTGGCGACACCCGGTTCAATTGTTTGACTATGAACAGCGAGTGCTAAAAACAAGATAGGTAAAAAAAGAAATTTCTTCATCTGGAAATGGTACTATTTAATGAATCAGGTATTATAATCATCATTGACTTTACTGGCTTTTTATTTAACTGTCAGCGAGATTCTCTGTTGACGAGCAAAAAATAACAGACAATATTTTGATTTCTACCTTGTGGCGCATACTCATGATTATTCAAGGTTTATAAGTTAATCGTCAACCAGATTAATTTGACACCATCAATTTTTCATCTGCATTTGATGATGGTGCAAGTTATTAATATATTAGCCAACAAAATATTTCAAAATTGACCGAAAGACTTTTATTCCTGACACAACCTACCTATTATGCAACATACCCGCAATTCTGAGATCCGTTATCTCTCAACACACGAAAAAGACGATCCTTGGAATTTGAGTGTCAATACAATCGGTTTTGAGTCCATCCCGTTACATTCAGCCTATCCCACAAACGTTCATCCCCATGCGTATAATTTCAATTTTGAAAGAGGTAGGCTTCTTCATGAATTTCAGATTCTATACATCACCAAAGGGAAAGGGCAGTTTGCATCAACGTGCAAGCAACTGTGTGAAGTTTCCGAAGGGTCTGTCTTTTTTCTTTTTCCCAATGAATGGCATACTTACCGGCCTGATGAAAAAACAGGATGGGAAGTCTATTGGGTTGGATTCAGCGGATCTTTCGCCAGCAATCTGGTTGACGGCAACTACTTATCAAAAAGCAATCCGATCGTCAATATTGGTTATGATGAAGAGATTGTCAGCCTGTATAAAAAAATTCTGGATGTGAGCAACAGTGAACGCCCCGGATATCAGCAGCTTTTATCGGGGATGGTCATTCATCTGCTGGCTTATCTCCTTTACCGTGAAAAAGATAAAAACTGGAAAGACAAAGAGGTGTTGAATAAAATTGATAAAGCGCGGTTAATCATCCGCGAAAGAATCAATAGTCCGCTTTCTCCTGAAGAGCTTGCAGCTTCGTTAAACATGAGTTACACCTGGTTTCGCCGGATGTTCAGGCAATATACCGGAATGGCTCCCGCACAATACATTACCCAGTTAAAAATCCAGAAAGCCAAGGAGTTGCTATCTGTTTCTAATAAACCAATCAAGGAAATAGCCATTGAACTGGGCTTCGAATCCATCGATTATTTTTCGACCTCGTTTAAAAAACATATCCAAATGACACCCGGTGAATTCAGAAATTTGGGGAGAGGAAAAGGAACGCAAGGCAAAAGTTAAAAGCAATACGCTGAACTAAGTAAAAGTGGTATCTGGCATCAAGTGGTCAGTGGTCAGTCGCAGTTGGTAGGGAGAAAGTGAGAATGCATTGATTCTGTATTTTGCAGATTCACTAATATAAAAAGCCAAATAGCCACAACGGAATTTTATTCTGAAACCCATAATCAATATCATCTGAAACAATAAAAGCTTTCTCAAGGTTGACTATCTGTCTTTTGGTCTTGTTTTTTCCTCCAACTTCAAAAGTAAATTCATTATCAACAAAAAAGTCCCCTTTTTTTGGAAGAGAAACCTGATGCATCATCGCTACCTGGTTGAAAAAAAATGTTTCGCGTAATGATCCAGTATTAACCCGTTCATTCTGCAGGGCAAAAGCCAGATTGGTGTTTTCTAAATACAATTTGTCAGGTTTATTCAGGAAATTTATTCCCCATGAATCTTGTGTCAACCATTTGAGAATATGAGCAGTATGAAGCAATTGCAGATATTTTAAAACGGTATCGCGTGTGGAGTTTAACTGGACTGCAAGCTGATTGACATTCGGAGTATATGGAACCAGCGAAGCGATGATAAAAACCAATTTCTTTATTTTCATTATCGATGTAAAATCTATATTTGTGATGGCCGGCAAATCGTTTTCAATTACCTGATTTATTGTTTCATTGAGCCTAATCCAATAGCTTTGCTCATTCTCAATAAAGTATGGATAATAGCCTTTTTGCAAATAGGCTTCGAAATATTGAAAAGGCTTGAATACACTGTTAATTTGAGTGTATATTTCGGGCTGGTTCGCTAAAATCTGATCCAGAGATAGTATCTGAAAATCAGTACGATATTTAAAGTTTAGATACTCCCGGAATGACAATCCCTGCAATTCATAAACTACTGCCCTTCGGCTCAGGTCAAACTTTCCCTTGTTAATTTCCAAAGCTGAAGAACTGGTAAATATTACAGTCAATTCAGGTAAATTGTCATAAATATTTTTCAACTCTTGCGACCAATTGGGGTATTTGTGTACCTCATCAATCAACAAGTACTTCCCTCCTTTGCGAACAAATTCCTCAGCAACTGAAATCAATTGATTGGCAGAAAAGAAAATGTCATCTAAACTAAAATATAAACTAAAGTCAGGAGGAAGCTCTTTCAATCGTTGAAGCAGGAATGTAGTTTTTCCGGTACCTCTTGCCCCTTTGATTCCGATCATCCGATTGTTAAAATCAATCGAACCGAATAAATATCGCTTAAACTCCAACGTAGCATTTTCAGCCTTACTTCGCGACAAATTATACAGTCTTTCCATTATTTTCACTTTTGAATAATACAAATATAAACAAATTATCGCTTATTTAAAAGCGTTATTTGTGTATTTTCACATGAAACGAGCCAAATAAGAAAACAAAAGCTATTCTTTAGGAAATGACGACGGAGTACAATATGAAGCTTTAGTCATGGCAATGGGTTTCGAATCCTTACTCACGGGGCGACTTGAAGTCGCCCCCGGAGTAACAAAAGTTGACCAAATGTAAGGAAATTGAAATAAAGAAAGGTTGACGTATTATTTTTCTTTTGGTGAGAGTTCGAAATCGAACAGATCAGACAGCGGTACATTCAATGTCCGTGCCAAGGCAAAAACAGTACTAATTGTTGGGTTTATTCTGGCAGTTTCAATCCTGGCAATTTGACTTAATGATAATCCCGATTCAAATGCAAATTGGTTGCTTTTAGTGGAGACGGTTTGATAAAAGCAATGCTAAAATTTGGACAAGGCAAGCAACGAGAATACGATATCTGCAACGTTGAAGAACCTGGGTCAATGCGATACACACAAGCTGCCAACCTCAAAAAAATTTTATTTAAATATTTGAGTACAAGCTATATTGATAATGGTTACATTTGGTTCGATAGATGAATAAATTAGTATAACGAAATTTTAAAGAACTGTAGAATTAAAGAAATATAAGAAGAAATATAAAATACTGCGTTTAGCTGAATTCTGTACTTGAAATCGACCAAATTTTAATAGATAAACAGGAAAGTAAGCAAAAACGCCACGTCAAGGCGTGGTCGTTGCTTTACTTGTGGTAAGGGTTCTTGGACGGACCTCAATAGCAGTAGGCAATTTGGCCACGCTGTTTTTTTATTGCCAACGCTTTAATAGACAAAACCCAATTCAGTGATCCAACGCAACAAATTAATTGTTTCAAATGTTTCAATTACATTCAATTGAAATAGATAACCTACAATTATGAATGACCATGATAAAACCAAAGAAGAACTTATAAAAGAGTTACAAGAATTACAGCAAGAGAATAATTCCTTAAAGGCATTATACGATAAAGACATCACCGGGCGCAAAAAATCGTCGGATCAATTGCAAAAGATTTTAACTGCAATTGACCAAACTGAGGATACTGTCATGATTACCGATCAGGAAGGCATTGAGAATGAATTGAACAAGAATTCCAAGATATTGCAATCATTTTTTCAATATTCAATTACACCTTTTGTTCTGCTGGATAAAGACTTTAATTTTTTGCAAGTGAACGAAGCGTATGCAAAAGCTTGTCAGCGCGATGTATCAGAATTCCGGGGCCACAATCATTTTGATTTTTATCCCTCGGATGCAAAAGCCGATTTTGAAAAAGTCATTATTACCAAAAAATCCGTTCGGTTTGTTGAACACCCTTTCGTTTTTCCGGATCATCCCGAATGGGGAGTGACATATTGGGATTGGGGTCTTACTCCGATCCTGGATAAGATGGGAGAAATTGAGTTTCTTGTTTTTGCATTGAGAGACGTTACTCAACGTAAGAATGCAATTGATGAAATCAGAAAGTCACACGAACAATTACGGGTTTTGTATTCTCATTTGCAAAATGCACGTGAAGAAGAGAGAACACGTATCGCCAGAGAGATTCACGATTCGATCGGGCAATCTTTAACCGGACTTAAAATGGACTTGTCTTTTCTTGAAAATGAAATGGCCCAACAAGAAGATTTACGTGAAAAGAATAAGCTGTGCGGGAAAATACAATCAATGTATATTCTTCTGGATGAAATGATACAATCTGTTCGCGATGTTTCATCCCAACTCCGACCGTTAATTCTGGATAGTCTCGGTTTGGTAACTGCTATCGAATGGCAAATGGAAGAGTTTCAGAAAAAAACAGGCTTAACCTGTGAATGTTTTCTTCCCAAAGAAAAAGTTGAATTATATAGTGATGTGTCAACTGTACTTTTTAGAATTTTTCAGGAATGTCTCACAAATATTATCAGGCATTCAAAAGCAACAAAAGTCAGTATAAAACTTGAACGAAAGGAAAATCAAATATTATTAGAGGTTCAAGACAACGGTATTGGAATTGATGAGAACATTGTAAAAGAAATAAATTCACTTGGACTGTTAGGTATGAAAGAACGGGCTTTAGTATTTGGTGGAAGTGTTGACATACTTGGAAATCATGAAAGTGGGACAATGATTACTGTAAAGATTCCACAAGAAGAAGAATTTATTGAGTGAAAAAAAACTGTCAAAATTTATGATAAAAGTAATAATTGCAGATGACCACCCCATAGTTAGGGAAGGGCTGAAGCAGTTTATTTCTAACACATCCGATATGATCGTTGTTGATGAAGCTTCCACCGGTCAGGAAGTGTTGGATAAACTAAAAATTGTCCTGTGTGATATTCTTATTCTCGATATCAATATGCCCGTTAAAGACGGTTTCGAAGTATTGCACTATTTAAAGAATAATCATTCTGATCTGAAAGTTCTTGTGTTAAGCATTCATTCTGAAACACAAGTTGCCACACGAGTGTTAAGTTCCGGTGCCCATGGGTTTATCAATAAGGAAAGCATCAAGGATGATTTACTCACTGCCATTCGAACAGTTTACAGCGGTGGAAAATATCTAAGCCCCCTTCTTGCAGAAAAATTAATTGATCTCTTAGAGAAAAACAGTATAATACTTCTGCACGAAAGACTCTCTAACCGCGAGTTTCAAATATTTTGTATGATTGCTTCGGGACATCCTCAGAAACAAATTGCAGAAACACTATCAATAAGTATTAAAACAGTCAGGACACACAAAGATCGTATTTTAAAGAAAATGAATATCAAAAACGAAGTTGAACTTGCTCATTATGCTCTTACGCATAAACTTATTGAGCCCGCCGGTATTGGATAAATTTGATCTCCAGGTTCTCTTTTCTAAACTCAACATATTCAAACACTCTCAATTAATTCCACAAGTTTACAGCAGTCATAAGAACGATCAGAAAAATCATTGTAATCCATAGACTACAAATCTTTAAGTATTCTGCTAATTGTTTATCACTTGATAGTTAACTAAATTTATCCGGATAAAAAATAGCTTTATTTCAAATTTCTGTTAAGAAAAAACTATGCTGGTAAAACAAATTTTAATTGTTTAAGGATGTAATATGAAAAAA
>JAUXUF010000326.1 GCA_030684645.1 Bacteroidota bacterium | reverse complement strand
CAATGGCCATTCAGTTGATCCTTTGAATTCGCCATGCGTATCGCCGGTAACCCAGAAATCAGACCATACCATTAATCCGTACTTGTCAGCCAGATCGAAGAATACATCAGGAGGGGTAATTCCACCACCCCAAATCCGTACCAGGTTGGTATTTGAATTCCGGCAAAGATGCAATTCATTATCATAACGGACAGAGTCACGGTTCAGCATCATGTCAGGCACCCAGGCGCCACCTACCAGTTGAATACGTTTCCCGTTGACATAGAAATCACGGCGCAAAAATTTATTGGGTACCTCTACCGCTTTTGAACTGACGGTGCGAATACCAAAAACAAAGGTCGTGTCATCAGAAATTACACCGGCGGTTTCATACTGAAGGTGAATGCGATACAAATTTGCTTTTCCATATCCGTTTGGCCACCAAAGGTGTGGTTGATTTACAAGAAGTTGACTGGTATTTCCGGCATTCAATTCGACAAGTGTTTTAGATCCGGAAGGGATTGTTACTTCTTTCGAAAATAAAACAGGCTTGCCGGTAAAATTCTCCGGACGAATATCAACTTTTAAGATACCTTTTGCCTGGTTTTGACTATGGTTTGACAGGCTGAGGTTTAGTGAAAGTTTAGCAACGGATGTGTCAGGCAAATTTGGCAAATCAGTAATAAGTTGTGGCTGAACAATTGTTACTTCTCCTGAAGTGCGGAGAAATACCGGTTGCCAGATTCCTATATTACGATCGCGCACCGGAGGAAGCCAATCCCAGCCAACCGAACAAACCATGGTGACGTTTTTACCAATATCACCGGTTGGTCCGCCATTTTCAAAGAAATCATCCATGGCTTTTAATTGTTCCTGTGCAGGCAATCCTGGGAAATCTAGCGGATAAATCTTTACGGCGATCACATTCTCCTCACCGGCTTTAATTTTTTTACTGACATCAAAACTGTATTCGGCAAACATTCCAACCATCTGTGTTGAGTCAGCGATTGGCTGTCCGTTTATCCAAACAGCTGCCCTGTAATTAATTCCTTTAAATATTAACTGGAAATGGCGCCCTTTATCACTGGCCGGAACCTGAAACGAAGTGCGGTACCAGTAAGGTTTTTTCCACGGATTACCCACGTTGGGAATGTGGCTGTACTGTTCCAGATTGTACTTTTTATTGAATTCATCCGATGCATCGGGGATCAGCATGTTGTTCATTCCTGAATATGGATCAGGATAGATGCGGTTGGCAACAAGTCCGGTAAGCACTGTTGAAGGAACATTCACCGGAAACCAATAAACATTGGACTGATAGCCGGAAGTGGAGATGATTTCTCCTGAAGCATTAATCAACCCGGAAGACTGGAGTTCGAATTTCGTCAGCTTTTGCTGCTTTATACTTTTTCCCTGAGCAAACGAAAAGTGAACAGATATAAACAGTAGAAAAATTAGTGGTGATAAGATTTTCATTCTAATAGGAATTATTATTGGTTTTCTAAAATCAGACAATTTACTTTTTTCCTGAATTGCTGACAAATGCAATGCGTTTGCTGTCAGGTGACCAGGAATTGACATTAATTGTTCCTTGTCCGCCGTAAAGATAAGCGATTACTTTAGGCGCTCCTCCCGCAGTTGGCATCAGTTTTAAGGTCACACGCTTGTACGAAGGATGCGAATTGAATTCAATATCCGGATCGAACGAAATATAGGCAATCCATTTACCATCGGGAGAAATGTGCGGAAACCAGTTATTGTATTGATCGAATGTGATTTGTTCTTTTTCACTGCCATCCGGTTTCATACGCCAAAGTTGCATCGTGCCCGATTGGCTGCCGTTGTAATAAATGTATTTGCCATCAGGTGAATACTCGCAACCGTCAACATGTTCTTTGGGCTTATTATTAGTTAAAGCCACCTCATTTCCACCTTTAATTGAGTTTTTATAGATGTTGTAAATGTTACTTCCGTTACGTTGAGCTACATAAACTACTTCTTTATTATTGGCAGCCCAGCCATGCAAATACGATGGGGTGTCCTGAGTTACCAGTTGCGGTTCACCACCTTCAAGAGGCAATACATAAACAGTGGAACCACCGCCATTTAATCCTTCGCGATGATTACTGATGCCAAGCATTTTCCCATCGAATGAAATAACGTGGTCGTTGTTGTTGTGATTGGCTGAGCCAGTATTCAACTTTTCAGGTTCACCTCCTTCAACCGGAATTTTATAAATGGAACCGTCCATGTTGAAGAGTAATTTTTTCCCGTCAGGCATCCAGTTTGGCGCTTCAAACCGACCCGCTTTATCCAGAATTACCTGACGCTTGCCATCGAAAACATTCAGGATCTCCATTCGGCAACCCAGCCATCCTTCCTTATTTGGATTGTATGATTCAGCAACAGGCTGGTCGATACGAACATTCCAAATTTTAGCTGTTTCAACCACTTCCGGATCATGCGAACACATGATCAGACCAGCCAAAACTTCGTCCGGCATATTTTCCATGACATGTTTTCCAATGAGTTGTAGCGGTTCGCCCGGATGAGCTGCACGCATAATCATTGTTTTGCCTGAACGCTCCAGCTGAACCACACTGTAGTAAGGTTTAGCGGCAAAAATTTCATCTTCAGGGTCGCGCATATTTGCATTTTCAAGTTCACGCCATTGCATGGCTGTCAAGCCATCTCCATGTAAAACAGCCGAACAATGAACAGCGTTGTCTTTATCTGATGCACGTACCATCCAGCCAATTTTCCGGTGTATTTTATTGTCGCCAACAAATGAAAAATTGGCAGTCAGGATAAAGTCGCCTTTCAATTTATTGTACAGATAATGAAATTCGTCGCGGCCAAACCAGATGTTATAGCCAGCTCCTGAAATGGTATAAGTTTGATTATCCGGATTATACGAGGCAGAGCCTGCAAGTTTTGGCGAGCCAATGTCCTTGTTGGTTTTGAAAATTCCAACAGGTTCTTGTGCAAAAGAAGTCATCACAAGAATACAGAAAAGAAATAAAATTGACTTTTTCATGATAAATGTATCTGGTTTATGAGTTAGGTTATTCTGCCCGAAGATAGCTATTTCGGATTAAAAACCGGAGTCTTTTTGTTTTATTTACACTAAGGATGAAAGGAGAATTATATTTTGCCAGAATTTATTTTTAAGCAGAGTGTCACACCCTGCCTCGCCCGGCAGGTGGGCGAGGCAAGGTGACAGAATCTATTTTCGCAGCAATTCAAATATTTATGGTAGAATTTAGTTAATACCGCGATTGTCAACTCTGCCTTTTGCCTGTCCTGTTATTTCTTTTTAATTACTTTTGCTGAAAATATTGAAAATCATGGGAAGAGGCAGAAAAGACAAGCCATTTTACGAAGGAGTGACCATTACCGACATTGGCGCGGAAGGAAAAGCAGTTGCGCGCGTAGATGATGTGGTAATATTTACCACTCATGTTATTCCGGGTGATGTGGTTGATCTGCAGGTGACTAAAAAGCGGACCAAATATATGGAAGCACGGGTGACCCGGGTTATTTCTGAATCGCCTGACCGTGTTCCGGCTTTCTGCGAACATTTTGAGGTTTGCGGCGGGTGTAAATGGCAGTTTCTTCCTTACGAAAAACAGCTTTTTTACAAGCAAAAACAGGTATCCGATCAGTTGCGCCGCATCGGCCGGATTGAACTTCCTGAAATTACACCCATTCTGGGATCGGCAAAGACTACCTTTTACCGCAATAAACTTGAGTTTGGTTTTTCTAATAAACGCTGGCTGACCCATGAAGAAATCGGTACCGGCCTTGAATATTTGAACCTGAATGCGCTGGGATTCCATATTCCGGGCCTGTTCGATAAAATCATCGACATCAATAAATGCTGGTTGCA
Organism: Bacteroidota bacterium; assembly: GCA_030684645.1. Classification (GTDB taxonomy): domain Bacteria; phylum Bacteroidota; class Bacteroidia; order Bacteroidales; family Prolixibacteraceae; genus Aquipluma. The sequence goes on along the minus strand of JAUXUF010000326.1, from coordinate 73,175 downwards.
GGGCGATCCGTCGAACGAAATCCGCAACTTTATTAAAAATTATGCCAACGAAAACGACCTTGATTTTTTTGACCGTCGGATTCAGTCCGGATTACTCCGGAATATCATTGTCCGTACTTCGACTACCGGCGATGTGATGTTGATTGTTTGCTTCTTCAGCGAACAAAAGGAGAACCGCGAGAATTTGCTAGCCGCTATTGCAGCTGAATTTCCGCAGATTACTTCTCTGATGTACGTGATCAACGGAAAAGGGAACGATACCATCACCGATCAGGAAATCCTTGTGTACAAAGGGAATGACCATATTCTGGAAGAAATGGAAGGGCTGAAATTCAAGATAGGTCCGAAAAGTTTTTACCAGACCAACTCCGAACAGGCTTACGAATTGTATAAGGTAGCACGTGAATTTGCCGGACTGAAAGGCGATGAAGTGGTTTACGATTTATACACCGGGACCGGAACCATTGCCAATTTTATTGCCCGGGGTGTGCAGAAAGTGGTGGGTATTGAATATGTTCCTGAAGCCATTCTGGATGCGCATGTCAATTCGGAATTGAATGGAATCAGTAACACCGGCTTTTTTGCAGGTGATATGAAGAAAATCCTGACCAGTGATTTTATTGCCCGAAATGGGCATCCGGATGTAATTATTACCGACCCGCCACGCGCCGGAATGGATGAAGAGGTAATTAAAACCATTTTGGAAGCTGCTCCCGAAAAAGTGGTTTATGTGAGCTGCAACCCGGCCACCCAAGCCCGCGACCTGGCTTTAATGGATGAATTCTATCAGGTTACCCGAATTCAGCCGGTGGATATGTTTCCGCACACCCACCATGTGGAAAATGTGGTGCTACTGGAGAGGAGAGGGGTATAGTTAGATTACTGATACGATGACTGGAGCTCATCGGATCAGTAATAACAAAGTATGGATTAACCAATTTTGGTAGTTTGTTGTTCTATTTTGTCCAATTTCCTATTTTCAAACCAGCTATCCGCTCGAATTCCCTCACATTATTAGTCACTAAAATTACATCGAGACTCTTTGCATGAGAAGCAATCAGCATATCCAAAGGTCCAATCGGAACCCCTTTTTTCTCTAATTCTGCACGAATTTTTCCGTATTCAACGGTTGCTTCATAGCCATAATCAATAATTTCAATTGGGGTCAGGAATTTCTCCAATGCTTCTCTGTTCTTCTCAGGACTTGAACTTTTCTCGATACCATATTGCAATTCTGCCAATGTTATTGAAGAAATTCCCACATCACCAATAGTTAGGTTTTTGAATTTCTCAAAAACTTCAACAGGTTTTTTCTTAATGATGTATATGCAGATATTCGTATCAAGCAAGTATTCCATTATTCAAATGATTCTCTTTGTTGTTCAATGGGTTGGTTTCTTTCGTCCATAAAATCTGATGTGAATGAGTCTGTACTTTCAATCAAATTTTGCCAGGGGTTATGGTATGGAATAATATAAAGCGAATTGCCCACCTTTTTGAGATAAACTTTGTCATCGTCTATTCTCATTTTCTTCGGAATTCTGATTGCTTGCGCACCTTTATTATTTTTTATGTCAATTGTTTCGATTCCCATATTTAAAGTATTTTAGAATTCAAAGTTAATCAATATGCTTTAATATTCGGTTATTAATGAATCGTAAGGAATATTCATTTTGTCATGAAGATTGCGGATCATTTGAATATTCAATTTTCGTTTTTTACTGAAAATCTCTGAAACCCTACTTTTATATCCCAGAATATCTGCCAAATCTTTTTTTGTCATTTCCATTTGTTCCATTCTGAACAATATGGCCTCTATCGGATCCGGAGCGTCAATGGAATAGTTTTCATCTTCATATTTTTCAATTAAGATGGATAAAATCTCGGCTTCATCTCCTTCTTTTGAATCAATTGGCGCATGAAATATCTCTTCAAGTCTTTGTAATGCCTGATTATAATCTTCTTCTGTTTTTATTGCTTTGATATCCATAGTTTTAAATTTTATCTGCGTCAACCTTGTCATACTCATCATGTGTTCCAATAAATCGAATAAATACCCATTGTCTGTCGTAGTTTATATCTGCGATTAATCGATATTTATTGCCACAGATATTGAAAACAACACGTTCGCTTTTTAAGATACTTGCTTTTGCATATTCACCTTTAATTTCAATTGGATTCTTCCAATTTGCCTTTGATGCTTCTTTATGCCAAGTCTTTAATTGTTGCTCTGACTCGGTATATTTTTTCCAAAAATCACGAAGTATCTTTTTAGCTATTACCCTCATTTTTAAGATTTATGCACCAAAGATAATTAAAAGTTACCAAACGGGTAACTGCAGATTGTATTTTTTGAGCAAAATTCTTTTTATTGTTTTGGCCAATAGAGAAAACCATTATGGAAACTGCTCCCGAAAAGGTAGTTTATGTAAGCTGCAACCCGGCTACCCAGGCCCGCGACCTGGCATTAATGGATGAGTTTTATAAAGTGACCCGCATTCAACCGGTGGATATGTTTCCTCATACGCATCATGTGGAGAATGTGGTGTTGTTGGAGAGGAGAGGGGTTTAATATTGAACCACATAGTCACATAGGACACAATAGAAAATTAGAGAAAATCATATTTGCCTCGTTACAAACGAGTGGCAGGCACTGAGTTACAAGCAGCCTTTCTATCTTTGCATTGCTTCATAAAGTGCATGTATAACATCTTTACCTATTTGATAACTATCCAAAACCTCTTGAAATGTCAAAGTAGGAGAGCCTCCGTGAACATATTTGTGTCTACAAATAATAAGATTTGAATAGTCAGACCTTACTTTTTTCTGACGTGCCTGATTTTCGGCAAAGGCAAGAAATTGTTCTACCAGCAGATTAAGCTGGCTGAGCTCGGCTTCGTTCAGGTAGTTTTTGGCAATGCCTGCATCGGTTTTTCTGATTTTGGAGCCCTGCCACGAAGTTAAACCCATGTTTTTTTCACTGGCATTGGCTCGTCCGGCAATTAATTCGGCTGCTGTATGTTGGTGGATTGCCCAATGAAGTTTGTTCTGAATGGTGGCAAAAAAATCTTTTGCCTGATTAGTTTTCGCATCGTAGTCGATGCTCAGGGCAAAAATATCTTTTACTTTTTGGTAGAAAATACGCTCTGAACTGCGAATATCGCGTATCCGTTCAACAAGTTCATCGAAATAGCGTATTTGTCCGGCGGCTTTCAACCGTTCATCATCAAGGGTAAAACCTTTAATAATATATTCTTTGAGCCGTTGGGTGGCCCAAATGCGGAATTGAATGCCACGATGCGATTTTACCCGATACCCAACTGAAATAATAACATCAAGATTGTAATACTTGGTTCGATAGTTTTTACCATCACTGGCGGTTGTCAAGTATTCCTTGACAACTGGATCTTCATGAAGTTCACCTTCGTCGAATATATTTCTAACATGAAGGCTAATATTTTGCTTGGTTGTTTGAAATAGTTTAACCATTTGTGCCTGGTTGAGCCACACGGTTTCATTTTCGAGCCTGACATCAATCTTGGTGATACCGTCTTCGGTTTGATAAATAAGAATTTGACTATCTGCCATATCAATATTTTGAAGAGATTACTCTTTGGATTTTTTTCCGTGCATTACTTGTATTGTATTCCGTGTTCATGGTTTTAGGTTTGTATCGGTTTGAGGATCAAATATACAGCATTTGGTTTACAAGATACCAGAAATTCTGTTAAATGCTTTCGTAGTGGAAGATTTACATTTACAGATGATTGTTAGGTTTTTGTTTGTTCTCGTCTTCAATTGCACTGCCGTCCTGCTATTTCAGCTTCTTTAGGGTTTTATTTCTTAATAGAGATTGCATCTGGGTAATCGCTATTTTGTTAAGATACATCAAACGTTCGCTTTGAACCAAGCTCTGGTGAATTAAAACAGCGTTTATGCTTTCCATATTCGAAAGTACCACCAATTGTTCAATGGTTGCCATATCTCTGATATTGCCATCGGCATCGGGATGTTCAGTTCTCCATTGTTGGGCAGTTTTCCCAAACAAAGCCATATTCAACATATCGGCTTCGTTGGCATAAACAAAAGATACCTGAGTTTTGGTAAGCTCTTTAGGAATAAGATTTTCTTTAATCGCATCGGTATGAATGTGATAGTTTACTTTAGACAATCTTTATGGGCAAAAGTACCACCTATCTTCCTGTTTTAGAAACGATACCAATTGCATTTGTGTTCTCAATCCATCGTTTCGGGGTTAATGAGAAACTGTTTGAACCTGCTTGTATTTTAATTCCATCGAATTCGATGGAATTAAAATTGGGATTATTGAATAACTCCCACAATCCAATAAATTCAATCGTGCTGCGATTTCGCATCCAGTTTTGCAAAATGTAATCGCTCCGTTCTGTGTCCCGATAGCGCGCAATATCAGTAAGACTAATAAAATCTTCCGTATTTAATGCGAGTATTCCGGATTCATAGTATGGAGCTTGTATAAGGTTTGAAGATCAAATATACAGCATTTGGTTTACAATATCAGGATAGATTTTGTTAAATGTTTGGTGTTTTGCAGGAAAATTTGGTCGGTCATAACCGGTAGAGACGCACGGCCGTGCGTCTCTACAAAACCTAAAAAAAAAAATTGAGTAAAAATTATCTGTAGGAAAGTGAAATATCTATTCGATAACCGTGTTTGCTTTCTCAATTGCTTTTAAAACAATCTCCAGATCGCTGGCGCCACGGAAGCCGCTAAATCCAACAGCCAGTTTGGTTCCGTCACGAAGGGTGACAGGCTGGCCGCCTTCATATCCAACCAAATCGGGCGGACTGATGCCAAACGTGTGATAATCAATTTGGTCGGAAAACACCAGCCGTTCGTATTCATTGGTTTTGAAACCGGTAATCCAAACCTGACTGGCTTTTGTCCATGCAATTTTAAACGAATCCCTGCCTCTGAGTTTATCGTTACCAAACACTTTTCCGTAAATCTGACCATCTTCGCCAATAATGCAACCCGAAGCAACACCTTTTGATTTGGCGTAATCCTCTGGAATGGCCATGTAAACGGGGACAAGTTCTTCGATGTTTGCTAATAATTTTTCGATTTCTGTCTGTGCCATATTGATGCTTTTAAAATTTTATTTCTCCTGGAACCGGACCTGATAATTCGGATCAAACTTAAACAGTCCGGTAATTTTTGTAGTTCCTTCAGTATAAGTGAACGGCCTTGTTTGACCTTTCAAAACCAGTTGTTCAACCTGACTTTCGCTCAGTTTTTTTCCCTGAAGTTCAAACGGAATGCGCAGTTTGCAGCCACCCCTGAAATTGGAACATCCCCAGGCGGTATTTCCTTTTACTATCCCACCAATTTTGCAGGATGGACAGACCAGCTTTTCAGGTTCTGCTTCTGAAAAACTGATTTTGAAGTCAGAAGTGAGTTCCAGAAAGCCGTCAACCGGTTCGTTTTCCTGTTTGAATCCCTTGATCAGCGCTGTTTTACCTTTCTCAGCCAAACGACGGATTTGAGCATCGGTGAGTTTCTTGCTCATGAATTCGAAAGGAATAATAAATCGGCAACCTTCCTTCCAATCAGAGCAACCCCAGGCATTTTTGCCTTTTTTCAGAATCCCTTTTTTACAGTCCGGGCAGGTAGTTTCTGTCGGTTCGGCAGGTGTTGCCTTTTCTTTTTTATCCGGAATTGCCGGTTCTTCCGGAGCAAAAGTGAACTCTTTTCGGGGTGACCGTTTCACCTGATCGACCACTTCGGTAACCATTTGCTTCATTTCGTCCATGAAATGCGCCACATCATATTGTCCTAGTTCAATCAACCGCAGTTTCTTTTCCCATTGTCCGGTCAGTTCAGCCGATTTCAGGAGATCGTTTTCAATGCTGTCGATCAGGTCGATTCCGGTTGGCGTGGCAACCAGCTTTTTGCCGTCCTTTTTAACGTATTTTCTCCGGAAGAGCGTTTCAATAATGTTGGCTCGGGTCGATGGCCGTCCGATGCCGTTATCCTTCATCAACTCACGCAGTTCTTCGTCATCCACACTTTTTCCTGCGGTTTCCATTGCCCGTAAAAGTGTCGCTTCGGTGTGGTATTTGGGAGGTTGTGTAAATTTCTCAAGCAATCCGGGTTCGTGAGGTCCGTGTTCTCCGGTTACAAATATCGGGAGCAGGTTTTCGTCGCTCTGAACCGGATTTTTCTCATTCAGATAAACGGTGCGCCATCCGGGTGAAAGAATCTGTTTCCCGGTGGCTTTAAAATCGTGCGGACCAACTTTAGCTTCGACGGTGGTGTTGGCCACTTTACAATCGGGATAAAAAACGGAGATAAACCGTTTGGTCACCATGTCGAAAACCTGTTTTTCCTGCTGGGAAAGATCGGCGCGCCACTGACCAGTCGGGATGATGGCGTGGTGATCGGTAATCTTTTTATTGTCGAAAACTTTGTTCGATTTTCGTATCTGTTTTTCCTGAAGCAATGTCGCGGTTAGAGTTTCGTAGCCTTTCAGGTTTTTCAAAATTCCCGGCACTTTGGGGTAAATATCTTCCGAAAGGTAAGTGGTGTCCACACGAGGATAAGTCGTCAGTTTCTTTTCGTAAAGCGACTGGATGGTTTTTAGTGTTTCCTCAGCTCCCATGTTGAATTTCCGGTTGCAATCCACCTGTAACGAAGTTAAGTCGAACAGTCGCAGCGGCTGCTCAATGCTGTTTTTGGTTTCAATTTTACCGATTTCCAAATCGAATTTACTGATTTCTTCCAATACCTGCGCAGCATCTTCCCGGTTTTGGAAACGTCCGGATGCTGCGGAGAAAGTTGCTTCACGGTAAATGGTTTTGATCTCGAAATAAGGTTCAGAAATAAATGAATCGATTTCCTTCTGACGGTTGACAATGATGGCGAGGGTAGGAGTTTGCACCCTTCCAATGGATAAGACCTGTCGGTTCTGGCCGTATTTTAACGTGTAAAGCCGGGTGGCATTCATTCCTAGGAGCCAGTCGCCAATGGCGCGCGCGCTTCCGGCGGCATACAGGTTATCAAATTTTTTACCATCCTGCAATTTCTGAAACCCTTCGCGGATGGCCTCTTCGGTTAGCGACGAAATCCATAAGCGTTTAACCGTTGCTGTACATTTGGCCATCGACATCACCCAACGCTGGATCAACTCTCCTTCCTGTCCGGCATCACCACAGTTGATCACTTCATCAGCAGTTGACATCAATTTTTCGATGGTCGCAAATTGTTTTCTGACCCCATCATTATCGATCAGTTTGATGCCGAATTTTTGTGGGATCATCGGTAAAGCCCGCATATTCCACGACTTCCATTGTTCGGTATAATCGTTTGGCTCTTTCAGGGTGCATAAATGCCCGAATGTCCAGGTAACCTGGTATCCGTTTCCTTCAAAATAACCGTCTCTGCGGGTATTGGCGCCAATGATCTGCGCAAGTTCTTTCGCCACACTGGGCTTTTCGGCAATACAAACTTTCATTATTTGAATTTCGGGTTACGAGTTTGGGGTAACGGGTTTTACCGGCACCCAGATTTCTTCTTCCGAGTCAGGATCAAAAACCTGAACAGAAAATAAATCGGAATTCAATTTGTTTCGGATTTCCTTTTTTCGAGGCATCAGGAATTGCCAGAGTTCGTTTGTCCTGTTGACTGACAGGGACATTCTCAGCCTTCGTCCGACCAGCATTTTTTTGGGTATGGTAATGATTCGTGGTTCCATGAAAATTACAGTTCGAATGCTAACTGGTTGACAGGTGACATGAAGTCATCTGTCAACTTGCAGATTAAGGTGATTTATTTCGAAGTCAGCAGGCGGATTCCGTTCTCTTCAAGTGCAATAAACCGTTTCTTGTAAAGTGCGCCAATGGCTGCTTTAAAGTTCTTCTTGCTGATTTTAAACGTTTGGTATATTTCTTCGGGCGAGCTTTTATCTGTCAGGGGTAAAAATCCTTTATTTCGCTGAAGTTCAACGATAATCTTGTCGACAAATTGGCTGATTTTTTCATATCCCATTTTGTCCAGACGAAGGTCAATTTTTCCGTCAGTACGGATTTTTTTAATGTATCCCTGAATTTTATCGCCCGGATTTAAGGGCTGGAATACTTCGTTTTTATAAAGGATTCCGAGGTGGCTATTGTCGATAATGGCATTGTAGCCCAAATCGGTCTGATTCATAATGATTAGGTCAACTTCTTCGTCCACGTCATAATCAACCGGGATATTATCCAGGTAATTTTCGATTTTTGAGGAAGCGGCAATACGTTTGGTGTTCGTATCCAGGTAAACATATACCAGATACTTGCGACCTTGTTCCATGGGCTGGCGTTGCTCGCGGAACGGAACAAATAAATCTTTAGGCAGTCCCCAATTCAGAAATGCTCCAATCGGTGTGACTGAAACCACTTCGAGCAAGGCAAATTCTTCAACCATTGCCAGCGGTTTTTCGGTTGTTGCTACCAGGCGGTCTTCAGAATCGAGATAGATAAACGCATCGATCGTATCTTCGGGTTGAGTTCCTTCAGGAACATACCGCTTGGGCATCAGAATTTCACCCAAGTTGCCACCATCGAGGTAAATACCAAAGTCCACCTCTTTTACCACATACAGGTGATTTATTTTTCCTATTTCAGCCATAGTTGAGTTTCAAATTTAAAGTTCCAAATTTCAAGTTGTAGCTTCACTTTTTTACATATGAAGTATTTAAATTCAGCCTTCTCCAAAGTCAGATGACTAATCATCAAACGATTTTCAAAGTCCCCCCGTGGGGGATTTAGGGGGCTTTCATTTCCACCCCGATGCCAGAATATCTGCAATATGGATGGGTTTAATCGGTAATTTATTTTTTAGGATGTATCCTTCCAAATTCATAATGCACGACGATTCGGTTGAGATAATATACTCAGCGCCGGTTTTCAGGGCATTCTCCACTTTTTGTTCAGTCATGGCAGTTGAAATCGCAGTGAATTTGGCCGAGAAAGTGCCGCCAAACCCGCAGCAGGTCTCGGTATCTTCCATTTCAACCAATTCCAATCCCTTTACTTTTGAGAGCAGCAACCTAGGTTCCTGACGGATACCATATTCGCGCAAAGCGGTACAGGCATCGTGGTAGCAAACTTTGTGCGGAAATTCAGCCCTGAACTCAATAAAATGAAGATGATTGACCAGGTAGTCAGTCAATTCGAACAAATTCCGGTTGAGCCGCTGGTATTCTTCAAATCCTGACTGGCCTGTTTTAAACAGATCGGGATAATAATTTTTGATAAAACCGGTACAGGAAGCCGAAGGACTGACAATGTGCCGGTCGTTAGGAAAATCGCGAATAAATTTTTTAGCCAGCGTTTTAGTCTCGTCCCAGTAACCACTGTTAAAAGCAGGTTGTCCGCAGCAGGTTTGCTCCGGATTGTAGTTTACTTCAAGTCCGGCTTTCCGGAGTAATTTTACCGTATTAAATGCCGTTTCAGGATAAATCTGATCGATAAAACAAGGTATAAAAAGATCGACAGTCATAGCTGCTCATATTTGCGTTGAAGATACCAAAGACTTTCTTTAAAACAAAAAAGCTGCCCGGAAGAGCAGCTTTTGCACGGGAGGAGCGACTCGAACGCCCGACACCTGGTTTTGGAGACCAGTGCTCTACCAACTGAGCTACACCCGTATCCTTTTTGCGATTGCAAATATAGTAATTTGTTTTTCACAACCTAGAAAAATAACTCTTCGGAGGTAAAAAACCTGCCTGATACAGGGCAAATGTGGACTTGAAAGCGCCGGACTTTTTCATAATCAAAAAGATATAATCGGATGATTGGTGAGGAAAAGCTATGAATTATTTTCGTTTAGATTTGAATTCAATAGTTCTGATATTCTTTCCTTGCAAACTTTCAATCCTGAAATTTATTTCCAGAACTCCATTTTCATCTCCTTTTTGTATTCGGTTTTTTGGAGGTTTTGTTTTTCCTGTATGGCCATATATACGATTTCAGCAATATCGTGAACCGGTAGTTTATTGCTTTTTGCGAAAGTCTTTTTGCACAGCGGACAGGCAGTTGCCAGCACATCGGGCCGATAACTGAGGTATTCTTCCAGCGCCTCGTCGCGTATCTGGTTGCGCTCGTTCATCTGTATTTTGATATTGGCCAGGCTTCCCCCGCAACAGAATGCTGTTTCTTTTTCATTTTTTACCGGAATCACCTCAGCATACTCGTCGAGCAGCAAACGGGGCTGATGGTAAATACCACTTCCACGACCCAATTCACAAGGATCGTGGTAAACTACACGCAAAGGCATCTTGTTCATGGGGAGTCGTTTATTAACCATCAGTTCAAGCAGATATTCGGAATGATGTTGTACCGTAATTCCAGGCAAAGCATAATCTTCGTTGAACACTTTGAAGCAAATCGGGCAGGAGACCACCAGTTTATTTGCTTTTGATGCCAGAATGCGTTCCTGGTTGTGTCCGATCAGTTTTTTTGCCGCTTCGTATTGTCCTACCTGCATCAGCGGTCGTCCGCAGCAGGATGTTTTATCCTCGTCCATGAACCAGTATTTTACCCTGGCCACAGCAAAAATTTCCTTCATCGATTTGATGATAGCCGGGGTGAGGTGCGTCATACATCCGGCAAAATAGATCACCTCAGTCTGTGGACTGACTTCCACCGGACCGTTCTTCAGGTACTCGTATGAAGAATTATACTCTTTGGTCGATTCAATGCGCTGTGTTATGCGCAAATCGTTCAAACTCAATCCGACAGGGCAATCCGACTGGCAACGGCCACAAAGCAGGCAATTGAACAATTTTTCGTCGGTCAGGTTTTTGTTCCGTATGTGTTTGAGCACATAAACCGACTGTGTGTCTTTAATTTCAGCGTGTGTCATCTGGCAACTGTCGAGACAAATGCCGCAACGCGAACACGAATACACCTGAATGCGCGAATAACCGTCGATGCGTTTTTTTATCCGGATACCGTAATTCCGGAGAAAAATTAACACCACTTCAACAGGAATGTGCATATACCGGGAAACAGGAAGTGACACAAAAAACAAGGTCAATGCGAGCGAATATGCCCACCACAACGGCATTTCGAGCGAGTGAACAGGTAGGAGAGAGGACAGTATTTGTCCGGTTGGCTGGCTCACGATGCTTCCGTTGTGATGAATACCTGCTGAAACACTCTCAGCCAAAAATCGCAGAGGAAAAATCAGCCAGAGAGCAGTGAGTGCAATGCGGTCACCGGCTTTAAGTTTAGTTGTTTTTTTTATCCCGAATACGCGGCTGTTCAGTCGTTTAAAATAGGCGAGCATTACTCCGGAAAGGATAAAAACAAGCAGTAAATCAACGCATGCTGCCAAAGTTTTTTCTGAAAGTGTAGTGGCTGGTTCGGTGACGAAATAGCGAAAAAAGATGGCTTTGTAAGCCGGAACTGAAAGACTCCGGTAATAGTTCCAGGCCTGGATGTGACCAACTACAATGAGCAGAAACCAGCCAAAAGCCAAGCTCATGTGCATATAGCCCAAAACCAAATTTTTACGAAAAATCTTCCGGTGAAGCAAGGATTCCATAAAGGTTTCGCGGATGGCCAACAAACTTTTACGGGTAAATATGCTATGCACAATCCGGCTTTTATCAATGTGCGAAAGTCCGGAAATCCAGATGCTGACAATGATTATCAGAAAGCAGGAAATAAACAGGAGCCCGATGGTAAATGGCCATATAAACGGATTTGTTTCCATAGATGCTTACAAAGTGACGGTTTTATATTTGGGTATGCTTTTCTTGATGAGCATGATGACATTCCGGATATTGATACCGCGTGGGCAAACCAACATGCATTTGCCACAAAGCATACATTTTTTGATTTCTGATTCGAGTTCGACAGTTTCGCCCCGGCGCAGCAACAGGTTCATGCGCCTGACATTGAAACTGACCAGATCGACGGCGCTACAGGTGGCGGTGCATCCACCACACGACAGGCATACTTTGAACGAGGGTTCCATTTCAAGAACTTCGTTCAGCAGGCGACCGTCAAACTGATCGTAGTCGATGGTGCGTTGTTTGATCATTGTAAAGCCAAAATCTTTCATCTTCTTAAAAGCCAGTTATTTACTTCCTGTGCTGCCGAACGGGCATGCAAAATCGTATCATTTACCGACATAGGAGCGGTGCAGCTTCCGGCCAAAAATATTCCTTCCTGTTCCGAAAAATTCGATTTCAGGAATGAATCTGCTGTTTTTAGAAAACCGGAATCTTCGCAACCGATACCACAGCTTGCAGCGGCTGAGGCTGTTCCTTTGCCGGCTTCCATGCCGACCAAAAGAACGAGCAAATCAATATTCATTTTCAGAGGTCGGCCCGATAGCGTGTCTTCTGCTTTGATTAATAAGCTTTTGTCGATTTTTTCCGACGCTTCTGACAAACGACCGCGGATAAACTCAATGTCGTATTTTTCCTGGGCTTCGCGGTATAGTTCTTCGAAGCGCTTGCCATACATGCGCAAATCCATGTAAAAGCAATAGATTTCTGCTTCGGGCAAGCGTTTCCTGAGTTCGATGGCTTGTTTTACACCTGTGATGCAGCATACTTTGGAGCAGTAGTGGTTGCCAGACTTTTCGTCGCGCGAACCTACACAATGCACAAAAGCAATTCGTTTCGGGTTTTCTCCGGCAGCAACAGTAAGGTCGCCATTAGGCAAGAGCAGTTGCTCCAGATCGGCAGAAGTAATTACGTGATCGTATATCTTGTAGCCATATTCTTCTTTGCGGCGGGCATCGAACAATTCGTATCCGGTGGCAACAACTACGGCATCAGCTTCCAGTTGATGTTCTCCTGAAATTTCGATGTTGAATTTGCCATTTTTGCGATGTATGCTGCTGACTTCGGTTTGATGAAGAATGGAAAAATCTTTTTCGCTGCATTTCTCCTGAAGGACACTCTTGATTTTATCAACGGGAGTGAAATCAGGAAAAAGGTACGACCAGTTGTTCAACTTTCCGCCAACCTGTGCCTCTTTTTCTATCACAGTTACCCAATGTCCGGCATCTGTCAGGGCGCTGGCTGTTTCTATTCCGGCTATTCCGCCGCCTATAATTACGATGTGTTTCATTCAAGTATCAAGTATTAAGTATTGAGTATCAAGTGTCAGGACATTAGACATCTTGATACTTGTGTCCATTTCAAATCTCAGCAACCACAACCAACCATCATCGGATTCCCGATTATTTTTCCATCTTTCCCGGCATATTTTAAGTCGGGATCGTACTGAATTCCCATTTTATCAAGCAACGGTTCTACATTTGTTTGATGCATTTGCAGTCCCATGTCCCAAGGATTGTAACCAAGTACCAATCCGGCCATTTCTTCATAGGTCAGCACCGGGATTCCTTGCCCGTTTTCGCCGTAGGTTTTGCCTTCCATTTCTTCAATTACATATTGCCAGCGGTCGAGAAACATTGGACAGCCAGGGCAGTTGCTCACAATTGCGTCGGGCTTGTATGGTGCCATCGATTCAAATTTTTTCTTTGAATTGGATACAGAATAGCCGCGGTTTGACATCACCAGATATTGCCTGAATCCGAATCCGCAGCAATGACGACGTTCAGGATAATCGACCACTTCGCCGCCCCAGGATTCAATCATTCCGACCAATACATGAGGAAACTCTGCACCACCGACTCCCTTGGAAGGAAACATTTTTGAATAGTGACAACCAATGTGTTCAACAATTTTCAAAGGCTTTCCGGTTTGTTGGTTGACCAGTTTATGTTTTGCCTTGTCAGTTATCCTGTGCCTGAATTTATAAACGATATCACTGGCATGTGACACATTCTGTGGTATTTCAAACTCGCGACCGGTGGCTGTTTTTAGAAAGTTCCGCACTTTTTCCAATTCGGCGGGAAATTCTTTCCATGTTTCGATGATTTCGTTATAGATGCCAAACGAGGTGATGCACGAAACAGCAAGATTTTGGTATCCGGCCTCGGTCATCAGCGCAAACTGCCGGGCAACAACGGTCTGGATGGTATCGAACGGAACAATGTCAGAATGATAGCCTATTCCGGAGCAACTGGTATGATGTGGATTTTCGTATATGTCTTTATTCAGTTCGGAGCGTAAAATCTTCAGAAAGGTTTGTTCTGCACCTGGGAAAAAATTCTGACGTATGCAACTTCGTACATAGAAATAATGATCATCGGCTATCTCTTTTTGATAATCCTGCCAAACTTGTATTTTGCCTTCTCTTCTCATTATTGTCGGTTGTGTTTGCCATTATTGGTAGTGAAGATATGATTTACATAGTCCGAATAATTATCCTCGTTTTCGGAGAATCCCATGCTTTCGGCTTTCATCTTAGAGAAATGTTCAATTTTCTCGAAGCGATCATAGCCACCGGTTATTTCGAAGATTCTGGAGATTTCGTCCAAGGATTCCTGTGGAATTTTACGTAAGGCACCTTCGCCATCACCTTTGTAATTAGCGCCAACACGCTCATAGACTTTCTCTTTATTTTCATAAATCCATTCGCCCACAGGGCCTTGTTCAGGATGCATTTCAGGCACCAGATTTTCAGGAAGCACACAGTATCCTTTGTAAATTATATTTTCGCCAATTACCCGTTTGATAGCCAGTTGCTGCCTGCCTTTTTCTGACTCGGCAAAATAACCCAGTTCCTGCGACAAGCTGCGTAAAGCCATGATGATCAGTCCGACAGTATTGCCGCGGGGGCAGCGGGTTTTGCACGACATACATTCGCCGCAATACCAAATCGTATCGCTCTTCAGGAGTTCTTCAATTCGTTTTTCGTCTTTTGATTGTATTATACTGGCAATGATTCTGGGATCGTAATCGTAAAATTCGGCGGCAGGACAAATGGCCGTACAAATTCCGCAATTCATGCACGATCTCAATCCCTCAGTGAAGCGGACATCTTTAGTCAGTTCAAGGTAAAGTTTCATTTTCTTGATTGAGTAACAACCAAGCGAAATTATGTTTTTATCCAATAGAAAAGTTCAGCATAAAATAGTATTCGGAATAAGCATTTTAACGTACTGGTTTTGTTTGAAAAATGGAAAATTCAGGCGAAATGGAAAATTCAGCTGTTTAAATAAAAGTCTGAAACTGGATTCGAATGTGCCGGAAATTTGGAAATAATTATTATTTCGAGCCTGTCAGGGCAGGTAGGGAACTCGCCAGGACTCGTTTCATTTCACCAAAACTTGCTGATCAGAGAATCTTATTTTTGAATTTATCCTCCAAAATCTTTTTTACCTTTCAGGAGTAATTCATTAAATTCAATGAGATTATGTCAAAGCAGCAAGCAGTTAATATTGAAAGAAATGTAATACATATTCTACCTGCCATTGCTGGCTATTCCGCTTGGCATTTTTGTAATGTTTGGCCTGAATAATCCGGAACCAAAAGATCACCAGGGAATTGGCGAATACTTCCGGAGGATTTGGAAAAGCATCAACCAGCCAAGCGTTTGGGGGCTTTTCCTGGTCAATATGCTGGTTTTCGTTTTACTCTACGGAGATTACTGATTTGCCAAAGTTGGATTCAGGTGGTTGGCTCCGTTATCATATTCGGACTCGGTCATGGTTTGCTCATACCTTCCATCCAGAATTTACTCGTCGGATTTGCTTCAATAAAAGAACGTGCTGCATTTATGTCGGTTAACAGCATGGTTTTACGCATCGGTCAAACCATTGGCCCGTTGTTGATAGGAGTTTTTTATGTCTTTGGAAGTTTGCAGGGATCTTTTATTGCCGGAGCGGTGGTTGCAATGATGATGTTTGGGGTGATTGTGGGGATGGTGAAGGGTTCCAATTAAGAAATTGATTTAGATCAAGAACCTATTGTGATTTTAAGTATATTTGTTTTTCGATAATATGTTGATTATGAAAACATTAACTTTAAATATACCTGATTCTGTTGATGAAATAGATGTTAAAATGCAATTGGCTGCTCATCTGTATGAGAAAGGTATCATGTCTTCGGGGCAAGCAGCCGAATTAGTTGGGATATCAAAACGAGAATTTCTTGAAAATATTGGTAAATATGGAGTTTCAATATTTGGAGAAACTATCGAAGACCTTGACCAAATAATCAAAGAGCAAATATAAAATGCAAATACCTCTCTCAAAGTATTTGCATTTCAGTAAAATATCGTTTTAAAATCTTATTCCAGATAAGTATATCCGTACAATCCGGATCGGTAATTCGATAAAAATTCTTTCCCTTCTTCAGCCGAAATAATTCCGGATTTTACAGAAGATGTCACCCAGGTTTCAACGGTACGAACCAGTTTTTTGGCGTTGTACTGAACGTAGTCGAGCACTTCTGCAACAGTTTCTCCATCAATAATCTGATCAATGCTGTAACCTTTGTCATCAACCGAGATGTGAACAGCATTCGTATCGCCAAACAGGTTATGCAAATCACCCAGTATTTCCTGGTAGGCCCCAACTAAAAAAACGCCCATATAATACGGCTCTTTTGCTTTGATACCGTGAACCGGTAAATAGTATGAAAAATTGCGGGTCGAAATAAAGTTGTCAATTTTTCCATCCGAGTCGCAGGTAATGTCCTGAATGGTTGCCGAACGTTCAGGCTTTTCATCTAACCGCTGAATCGGGATAATGGGAAAAATCTGATCGATGGCCCAGGAATCGGGTAGCGACTGAAACAAAGAGAAGTTGCAGAAATACTTATCCGACAACATTTTGGGCAAATACAAAAGTTCTTCAGGAATGTGTTTTAATTCGCCGGTCATCTGGTGAATTTCCTTCGTAATGGACCAGAACAAGCGTTCAATCTGAGCGCGGGTTTTCAGATCGAGCAATCCCAGACTGAAACGATCGAGCGCTTCTTCTCTGATTTGCTGGGCATCGTGCCAGGTTTCCAGCATTTTCGACTGATTCACCTGGTCCCATAAGGAGAAAAGTTCGCGAACCAGTTCATGATCGTCTTCCCGTGGTTCTTCATCCTCGTTCATGGTCGGAACGCTTGCCGTTTCGAGAACTTCAAAAATCAGAACCGAATGATGAGCAGTCAACGAACGGCCCGATTCAGTGATGATGTTTGGGTGAGGGATGTTGTTTTTATCGCTGGCATCAACCATGGTGAAAATGGCATCATTCACATATTCCTGAATGCTGTAGTTCACGCTGCTTTCGCTGCTCGATGAGCGCGTACCGTCATAATCAACTCCCAAACCTCCGCCGATGTCAACAAACTGAACATTAAAACCTTTCAGGTGAAGTTGCACATAAAACTGAGATGCTTCGCGCATAGCCAGTTTGATGCGCCGTATTTTAGTAACCTGACTGCCGATATGAAAATGAACCAATTTCAGGCAATCCTGCATTTCTTTTTTCTCCAAAATGTCCAGGGCTTCAAGCAACTCGCTGGAAGTTAAACCAAACTTGCTTGCATCGCCGCCGGAGTCTTCCCATTTGCCACTTCCGGAGCTGGAAAGTTTGATGCGGATACCGATGTTTGGTTTGATTTTCAGGCGGTGTGCAATCTTGATAATTAGCTTTAGCTCATTGAGTTTTTCAACGACCAGGAAAATCCTTCTTCCCATTTTCTGGGCCAGAAGTGCCAGTTCAATATAACTCTCATCTTTATAACCGTTACAGATAATCAGCGAATTGTTATCGGTGTTGATTGCAATAACCGCATGTAATTCAGGTTTTGAACCGGCTTCAAGCCCAATGTTGAATTTTTTTCCGTGACCAACAATTTCTTCGACCACCGGACGCATCTGGTTAACCTTAATCGGATAAACAATAAAGTTTTGGGCTTTGTAATCGTACTCTTCGGCAGCAACTTTGAAGCAACTGGCCATTTTTTCAATCCGGTTATCCAGAATGTCGGGGAAACGAAGCAGCATAGGTGCCGAAACATCCCGAAGCTGAAGTTCTTCAACTAATTCGTGCAAGTCAATCTGTATCCCGTCTTTTTTAGGAGTTACAGTTACATTCCCTTTTTCGTTGATGGAAAAAAAATTGATGCCCCACCCATTAATGTTGTAGAGTTCAGCTGAGTCTTCGATGCGCCATTTTCTCATTAAGGAAAAGTTAATTGTTTATTGATACTCTATTTTGTTGCCTTGAAAAGACATTTTAATCACTTTAATACCGCCGAAAAACAGGTTTTAATTTTTGATGAGAACTTACAGTTACAGAGCCTGAGATACCGGAAATAAAAGTGAATCAGTAAATACTGCTGTAAGCCGCGCCAACCCTAATTTAGCCGGGATTTTTCAACCGGTGTAAATGTAATAAAATATTGAAAATGATTTTATTTTTTTTGAACTGCTGGATGAAGGTTAAAATGCAGGGTTTTGTTCCTTTGTTATGTTTGAAATATGAGTAAGCTGAATTCGATGCAAATATTATTTTCAAAGTAGTGTTTTACTTTGGCGCTTAGGCACTTTGCAGCTCATTTCCCTTGTTTCGAACTGCCATATGACTTTATATGACTGCTCTTAGAAGGACTCAGGAATGGAGAAATCAAACCCGGTATTTCAATTTATTCTTCAAATGAAATGAGTGCCTGCCTGTTCTTTCCGTCCATAACGATACTGAGTTCGTTGGCAAAACAGACATGTTTGATGTAATCTCCTTCATCAATCACAGGCATTTGTTTTAAGATATTCAGGTTGAGGGTAGCATCAGGTGAATTTTGAGGAATGGTAAAATATCCGACATTCATGGAGGTTACATTGTGAAAGAAGTGCGAACCCAACGACCCATCCAAAGGAAAGTCTTTCAGGCCCATTTCAACAATAATACGGGCTTTTGAAATGTTGGCCCAGGCTACAGGAATTCCGGTAAACGGATCGCGGGTCCCCCATCGTCCGGGACCTATCAGGATGTATTCCTTGTTCAGAAAATCCATTTTTCGGTTAAACTGATTGATTTCCGCAGCAATTTCGCGGGTTTTCATTTTGTCAAAGCGATCCGGATCAACGAATATGACATCTTTAATACCTTTAACAATTCCGTTACCCATTCCACGCTTGGCAAACATCAGGGTCTTTTCCGGATCGATATTGCCAATATTAACGGTCAGTTGTTCGTCGCGGCGGATGAGCGGTTTAATTTGCAACAGGTAGAAGGTCGGGAGTTTGTTTTCTCCTTTTTCCAGATCAAGCGCATATTCAATTTCGACAGGCGAACCCATGGCTTCGCGGAAAAGTTTAAGCAGCAAGGTCAGGGTGTCGGCCAGCGGAATTTGTTTGTATTTCAAAATATTGGCAAAATCGATCACCCTCATGCCCGGACTGTCGATTCCCGGAATCAGGCAGTCATTTTCATAATCATAAACCGAAGCGCAGTTTTGCAGGACGCCGTCTTTTTCAGCAACCGATATTTTTAATTTTTTGATAGCTGCATTTTCTCCTCCTTTTTCGAGATCAAACTGCGAGTGATCCATGTCGATGGCATAAAATTCCTTTTGCGAATCACGAACCAGATCGTGGTCGCTTAACGTATTGATTTGTGCATATTTAGGACAGAAACGGAAGGCTTTTTCTCCTCCAACGACGTACATTCCCAATCCAATCGCTGCGACAGCAAAGCCATCTTCAGGTTCCATGTACGAAACCGGGTAAAAATTATAAGATTGTGCAACTCCGCTGATTGACGGATAATAATGATCGTTGTACTGGTGTCCAACCACCTCCTGAACAATGACAGCCATTTTTTCCTCTTCAATTTTATAATCGACCGCATCGAAATAGGCCATGGCCGATTCGGTAAATATGCTGGCATACACCAGTTTAATGGCTGTTTCGAGCTGTTGATA
Organism: Bacteroidota bacterium; assembly: GCA_030684645.1. Lineage (GTDB taxonomy): Bacteria > Bacteroidota > Bacteroidia > Bacteroidales > Prolixibacteraceae > Aquipluma. The sequence goes on along the minus strand of JAUXUF010000326.1, from coordinate 53,358 downwards.
GCGCACCGCAATGTCGGGATGGTTGTTGGGGATCAGGTAGGTGGCATAAACTCCTGAAAAGGGCTGTGTCAGCGAATCTTCAAACATTCCGGAGGAACGGATAGCTAACGGTTTGTCCATTTTTTCGAGGTATTTGTACAAACGTTCCTGAAGCTCTTCCCCAAACTGCGATTCAAGGAAAATTCCCTTTATCCGTTCGGAATCATTTGTTGAATAGATTTCTTCGAAAATATCATTGGATTCAAGAAATTTATCAAATTCACTGACACCAATAACTGCCGTTGCCGGAATCCGAATATTCAATTCAGGAATAATCCGGGCAAAATCGATGTTCTCGATGAAGTTGCACATGAAAGCCATACCACGTCCTTTTCCTCCAAGCGAACCTTTACTGAACCTCATTACATAGCGGTTGCCCGAAACGAGCGAAGGTTCAAAATCGATAATACTACCCCTTAATTTTTGGTTTCGTACTTCTTCAAATACATCCAGGCAAAATTTCCGTAAATCATTCGTATTTTTAAAATCTTCCAGACGGAATGGAAGTAATAGCTCAGCGATGTTGATTTCACCACGGGCCATCAGCCATGTTGAAAATGAATTTCGCTTACCGTGATAGGCAAGTGCCGTTTCCGGAACTATTCGGAACATTTCCTGAAATTCGGCCAGGTTTCGGGCTACCATGATCGGGTTTCCATCGGTATCTTTAAAAACGAAATTTCCAAAGCCAAGACGTTTATAAATGAAGTTATGAATGTCGAGCGATAAACTTTCGGAGTTTTTATTGATAAAATCGGCGCCTACATCACGGGCCTTTTGGGCGTTGTTTACATCGTGGCTCTGCAGTAAAACGGGTACCGGAAAACGCATTATCGATTTTACATATCGAAGCAGATCTACTCCGGCATCCTGATCTTCAATTCCGTTTCTCGGAAATTTTACATCTGAAATAACAGAAAGTAAAAAGTCTTTGTATTTATTGATGATAGCTACTGCTTCCTCGTAACTGCTAACCAGAATCACTTTGGGTCTGGCTCTCATTTTCAGAATTTTGTGCAGCTCATCAGCCGATTTATCCTCCACCAGATTTTGGGTTTGGGTCATGATGTTGGTGTACAAGATAGGCAGGTACCTCGAATAGTACTGAATGGAATCTTCGACGAGAAGAATGATTCGGACATTCCCGTTTCGGGTATCTTCTTCCACGTTTTTTTTGTCTTCGACGTATTTGATCATGGCCAGGAAAACATTGGAATTCCCGTTCCAAACAAATACACGGTCGATCGAATCAATTTTTGCTGAAGAGGTCTGGAAGTAACGCAAATCGCCGTTATTATTGACCAACAGTAAAATCGGAATCTGTGGTTTAATTTTATACAGGGCATTGGCCGCTTGTACCGGAATATTTTTATCAACTCCAACCATGATAATGACCATTTCAAAATCGCGGGAATTGATCATCCGTAGAGCTTCCTCTTCCGTATTAACACTGGTGAACCGTGGATAAGTGTAAAGGTTTAGCTGAAGAAATTCGCCGAAAATTTTATCGTTGAACTGACCTTCGCGAACAATGGAATAGCTGTCGTACAGCGTCGCCAGTAAAAGAACCTCTTTTACTTTGGTGGGCATTAATTCCTGAAAGATGTCGCGATCGCTTTTCTTAAGTTTATATATGGATGAAAGTACTACTGAATCAATATTTTCCATGCATGGAATAGTTTAGGGACATGTGAATTTTGTACGCAGAACAGGAACGGAAAAGTATAAAAAAAATAGCGGAAAGCTTCAGGAACAAAGATGTTATAAATGCTCCAGAAAAATTTTTAATTTTATGACGGGGAAAATATTGAGTTTGTTGAAGTCCTTTTTCATTTCCAGGTATACTCTTCTGGCAATAACTGGTTTTACACAAATTGTAACCGATGGTGATTTTGATTGGAGTTTCAAAATCAAAAAACCAATTCCTGAATTGGTAGATTGATAAGATCAGGGAACCAGGTATCAAGCCAAAAGATTAAAAAGGATGCAATAATGAAAAAAAAATGTTGTTATTTTTCTTTCATTTAGCCGGTACCTTGTTTTATTCTTACCAAAACTCCATTTCTCCTTCAGCTTTCTTCTAATCACTAATAGGATTGATAAAACAAAAAACATTCTCTAAAAAAAAGTAATAAATATTTAATGCACTGATATATTGTATTTAAAAATTTATTACTATTGCATAGTACTACCTAGAGGTTGGCAAATTAGAAAAACTATTGTAATGAAACGACGCGATTTTTTAAAGTTCACAAGTGCCGCAAGTGTTATCACATGGGTGTCGCCGGCTGGTATCTTCCAGTCATATACACCCACCGGCGCTGAAAATATTGCCGGACTTAAAGAGGGATTTCTTGCCCCTCCTGATACAGCGCGGACGCACACCTTCTGGTTCTGGATGAATGGAAATATTACGAAGGCAGGGATTACCCGTGATTTGGAAGCCATAAAAGCAGCAGGAGTCGGCGGTGTCCTGAATTTCGATGTCGGCTCGGGAATGATCAAAGGACCTGTGGATTTTGGATCCAGAGAATATTGGGATTTAAAAAACCATGCCATCAGCGAATGTAACCGGTTGAATCTGTTTTTTGGGATGCACAATTGTCCGGGTTGGTCTTCAAGTGGTGGCCCCTGGGTTAAACCTGAAAATTCGATGTTGGATCTCACCTGGAGCGAGACATCGGTAACCGGGGGTAAAAAGCTAACTATTGCATTGCCCAAGCCATTCAATAAGCTAAATTATTACCAGGATACTTTTGTACTGGCTTATCCTGCCCTTCCGGGCGAAGCTCCGTTGCAAAATCTGCTTGCCGGGATTACTTCAAACAATGGGTTAGTAAATATCGAACAGATCATAACGGAAACTCAGGAGGTCGATGTTTTTCCTGCCGGGGATGGCGGATCGGGCTACCTGCAGTTCGAATTTAAAGAACCGTATCAGGCACGTTCTGTTTCATTTACCCATACGGCCATTGATACCGGCGAAAAACCAGCTGTCACAAAAGCCGGAATGCCCGATGCTTCCGGCGGAGCGTTGAAACTGGAGGTCTCTGATGACGGCATTCAGTTCAGGGAGGCAGCAAACCTGGGTATCATAAGCAGCGTCAGAGGATTTGGCTCAGGCAGCTACCCGGTAGAATCCATGATCAGGGTCGATTTCCCGGTAGCAAAAGGGCGTTATTTCCGCCTCTCCTCTTCACAACCTCACCACTATTCCATGATCCGCTTCTCCAGCGCTGAAAGGATCAGTGAGTGGAAAACAAAAGCCAATACTATTTCAGGTGGCGATAATGCGGGTCCAACTACCAATATTCATGCAGAATCAATTATTAACCCGGATTCAATTGTAAACCTTTCGCAACTGATGGACAGGGATGGCAACCTCAGATGGGATTCCCCTGCAGGCGATTGGGTGATCCTTAGGTTGGGCTATACCACAAAGGGAACTGTAAACAATGCTGCCCCTGAAGGCGGGGAGGGGCTTGAGATCGATAAATACAGCAAAGAAGCGATGGATATGCATTTTACTGCAATGATGTCAGAATTGCTGTCAACCATGGCTCCCCTTGCTGAAAAAGGCAAAGTTTTCCTTGAAATCGACAGTTGGGAAGTAGGCATTCAGAACTGGACCCCCGGCTTTCAGGAGGAATTCCTGCAGCATGCTGGTTATGACCTTACAAATTATTTGCCCGCGATGACCGGAAGGGTCGTTGGGAGTGCAGAAATCTCTGACCGATTCCTCTGGGACTTGCGAAGAACCCAGGCAGATCTTGTCGCCGATAATTATTACGGTCATTTTGATAAACTTTGCAAAAAGCATGGTTTTTCTTCGTTAAACGAACCTTACGAAAACGGACCATTCGAAGAACTGCAAATCAGTTCTCAGGTCGACTACTCTATCGGAGAGTTCTGGTCGGGCTTATCCACGTGGTTTCAACACAATTATGCACACCGTCGTACAACAAAACTTTGTGCATCTGTAGCTCATGTCTATGGGAAAAAGATTGTCGGAGCAGAAGCCTTCACTGCAGAGGCCCCGAGCGGAAAATGGCAGGAGTATCCTTTTGCTTTGAAAGCTTTGGGCGACAAATATTTTACCGAAGGATTGACCCGAATCATCTTCCACCGCCATGCGATGCAGCCCAACCCCGATCCGTCGGTGGCTCCCGGAATGACAATGGCTTATTGGGGAATGCATTTCGAGCGCACCAACACCTGGTGGGGGCAGAGCCGCAAATGGCTCGATTACCTGGCCCGTTGCCAGTACATGCTCCAACAAGGATTGTTTGTGGCCGACCTGGTCTACTTTACTGGCGAAGGAGCGCCCAAACATACCCGGGTTCTTCGCGAAGATTTGCATCCGGTACCACCCGAAGGTTACGACTATGACGTCATCGGCAGGGAGGTGATCTTAACCCGGATGCAGATTGAAAACGGTCGAATTGTCCTGCCCGACGGAATGGGTTATCGGATCATGATTGTCCAGGAGTATGAAACCATGACTCTCGAACTGGTTCAGAAACTTCACGAACTGGTCAAGGCGGGGATGATATTGGTCGGGGCCAAACCAAAACGGACCCCGGGATTGGGCAATCGTTCAGGGAACGACAAAGCGATGTTACACCTGGCGGATGAGCTTTGGGGGGATGTAGACGGAAAGTCTGTTAAAGAACACAGTTTTGGCAAAGGACGTGTATTCTGGGGTGAAACAATGGAAATCATCCTGGATAAACTAAAAATCGCCCGTGATTTTGAGGTTACTTCACGTTCAGGAGATGCCCCGATCCGTTATATCCATCGTACCATCGGTGATACCGAGGCATACTTTATTTGCAATGAAAGGCGCGATTACGAAGATCTGGTCTGTACTTTCCGGGTAAACGGCAGACAACCGGAATTTTGGGACGCTGATTCGGGCGAAATGATACCGGTTGATATTTACGAAACCTCCAACGGACGGGTCAGGGTGCCTGTGCAACTCAAACCCTATGGATCGCTGTTTGTCCTGTTCCGTTCGCCTGCCACCTACAAACATCTGCATCGGCTGAAGCTGAATGATAAAACAATTTTAGGGACCTCACCCTTTCCTGAATCGCTGCAAACGCGCCATGAGACCGTGACCAACAACTTTACTCTCTGCGTTTGGGCAAAACCTGAAATTGATATCATGATCAGGGTCAACCCTAAGCAGATCTACAGGCGATGGACCGATTATTATGCCATTTTTCCCCCTTCAGGAAACGAGTTATACGGCGAAGGGCATGAAACCTGTGGATTAACAGTTGGCCGAAACGGTGCAGCCATCTGGCACCGTCAAAAAAAGTATCCCTTTTTGAAGATGGTTGTCCCATCAGCGCTTGAAGGTTGGACACATGTTGCAGTGGTTTACCAAAACGGCATTCCATCCCTGTTTTTGAACGGAAAGCCGGTTGAAGGTCAGTTGATCAAAGATGCTGCCATCGTAAACGGAATCGTCCATCCCGGATTGGGGAAAGCATTCCTTCGGGATGGGGCATCCTACTACAATGGTGATTTGGGAAAACCGCGTTTGTTCACAGAAGCGCTGGACGAAGAACGCATCCGTCAATTGGCGCAGAGGAATCCGGATTTACCGGAAATTAACGAAGTTCCATTGTTCGCTGAATTAGCAGGAAGCGAAGCGCCCGGATTGCTCTTCTGGCAAAACGGTCACTACAGTTTGATCGATAATAAGGGAAAAACAAGAACCCTAGAGGTTTCCGGGATCAGCGAACAGGTGGTACTTTCAGGTACATGGGATGTGAGTTTCCCCCCGAATTGGGGTGCTCCGGAACATGTCGTGCTACCTGAACTGGTTTCGCTTCACAAACATGAAAACCCAGGTGTCAAATACTTTTCGGGAACGGCTGCTTATAACAAGAAATTCAATATCAGCGCCGAAACATCCGGCGAAGGGAAACGGTTGTTTCTTGACCTTGGACGAGTCGCGGTTATTGCTGAGGTTCAGCTCAACGGGAAAAATCTTGGTACTCTTTGGACCCGGCCCTATCGCTTAGAGATCACCAGTGCTGTCATAAAAGGGGAAAATGATCTCACGGTAAAGGTTGTCAACCTCTGGCCAAACCGGCTGATCGGCGACGAACAGTTGCCACCTGAATATGAGTTTGAAGATCCCGTTGGAGACCACGGGGCAAGCATTAAAAAGATGCCTAAGTGGTACCTCAATGGGGAGCCAAAGCCCAAAGGGGAGAGGATCACCTTCTGCACCTGGCAACATTTTCAAAAAAACGATCCATTATTGGAATCTGGATTAATTGGGACTGTTGTCATAAAAAGTGCTATTTTTAAAAAAACCTCTAAATAATTCTTAAAGATAAAAAAAGTATTTAGTCTGATCGTGATTACCGTTTGTGTACTATTGATGCTCTATTATGGGATGCCGGTTATCGCTTATGGATTCTGGGGATTGCCCGCGATGCTTGCCGCCATGACCTTACTATGGATTGCATTGAATATCCAGGTTGCCCCCAAATGCGTTTTTTTGTATTTTTGATAAAAAAACAAACGATTTAATAGACATTATATCGAATAAAGTATAATACATCTGATTATCAATGCTAAATTTCATCTAATGTCGCTTAATCTATATAAAGTCTAATGAAAATCTAATGCTATATTAAAATAAAAGTTATTCTCAGGGTCATGTTAGAACTTAAAATTATGTACCGTATATTTCGATTAAGATTGTTGTTGGTAGTTTTCATTTTTTTTATGAACCTACATGTTCAGGCGCAAACGCAACGTCTGCAACAATTAGGTGCAGAAATATATTTGGAGCCTGGTCAAACTCCACAGCAAGTTGATCATTGGGTGAAAGAATTGTCTGATAATAAAATGCCCATTGCAAGAGTATTCATGATGTGGAATTATCTTGAACCAAAACCAGGGGAATGGGATTTTACATTGTATGATGCGTTATTTAGAGCTGCCGAAAAGTATGGTGTTAAAATAACTGCAACCCTTGTACCTAATTCTCCGCCTTTTTTCTGGGGAAAGGACTTTTTTTACATAACACATATCATGCGTATGTATGCGAAGAAGGAATATAGGGAAAGATCGAAAAGCTACATTAAAAAGGTTGTAGAACGCTATAAAAACAGTTCTGCTTTAGACTCCTGGTGGTTATACAATGAACCCAGTGGAATTCCCCATGTAGAGAAATTTGCTGTTGACGAGTTTAAAAAATGGTTGAAAATCAAATATATAACTGTCGATTCTTTAAATAAATCATGGCAAAGTTATTTCCCCTCTTTTCAGGAAATAGCTTATGATGATCTATCGCAGCAGGGCGGCTGGGTATGGCATACAGCCTTTTACGATTGGTGTGATTTCTGGAGAAGCCATGTAATTGATCAGATCAATTGGTTGAGCGATGAAGTGAAGAAATATGATAAGAAACATTTGTTCCATACAAATCCTCCGGGGGTTTTTGCTGCTTTAGCTCATTATGATTTGCCGGGTATGAAAAAAACAATCAACAGCCTCGGTACTTCGATGCATCCCAGTTGGAATTTTGGATTAGTACCCCAAAGGAATTTTGAATTAGTCCCCAGAAGTAAATATGGATTAGCTGCTTCATGGCAAAATGATTTATTGTATGGTGTTGCCAACGAAATACCTAAAGTGCCTTATTGGATTTCAGAGTTACAGGCAGGAACTAATTTGTACATTATGAGCCCCTCTCCAAAAGATATTGCGCAGTGGGTGTGGACATCTTTCGGATCAGGAGCAGAAAGGGTTATTTTTTGGTGTTTGAATTCCCGGATGCAGGGTAATGAATCAGCAGAATGGGCATTACTTGATTTCCAGCAAAATCCATCAGAGCGAATGAAAAAAGCAGCAGAAATTGCCAATATCATTCAATATAATCAAAATGATTTTGCCAATGCGAAACCACTCACATCTCCAATAACTGTTATCATAAGCCCCCAAACTTTATTGATACAGGAACGTAAGGAGGATAATTATTCCAAGATTGATGCAGTAAAAGCTCTGGCACACCAAAAAGCAGCGATGGCATGTTATAATGCCTTGATGCAACAAGGAATTCCTGTCCAAATAAAAATAAATACAGAATATAATTGGGAAACAAAAGAGAAAAATCAGGTCGTTATATTGGCTGATGTAAGGTGTTTAACGATGCAAGATATTAAAGGAATTGAAACATTTGTACGTAATGGCAACAAGATTATTGCTACAGGCTTAACAGGATTATTTGATGAAAATGAAAAAACATGGGTAGTAAACCGTGAATTTCCTTTGGCAAGAACCTTTGGTGGTTCTATGCAAGAGATTTTTTCAGAATCAGAGCATTTTAGAATCAGATTAGATGAATATAAAGATTCATTTCCAATGCAGCTTTGGTACACGCAAATACTTCCGGGTACGGGGAAGGTAGTAGGTAAGTATGATGGTAAACCTATTGCAGTTAGGAATAATTATGGGGATGGAACTGTATTATGGATCCCAGCCATGATAGATATTGGTGCATGGGCAGACAATGATAATAGCCTTGCTCAGCTGCTCATGAAAGAAACGGAGCTTGCAACTAAAAATATTCCTTTCCGTTTTGATGCTTTGCATAAAGATTGTTTTATGCATACACTAAAAACCGCAGAAGGTTATATTACTGTGATCGTCAATGGAAATAGCGATACGGAAAAGATTGATATTATTTCCTCCAAAACAGATAGGGCAAAATTATTATACGGAGAAGGATGGGATGCCGCACAACACTTATTAACCATAACGCCCAGTGAAACGGTAGTGCTTAAATGGGAATAATCCAACTTCAAGAACATCAGCCATGTTGCACTTGGTTATTTTAATGTTAAAGATACATGAAAAACGGGTATAAACGAATTGATTGTGTTGATATCCAGTTTGAAGACAATCTTCCCGTTCCGAAGTACCGGCAGATTATTGAAGCCATTCAGCAAAAAATAAAAGCTGGTGAGCTAAAGAAAGGCGATAAAATTCCGTCGCTGAATCAACTTTGCAAACAATATTCTCTTTCGCAGGACACTGTTTTGATGGCTTACAACGAACTAAAAGCAAAGGGAATCATTACCTCACAAGTGGGGAAAGGGTATTTTATTCAGAATGAGAATACCGGTTTCAAACACAAGGTTTTGCTGGTCTTCGATCGGTTGACAGCTTACAAAGAAGAGTTGTACGATGCATTTAAAGAGGCGTTGAAAAAGGATGGCAGCGAGCAAATCTTTTTTCATCACAACAACCTGAAGATGTTTCAAACCATCATTGAAGGAGCCATTGGCGATTATTCTGAATATGTGATTATGCCTATCGACCACCCTGATGCCTTTTCAACCATTAGAAAACTTCCAGCCAGCAAAGTGTTTATTCTTGATCAGGGACGAAAACAGTACCAGAATTTTTTTCCGTATGTCTGCCAGGACTTTGAGCGCGACATTTATCGTGTGCTGAAACAGAACGCCACGTTAGTGAGCAAATATCAACGGATGGTTTTGGTGATCAGGCATCAGAAGTCGCATTTCCGAGACATTGTAACCGGGTTCCGCGATTTCTGTAAACAGCATCCCATTTCTGCCGAGGTGGTTAACGAAATTAAATCGTTCGAAATCAGAACAGGTGATGCATTTATGGTGGTTGACGATCGTGATCTGGAATTTCTGGTTCGCTATTCCATTGAAAAACAAATCGTTTTGGGTTCAACAATGGGAATCGTTTCCTACAACGAAACATCTCTTAAAGGCATTGTTGCCTCAGGAATTACAACCATTTCAACCGATTTTGCCCAAATGGGGAAAAGTATGGCTGAAATGATACTTGGGGGCAAACGAGAAAAAATTGACAATCCCTTCTTATTGACACTTCGTAAATCTTTTTAAATGCTATAATCTATTCCCTAAAGCTAAAATTATGAGAAAAAAAACTGTAAATCTTTTAATTTTTATTGGTGTAGTTACAATACTGAACTATTCATGCTCAGAAAAAACCAAGCCAGGCATTACAGGTACACTTGTACAAAATACCGCTTTACTTAATGTAGCACCTGTCTTTGTTCCACTAACTCCCGGTGCCGTGACTCCTGAAGGTTGGATTCGTGACTGGGCTGAAGATGCAGCCAAAGGAATTACCGGTCATTTGGGCGAATATTCCCCCACCTTCGGAAAAGCCTGGAAAGGATATGGCTTCGAAGCCAGGGGAGCAACAGCCGATGGTGGCGGCTGGCCACTTGAACAATGCAGCTACTGGTTAGATGGAGCCATCAGACTGGGTTATATCCTCCACGATTCCGTATTAATCAAAAAAGCATCGACCAGACTTGATACCGTTGTGAATGGCGTTTTGCGAGGTGGCGAAACTTTTATTTACTGGCTTCCCAAAGAGGCCCTGATCGACAGCACTCAGGGATGGGTCGAATTTAACAGCTGGGCCCATTCTCACATGGGACGTGCATTGGTTGCATACTATCAGGCATCCGGAAAAGAAAAGGTGCTTCAAGCCCTGACAAAAGTTTACCGGAATTATTCCCTGCCCAAATTAATGGAGCGCTTTTGGGCAGTTACGGGTTCAGTGAATATCGATCCGATGATGGACACTTACCTCCTGACGGGAGATACGGCCATTCGAAACCATATCAACAGTTTTGGCAATAAAAAGAAATATCAAACGCTCATAACCAACTGGAATGCTGGAAAACTGCAGCATGGTCATAGTGTTATTTTTTATGAGAATATTCGCGTTCCTGCCCTGTTCTATCTGTTTTCCGGGAATAAACAGGACCTCAATGCCACATTGAATGCTCTGAATTGGGCAGAAAGTTCCAATTTGCTCCCGGTTGGAGTTACCTCAGGCGAAGAGTTCCATGCCGGCATTGGCGCTACGCGCAATATTGAAACCTGCGATGTATCCGCATCCATCAATACTTTTAATCGTCTTCTGCAAATAACAGGAGAAGAAAAGTACTCGGACAAAATAGAAAAAGTATTCTTTAATGCTGCACCGGCACCCGTTTCGCGCGACTTTTCCACCATGTGCTATTACCAAAGCATGAACAGGTATAGCAACCAAATACCAAACGATGAACCTTATAATCCGGGAAAGGATTGTTTTAAATTTACAAAAATTGGACACGGGGTGCTGTGCTGTGTAGCCAATAATTGCCGCATACTTCCCAACTATATCATGAATATGTGGATGGCTACTCAGGATCATGGATTGGCCGCTACACTTTACGGTCCCTGCAAGGTAAAAGCCGTTGTTGCTGATGGTGTGACCACCGAAATTATCTGCAAGACCAATTATCCATTTGGGGAAACGATACAAATGACAGTTAACCCCTCACGAACAGCCGAATTTCCAATTTACTTGCGCGTCCCTGAATGGTGTGCAAATCCGGCAATTAAAGTGAATGGAGAAACCCTGAAAATAGAAAAACAGGGTAGCGGCTTTGTGAAAATATTACGCAAATGGAAAATGAAAGATAAAATTGTATTGGCACTACCAATGACCGTAAAGGTAGTCCAGGGAAATGAGACTCCCTATCCGCAGATTTCCTATTTCGACCACTACCATAAAATGGCTAAGGACACAACCATCAATAACCCTTACGCGTTAGTTTACTATGGTCCTTTGCTATTTTCGCTGCCTATTCCTGATATTGACCCTAATCAGGAGGCTCCGGGAGCAAAATTCAATTATGCATTGGATGTCAGGCCTGAAAACGCGGCGCAAAAAATTACCGTTGAGCGGAAAGTGATGCCTGAGCATTGGAACTGGTCGCTCGATGCTCCAATTAAGCTTACTGTTGATGCACAGGAGTTTGACTGGAAACCTACTGAAAATAAAGTACTGCCCGAAAAACCCATAGAAAAAGGGACTCCTGTTAAAATTCAGCTGGTGCCTTATGGAACGACGAAATTCAGGGTTACCATGTTTCCCGTAACAGCCGCTTCGTACCGAAAGTAATAATTAAATCTATTGATGGGATTGTGTTGCATTTGAATGCTCATCCGGCAGAGCTTTAAGCCCATTCCTGGATCAGTTTTATTTGCAGCTGTGGATTAAAAATCAGGAGGAATGTTATGAATAATAAAAAAACAATGAAATCATTTATGTTGGTTTCTTTATTGTATTTACTTACAATTTTGGGTTGTCAGAATTCGCATCACCCGGCTCGAAGTATTTTATTAAATCCGCTTTTTACGGATAATATGGTGCTGCAGCAGAAACAAAAAATACCGGTTTGGGGAACGGCAGAACCTGGTGGTGAAATCGCTGTCACTCTAAATGAACAGCAACAGAAAGTGATCGTTAATGACGCTGGAAACTGGAGAGTGGATTTATCTCCCGTTACAGCGGGGGGCCCTTATGAATTGATAATTAGTGGTGAAGAAACGATCACGATCAGGAATGTGTTGGTTGGTGAAGTATGGATATGCTCCGGACAATCGAATATGGAGATGCCCCTTGCCGGATGGGGAAACATTGACAATTACCAAGAGGAAATAGCCAATGCTAATTACCCAAATATCAGATTACTGATGGTTGACAGAGTTATGTCAGCTACTCCTCATGAGAATTTTGAAAGTGATGGATGGAAAGAATGTTCCCCGAAAACCATTCCTGAATTTTCATCTGTAGCCTATTTTTTTGGACGTCGTCTGTATCGTGAGTTGAATGTCCCTGTCGGATTAATTGAATCAGCATGGGGAGGAACACCAATAGAAGCCTGGATCAGTGGACAAACATTAAAAAAAATACCGGAATTCTCAGATATAGCTCTTGCCAATGAAAAGAAATTGGCTGTGTGGCCTGATAAGATTGAACAGATATTAAAAGATAAGGGGACTTTCGATCATGGGTTCCAAAATCCTGAATACAAAACAGATGACTGGCAAACGATGAAGCTTCCGACAGTTTGGGAAAATGCTGGACTAGATATTGATGGAATAGTCTGGTTTAGCAAGGATGTGGATATTCCTGAATCCTGGAAAGGTGAAGACTTGATCCTTTCATTGGGGAAAATCAATGATTATGATATTACTTGGTTTAATGGTAAAAAAATAGGAAGAGGAACAGATGTTTCGGAGTCCCGGGTTTACCAAATACCCAGCTCCTTTGTTGAGATTGGAAAGAACAGAATTACCGTACAAGTGCTTGATTTTGGGAATTTTGGAGGTTTATATGGGCCGGCAGATAAAATGAAATTAGCATCCAAAGTTGGGATCACTTCATTAGTTGGAAATTGGAAATATATAATTGATCCGATTAAGATTGATTTGAAAAAATCACCAAAAAAACCGAACAATGATTCCGAAGTATATAATGGTATGATCAAACCTTTGTTGCCTTTTGGAATAAAGGGGGCGATATGGTATCAGGGTGAAGCCAATATTGGAGGGGCATATCAATACAGAACACTATTCAAAGCAATGATTGAGGATTGGCGCACCGTTTGGGGCGAGGGAGACTTCCCTTTTTTGTTTGTACAGCTTCCCAATTTTATGGAGTTGAACCCTCAGCTGGCAGAAGATGCATGGCCACAGCTCCGCGAAGCACAAACAATGGCATTAGCGTTGCCCAATACCGGCATGGCCGTAGCAATTGATATCGGGGATGCAAAGAATATCCATCCAAAAAACAAGCAGGAAGTTGGCAGAAGGTTAGCCATGAATGCATTGGCAAAAGTTTATGGGAAGAAAATACCATATTCCGGACCGATGTATAAATCGATGAATATACAGGGAAATAAAGTTCGTCTTCAGTTTGTCAATACCGATGGAGGCTTGAAAATAAAAGAGAGCAATCACCTCCAAGGATTTGCCCTTGCCGGAGAAGATAAAAAGTTTGTATGGGCGGAAGCAGAAATAGAAGGAGATGAAGTTGTAGTTTGGAATTTAAAAATTAAAAAACCTGTTGCAGTAAGGTATGCATGGGTATCAAATCCTGTTTGCAATTTGTTTAATGAAGCAGATTTGCCTGCATCTCCTTTCCGAACCGATAATTGGGAAGGGATAACTTCAGGAAATAAATAAATAAATAAATTATGACAGGATCGACTTTGTTATTCAATCTGGCCGGAATCAACAATCTGGCAACAACAGCTACAGGAAAGATTAAAATCACCTGTTGAATTAGGCTTGAAAGACTTTAACCTGAAAGACAAGCCAATTGATGGACCGGATACCTGGGCCGAAGAAGTTTACCCCGGAAGCCTGTATTATTCTTTTATTAATTTTCACTAATGACCGATGACTTTTTATAATTGACTAATGACCATTTACTAATAATCAATAACAACCATGAAACACCTATTCATTTTCCTGTTCCTGTGTTTCTCGTTTCTGGCAAATGCTGCCAATGAAGGCGAACGGACAACCATCAACCTGGATGGTACCTGGCAATTTGATCAAACGACAAAAGCCTTTCCACCGGCAAAATTCACACGGACTATTCCGGTTCCCGGTCTTGTTCATCTGGCAGAACCCAAAATCGAAGATTACGACAAGTTCTTTAAACGTGCAGATAAAGTGGTAGCCAAAGACCAGCACAATCTTTACAATATCGATTATACGCCGCGATATAGCTGGTACCGGAAATCAGTTTTTATCCCCAAAGAGCTGGAAGGGAAGGAGGGGATGATTGCCATTAAAAAAAGCCAGTACGTGACTCAGGTTTATGTGAATGGCATGGATATGGGAACCTCGGTGGCCTGTTATACCCCGGTTGAATTTCCGGTTTCCAGGGCCATTAAATATGGTACTGAAAACGAAATCCTGATCAAAGTTGGCGACCGTGTTTGGCTTCCTTCCGAAGCTGCAGGTGGCACGGATAAAGAAAAGGAACATTATCTTCCCGGAATTTGGGACGATGTTATCCTTTCGTTTACCGGCAGCGTTCGCGTCAATCGTTTGCTTATTTTACCATCGGTGGCCGGTAAAAAAGTTACGGTAAAAGCTCAACTCCGGAATTTCAAACCTGCACAGATTTTTTATGGAGATGCCATGAGTGATTCGGTGACGCTGATTATTTCGATTGCTGAAAAACTGACTGGGAAAGTGGTTGCCAGCAAGAGCGGCCGGTTCCTTGCCAAACGCGATAACATTTCGGAGGCAAATCTGGAAATTCCGATTCAGGAGTTTTCCAATTGGTCGCCCGATAAACCTTTCCTCTATGTGGCAAAGGCTACTTTAACAACTGACAAAGGCGTTTCAGACGAGATAAGCAAGCAATTCGGAATGCGTGACTTTACCCGCAAAGGCAAATTCTTTTATCTGAATGGCGAAAAAATCATCCTTCGTGGAACGAATGTTACCCTTCAGCGATTCTTCGAAGATCCGGATTGTGGTAATCTGGTTTGGAACAAGGAATGGGTTAAAAAGCTGCTGGTAGATTATCCTAAAAAGCTCAACTGGAACATGATGCGCATTTGCGTGGGCATTGCCCCCGATTTTTGGTACGACCTGGCTGATGAATACGGACTGATGTTTCAGAATGAATGGCTGTATTGGCAAAATCATGGCTGGGATGAGCAAATTCACAAAGAATATACCGACTGGGTCTGGACAGATGGAACCCATCCGAGCATTGCCATTTGGGATGCCATCAACGAAAACTGGGACAGTTACATTGGCGGAACGCTCATTCCTGAACTTAAAAAATTGGATCCGACCCGAATTTGGGATGCCGGTTACATGACAGGCGATCAGATGGTTCTGGATGAAATGGATGAGCCACATCCGTATCAGGGACCAATGCCCTGGACATCAATTCCCGCTTTTGATAAAAATCCTTATCCGTTGGGAAATCTGGATTTTAAACCTGAAATAATACAAAAACTTGACGAATCAGGTGCAGCACAGCTCATCAACGAATACGGTTGGGTTTGGCTGTGGCGGAATGGTACTCCCAGCAAACTGACCGTCGATTTTTACAGGTATTATTTGGGCGCAAACTCAAAACCTCAACAAAACCGCGATTTTCAGGCATACTGGATGCAGTTGGAAACAGAATGGCTTCGTAGCAATCCAAATACCGCAGGTGTTCTGGCATTCTGTTATCTGGCCAATAATTACGGCTATACCGGCGACTGGTTTACCGGCAACATCAAAGACCTGAGCCCTTCGCCAACACTCGACTGGTTCCGCCATGCATTTGCGCCGGTTGCCACTTTTATCAATTTAACAGACGAACGGTACACCAAATTTATTGAACCTCACCAGCCTGGCTCAAACTTGCTCTTTAATCTGGCCGGAATCAACAACCTGGCATCTCCCGTTTCAGGAACCGTTAAACTTAGGTTAATTGATCAGACTGGGAAATATGTTGCAGAACAAATGTTTCAGGTAAAACTGAAATCCTTTGTGCGCACTGATATTCCTGTATCTTTAACTTTGCCGGCTCAAATCGGAGGTTATGTTATGGTTGCTGAATTTACCCCTGAAAACGGGACTGCCGTGATCAGCCGCCGGTTTCTGAAAATTGGCCAGGCTGAAAACTATTTGTATTTCAATTTAAACCCAATTACAAAATGAAGCATCTGGAAATACTGAAATCGCCTGTAGAAGTAAGTTTGAATGACTTTAGAATGAAAGGCGAACCTGTCATTGATCAGCAGCGGTCGATCAAAGATATTGCCGGTATTTTTCTTGATCAGGAAGCGGTAAAATTGATTCTGCCGGAAACTCTGGTTTATACAGTTCAGTCCTGGTTGCCTGTGGCTGAGGGTACTCCTGGCGGATTGTTCTTTGGAACATCAACCATTATGCCCGGAAAAGTTGGCAACGAATTTTTTATGACCAAAGGCCATTTTCATGCACGATCAGACCGGGCCGAATTTTACTGGGGCGTTCAGGGAAAAGGGATGTTGATTCTGATGGACCGAAACCGGAAAACCTGGGCCGAAGAAGTTTACCCCGGAAGCCTGCACTGCATCGGTAGTGAAATTGCCCATCGTTTGGCCAATACCGGCGATGAAAACCTGATTGTTGGCGCCTGTTGGCCATCAGATGCCGGACACGATTACGAAGAAATTGCTTTGAATGGTTTCTCTGCCAGATTGATGGAAGTTGACGGGAATCCGAAATTAATTTAAACACGAAGGCGCAAAGACACGAACAAATCCATCGTTATACTTTGTGACTTGGTGGCTTTGTGTTTAAAAAACCGATTAAAAAATGAAATCATACGTCATTCTCATATCTGTTGTCGCTGCGCTGGGTGGGCTTTTGTTCGGTTTCGACACTGCGGTTATTTCCGGTACCATCAATTTTATTCAGCCGTATTTTGGTTTATCCGAAGCTGGATTGGGCTGGACCGTCAGCAGTTTGCTCTTCGGCTGTATAGCCGGTGTTATGCTGGCCGGAAAAGCAGGTGACCACTACGGGCGTAAAAAAGTGCTGATGCTGGCTGCTCTGTTGTTTTTTATTTCAGCGGTAGGAAGCGCTACGGCTCATTCGCTGATATTCTTCCTTGTTGCGCGCATCCTGGGTGGACTGGCAGTTGGGGTGGCATCCATTCTTTCGCCCATGTACATTGCGGAACTTGCACCGGCCAAATACCGAGGAACATTGGTTTCTTTGAACCAACTGGCCATTGTAATTGGTATTCTGGTAGCTTTTTTCAGCAATTATTTACTGGTTGGAACAGGCGAAAACAATTGGCGCTGGATGTTGCTGGTAATGGCAGCCCCCGCGATATTGTTGTTCTTCAGTTTGTTTCTGGTTCCTGAAAGTCCGCGCTGGCTGGCTGCCCGAAACCGGAATGATGAAGCGCTCAAGGTATTGCTGAAAACTTCAGGAAAAGAATCTGCACTTGCCGAATTAAAAGAAATCGGGGAAACATTGACGGTTCATGAAGAATCAAAGTTCAGCGATTTGCTGACTCCGAAAATCAAACCACTTCTGTTTATCGGGATCATTCTGGCCGTATTTCAGCAGATTACCGGAATCAATACCATCATGTATTACGCGCCCAAAATATTTGCCAATGTGGGCCAGTCGAACGATTCAGCGCTGTTGCAAACCATTCTGATCGGTGGAACTAATCTGGTTTTTACCTTGGTTGCCATGGTTCTGATCGATCGTTTTGGTCGCAAACTGTTGATCATTATTGGATCCATGGGAATGACATTGATGCTTGCCGGACTCTCCGTTTTGTTCTTCACAAATCAAACCTCAGGAGTATTAGTGCTTGTATTTATCCTCGGGTACATTGCTTTTTTTGCCGCCTCTTTGGGTCCTGCAGTTTGGGTGGTGGCTGCCGAACTGTTCCCGAACCGGCTGCGCAGCAAGGGAATGTCGATTGCCATTGTGTCGCTTTGGATTGCCTGCGCCATTGTAACCATTGCATTCCCCATTATGCTCGAAAGGTTGAGCGGAGGAATTACTTTCCTGATTTTTTCGCTGATATGTCTGGCAAATTTGCTGTACGTGTTGAAATATGTTCCTGAAACCAAAGGGAAAACGCTGGAAGAACTGGAGAAAGAATTTGCTAAAAAGTAGAAATAAGAAATATTGAATATCCAATATCCAAAATATTAAAATGAAAAAACAATCGCATACCAGTTCTTTCTCCCCCTCCTTAGGAGGGGGTTGGGGGGAGGCCGTCATTGCCATCGATTTGGGCGGAACGATTATCAAAATTGGTCTGTTGAAAGAAGGTCAGCTCGTTGACCGGACTGAAATCATTGCACAATCGGCTTCCGGTCTGAAAGCCCAGCTTCCGGAATTGGAAATGGCCATAAATCAAATGCTAAAATCCAATCAACTTTCTGTAACTGAGGTATTGGGCATTGGCTTTTCGTTTGCCGGACTAGTTGATTCATCGAAAAACCGGATTCTTTCTACAAATCAGAAATACGACGACGGACCGGATACCGATCTGGTTGGCTGGGCCATGGAAAAATGGAACTGGCCGCTTTTTGCGATGAATGATGCCCGAATGGCTTTGTTGGGAGAATGGCAGCATGGTGCCGGAAAAGGTTGCTCCGACTTAGTGATGGTTACTTTGGGCACCGGCATCGGTTCGGCGGTTTTGATCGGCGGGGAATTACTGATCGGAAAACATTTTCAGGCCGGAAACCTGGGCGGACATTTCGTGGTGAACCACAAAGGATCTGCCTGTACCTGTGGAAATATTGGCTGTGTGGAAGCCGAAGCATCTACCTGGCGTTTGCCAACTTTGCTGAAAGAGCACCCGGAGTTTTCAGAAAGTTTGATGAAAAACGAAGAAGTTCTGGATTTCAGGGCACTTTTCCATCATGCCGGAAATAATGATCGTGTCGCCAAAGAAGTGTTGGACCATTGTCTTTCTGTTTGGGCTGCAGGAATCATCACCATGATTCATGCTTTCGATCCCGAACTGATCATTTTGAGTGGAGGAATCATGAAAAGTTCTTCGGTGATTCTGCCTGCGCTTCAGGAAAAAGTAAATAATTTGGCATGGATGCCTTGGGGAAAAGTAAAGCTGGTTGAAGCTAAATTTCCCGATTCGGCAGCCCTGTATGGCGCTGATTATCTGGTGCGATCTTCGATAAATAAGTGATAAAAGATAGATAAATGAGGAAAAAATATTTAAATAAACCTTCGAAATTCAATAACCTTCCGGTTGTTGAGGTGAATAACTCATTGTATAAAGTAGTGAACGGTTGGGAAGCTATTTGTGCCAGGCTGAACAAAGAAATTTCAGCCATCGGAAGCAAGAAAAAGCTGGTGGTGATTGAAACGTATCAGGGGGTAATTCACGAAGAATTGATTTCCAATTTGAAGAAAGGATTAAATCATACGCGCTTTATTCAGGCCTCGGATTTCATGTTGCCTGAAGAAGAAATCAAAAAAATGGTTTCCCCGGATGTGACCAACGACCGGATTTTTGGTTTTCTGACCCGTCTGACGATGGATGCCTTTTTTGATCCTGAAAAACTGAAGGCCGTTCAGGCAGAAATTTCTGAAACACAGGAAGGAACCATCATCATATACGGTAGCGGTGCAAGTTTTCTGATGCCTCAAGTCCCCTCCTTGGGAGGGGATTTAGGGGAGGCTTCCCTTTTGGTTTATGCCGACATGGCACGTTGGGAAATCCAATTGCGGATGCGCCAGCATTTGGTCGATAACCTGGGTGTAAAAAACCGTGATACTGCCGACTGGATGCTCCTTTACAAACAAGGCTTTTTTGTGGATTGGCGTGTGTGCGACCGCCTGAAAAAGACTTTGTTCGACCAATGGGATTTTCTGCTCGATACCAATAAAATCGGTCAGCCTAAACTGGTTGAAGGAAAAGCTATTTTGGAAGGTTTGGAACTGGCTGCCAACCGTCCGTTTAGTGTCGTTCCGTTTTTTGATCCGGGCCCGTGGGGCGGTCAGTGGATGAAAGAAGTTTGTAATCTGGACGAATCGGCTCCCAATTATGCTTGGTGTTTCAACTGTGTTCCAGAAGAAAACAGTCTTTTACTGAAATTTGGCGAAGATGTCATTGAAATTCCATCAATTAATCTGGTGTTCCGTCACCCGCACGAATTGCTTGGCGATCCGGTTCACGCGCGCTTTGGCGATGAGTTTCCGATTCGGTTCGACTACCTTGACACGATGGAAGGAGGCCATCTGAGCCTTCAGGTTCATCCGCTAACCGAATACATTCAGGAAAAATTTGGCTTGCACTACACTCAGGACGAAAGCTATTACATGATGGATGTTAAAGACGATGCCATCGTTTACTTAGGCTTGAAAGAAGGCGTCAATCCCGATGAAATGATCGCCGATCTGGAAGAAGCACAAACGGGAGGAAAACCATTTGAAGCCGAAAAGCACGTGCAAACCTGGCCGATGAAAAAGCATGATCATGTGCTCATTCCGGCGGGAACAATTCACTGTTCAGGAAAAAACAGCATGGTGCTCGAAATCAGTGCCACACCCTATATTTTCACTTTTAAACTTTGGGACTGGGGACGTTTGGGAATGGACGGAAAACCGCGGCCAATAAACATTGAGCATGGGAAAAAGAATATTCAATGGGATCGCACTACCGAATGGACCCGCCAAAATCTGGTCAACCGGATTCATGTAGTTGCTGAAGGAGATGGTTGGGTGGAAGAAAGCACCGGTCTGCACGAGCGCGAGTTTATAGAAACCCGTCGCCATTGGTTTACCCAAAAGGTGGAACACCATAACAACGGAGGGGTTCATGTGATTTGCCTGGTAGAAGGTGATGAAGTTATTGTTGAAAGTCCTTCAGATGCCTTTGAGCCTTTCGTGGTTCATTATGCCGAAGTGTTTATCGTTCCGGCAAAAGTAGGTGCCTACAACATTCGTCCATACGGAGCCGGCGAAGGCCAGAAATGCGGAACGTTAAAAGGATATGTGAGGTTTTAGAATCGAGTTTATGGTATAGTTGTTTTCGATTAAGTTTGTTGAAAATAAACAAGAATGTTGTATCTTTTGACTAGTTGGACAAGTTTGACCGTTTATCTGTCCTAATTTGTCTAATCTGTCCAATGGAGTTGAGTAAAATATAAACTTTCACAATATGGACAAACAATACAACACTGATGGTTTTATTCCAAAACATGGCGGTTACGAGAAGTTAATAACTTACCAAAAAGCCGAAATCATTTTTGATGGTACGTATTATTTCTGCAAAAAATATTTTCAGCCTTATGACCGAACAATTGATCAAATGGTACAAGCTGCACGTTCAGGAAAGCAAAATATTATTGAAGGCAGCATGGCATCCGGTACTTCAAAAGAAATGGAAATTAAACTCACTAACGTTGCCCGTGCCTCACTCGAAGAACTTCTAGCAGACTATAAAGATTTTTTACGCATTCGTAAATTGCCGATTTGGGATAAAAGTCATGAATACTATCCTCATCTTACAAAACTGCTTACAAAGCAAAATGCAAAATATCAAACCTATCAAAAAGGTATTGAAAGCCCTGATTCTGAAGTTTCTGCAAATGTTATGATTGGACTAATAAATATTACTTCCTATTTACTCGCAAGGCAGATTAAAACTTTGGAGAAGGAATTTCTAAAAGATGGCGGTTTACGAGAAAGAATGTCGCAAGCGAGAATTGATGTAAGAAAAAAGCAAAAATAAAACAATGAAATTTAATCCCGGATTTGATATCAAACCAACAACTCAACCAATGGGTTTCGAATATGGACCGGAGGTTTTTGGTCCCGAAGTTGAAAATCGTTTGCTCGATTCGATTCGCAAAAGTTTGCGCGATCCGTTGTGCGAGGGGCCAGATCCGGTCTATTCCATTGCCATGGATGTAGGCAAATCGGAGCATCTCCACCAACTAAAGCAACTTCACTTATTGTATGGCGCGGTAACCTATGCTGCCGGTTGGTTGGGCGATGAACCGGTTCGCAGTCAGGGACATATTCACAAAGTTTCACCACTTTCAGGCTGGTCAACTCCCGAAGTGTATGAAATATGGTCGGGCAAAGCCATTATTTATATGCAGGAAACTGCTGAAGATCAACCGGGGCGATGCTTTGCCGTGGTTGCCATTCCGGGTGAGGTGGTGATTGTTCCACCATATTGGGCACATGCCACCATCAGTGCCGATCCAAAGCAACCTCTCACGTTTGGCGCCTGGTGCGACCGCGAATATGGTTTTGAATATGATGGAGTGCGCGCCCACAAAGGACTGGCCTGGTTTCCTGTGATTTCCCCTTCCGGAGAAATTGTATGGCAGAAAAATCCGAATTATCAGGACTGTGAGTTGATAATTAAAAGCCCGGAAAGATATACCCAACTTGGCATTGAAGAGGGAAAATCGATTTATCAGCAATTTGAGGAAAACCCGAAAAAATTTCTGTTTGTTCCTCAACCACATTTGGTCGGGGAAATTTGGTTGAATTTTGTTCCGTAGAAAATGTCTCCCTTTTCACCGCGAGTTCGGCTTTGGATTGCACCACAAGATTCCACATTATTCGGTGATTTCCAGAATTGAATGAATTTTCAGCTTGGAAATCAAAATCGTGGATTTCCCGTTGATATAGGTAAAATCCAGATTCTTGTTTTCTGGTTGCATAACAATCCGGGAAGGTTTTGCAGGTGTCTTGATGCTGACAGTCAGGTCGGTTAGTGCCGGAACCTGATCGTACCCAATGGCTGACTGGTTCGTACTTTCGCCTGCAACATTAATCAGGTTGATGTAAGTTTTACCGTTCAACTTGTTTAAGGCAACATGCACCAGGTGCGAACCCGTTACCTCGACCATTTTTTCAGGAGAAAGCTGAGCCATTGTTTCAGCAATAAAATCACGGATAACTGGTGTTTTGTATTTTGAATAGGCAGTTCCTGCATTGAAATAGATGGCTGCAATTTTCCCCTTTCCGACTTGTCTGACCGATGAAGCAATCGTTTTGCTTTTGTACCGGTAATCGCAAACATCATAAAAGTTGGAGATGACTTTGCTGTCGGATGTCAATTCAACCGAACGAATTGGAGAAAGTATGGATCCCAAACGGTTGGCAGCTGAAATAAAAGTAGTTTTTTCTTCGATCGTATTGGAAGATTGAATTCCCAGTTCTTTGGCAAAAATACCGACAGTTTCAGCGCCAATGACCAGTAAATTGCCGCCGTTTTGTACGTAGGTTCGAAGTTCGTTGAGCATTGGGGGAGCGATGGAATCACATTCAGGAATCACAATCAGCGGATATTGACCCGTTTTCCCGCTTAAGTTATGTTCCATCAAGACTTCAACCGGGTACTGATTGTCGAGCAAAGCATAAAGTGTTGCCTGAAGTTTTTCCGGAGAGCCTGAAAATACTGATTTTGAATTGTGTTGGTAAGAAAGGGTAGGGAAGAGCAGCGCAACCTGTGGTATAGCCTTAGCTTTATGGCAGTAGGCCTGTCGTTCGCGGCAGAAAGTTCCCAGTTCGGACAAGGTGGTTGCCAGCCATGGTTTCAGCGACAGGTCGCGGTTTTGCTGAAAATAGAACTGAACACCGCCGCCCATGGCAATGATTTCTGCTGCTTCCTGTTCCAACTGAATTACTGATTTGTTGCTCATCGGCATCTTATCACCATTCCAGGAAAATCCCCAGGCCATCAAATCCCATGGCTTTCCCTGAGGAGCCATGCATCTGGCTTCGAAAGCCGAGCGGAACACACCATTCTGTGGGGTCACGTCTCCCGATAAAAAATCCACATTATTTTCGACCTTCTCGGGCATCAGTGATGAATACGACCAATTGCTTGTGATTTGGAATTTGGGATCATAAGCATGAATGGCATCGATGTATTTCTTCATGTAATTCTGGAAAAGGCTTCGGGTGTATTCCAAATATTCAGGATAATAATGATCGGTTCGATTTCGTGGGATTTCAGAAATTCCTGTTTTCTGAGTCCACGCTTTGATGGCTTCTGCGCTGTAATCGGGTTCCACTGCCCAGCAATCGCCGTCAATCCAGGCTCCGTCAACATGATAATCTCCGCTTAGTTCTTTAAGTTGCGGAATCAATAACTGATCGAGATACGGACTGAAAAATGAAATCTTCTCTTTGCTTAATTCTCCATTAGCTTTTAGCAGTGCCCAGTCGGGATGTTCTTTTACTGCCTTTGCATCCATCACCCCGGAATAGTGCATGAACAATGCAACTTTATTCTTTTCAGTAACTTCTCTCCAGAGTTTCAGCGGGTCTTTCTGAAAGCCTTTCACGTGATAACCCACTTTAGTCGGATAACTTGAGATTCCGGGGTGGCCTTTGCAGTCGATCTGGATAAAATCGGGGCGCACTTTGGTCAGAAAAGTATCAATCATTTCCGGAGTGAGGGTTCTTCCGGCGTCGGTAATGTCTTCGCTGGCATGCAGATCGAAATGAACGCCGAAAAAACAATCGGCCCGGCGCAATTTTTCATGAGTTATCGATGTTTGAGCCTGTATTCTGTTGTTGACTAGTGCAAACAGGATCAGAAACGTAAGTGTCAGTTTAATCATGGCGGCTGTATTGAAATGTGAATTAAGTCATAACCTAATTTATTGATATTCATTTTGTTTCATTTCCTGTAAAGATAAAAAATCACGCAGATGTACCTGTCGTATCCCTTTAAAATCAGATCCGGCAGAAATCTCATCCATCGTAATAACATATTTGGGATAATTGTCTCCGATAGACATGAGATTCCCGAATTCGCGATCAATCGTTTTTTGATCGAACAACATATAGGCCACTTGCAAGTAAATTCTTTCGCCGTTTCGCTCAGCCATAAAATCAATTTCTTTATCTCCGATTTTGCCCACAAATACATTGTAATTATTCCTTTTGAGGTGTAAATAAACCACATTTTCCATGAGTTTGTTTACATCATTTCTAAAATCAAACGATCTGATTGCATTGCGCAGACCCAAATCTTCAAAGTAATATTTCTCACCTACTTCAAAAATTTTTAACCCGTTCACATTAGCCCGTTGCACTTTGTGAACATAAAAGGCATTGGTCAACGCCCGCAAATAGTTTAATACCGTTTGAGCCGGCACGCTTTGTTGTTGCGATTTAAGATATTTACTGATATTGAGTGCGGAGAAATTACTGCCGACATTATCTGCTAAAAAGGCGGTTAGGTTCTCCAGAAAAGATACATTTCTGATATTTTCTCTCGCAACTACATCTTTTAATAAAATGGTGGAATTCACATTTTTGAGATATTCAAACACCACTTCCGGCTCTAATCCGGTGTGTACCAAATAGGGCATTCCTCCCAACTTCAGATATTGAACCAGACTTTCGCCGGAATTCTGAAGGGCGTGGAATTCGAGAAATTCTGTATAACTCAATGAATAAACAGGAAATTGAATGTGTCGTCCGGAAAGCGTTGTCGCCAATTCACCCGAAAGCATCTGAGCATTGCTCCCTGTGCAGATAATATCACATTTTGATTCGGCTAAAAGACTGCGCAAACAGAGCTCAAATGACTTAATCTCCTGAAGTTCATCGATCAATAAAAAATTTTGTTTGCCAGATTCCAACTTTGCATCAACATATTGATATAAAACTTCATGCGTCCGAATTGAATCAAACTCATGGAGTTCAATGTTGATATAGATAATATTAGCATCAGGATTTAACAACTTAATCTCGTCAATCAATTGAAGTAAAATATAGCTTTTACCGACCCGTCTTTGGCCTGTCAATACCTTTATAATCTGCTTTCCGATAAACGGTTTAATCCGATCGATATAAAGTGGACGCTTAATATAGGTTGTATTCATATTTCTTCCATTATAATTGAAACTATCAGCAAATATACTTAATGTTTCAATTATAACAGAAATATTGGTTGTTTAAATGAAATCAAAACCGCCAAAAAGCCCAATTCTATTGGTGTATTTTTCAATCCATACTGAAAAAGGCGCTATCTGGTCTTTGTTAGAATGTTTGGCATCAATACCCAAATTGAGAATATTTTGATAATTGGGTTCAAAGTGCATGTGATTAAAGTTTTAAAGAATTGTCGAGGGCGATGGCTTCCGCAATAACTTCATGATCAATGACTTCATCGAAGCCAGAGATAGAAGTAAGAACTTTTTTTATTCCTTTTGCATAAATCAGATCGAACTCGTGATCGGAAGTTAACCTATTCCCGTGTTCATCGGTTGCCATGAAATGACATCCACTAACCAATGCTTTTAAAATCAAATGATATGGAAGTTTCATATCCCGGGCAACATGAATAGCAATGGCTAAACGATCCTCAGCGCTTAGTTTACGCTGCAGGTCACACCCAATTCTAAAAAGAGTATCACCAAGTGCCTTGTTTTGAAATCTTTCCAATAAATCATTGATGTGAACTTCAAGCTGTGATCTGGTAAATTCTTCCGGATATAGACTTGTCAGAATATCTGCCGATTGCAGCATCGTTTGACGGGTAGCCTCATGAATTTCAGGATCGTTCAAAACTTCATACATAAAAACCCAATTTGGATTCTTCCGGAAACCCAAATAGGCAGCAGTAGCGTGACCTAAGTTATGGATAAAAAGTTTCCGGTCGACCCATGCTTTGATATTCTCTTTGGGCGACAGATAACTGACATCGGAAATCGGATTTTTGAAACTGTTTTTTGCCACAATCAGCGAGTTGTATTGTTCGGCAAATACCTGCAAAGCATCCTCTTCCATATCCTTTTGTGTCATAATCGGAACCATTTTCCCAATACTGGTTTCTACCAAACCAACTAATTTATCATGCGGATAATCTTCAGGTAAGAGTTTGATCAATTCTGTCCGGATATATTGGTCGGCATTGCGCATGTTTTCTGCGATGATGATATCCAGGGGCCATTCGTCGTACTTTTGTTTCCTGAGAACCAATGCTTTTGCAATCAGCGGAAGCGCTGCCGGTAAACCTTGCTGACCGACCGATAATGCAGCAATTGAAGCACAGGCTAATTCTTCGGTCACCTTTTCAACTTGTGATAGATGAATTCCCCTGACATTTGTGATCAGGATAGTTTCATTCTTTTCCCGGCTTTTGACGATAACCTTGTATTGCCGGCACTCATTCAGTTTATCGATGACCTGTTGGTTAATATCCACAAAGACCACCTCATAACCCGAACGACTGAATACCTGGCCAATAAACGAGCGACCGATTTTTCCCGCACCAAAAAGAACCAGCTTTTTCTGAATCCTTATCATACTGAATTTTAAATTCCAATCTGAGTCAAATATTCTTTCAAATAATGTTCAATCCGGATCATTTTCTGTCCTGGAAATTCCTCGTAAAAAGTGCCACCATGATAAAAACAGGTAAAACCGCCGGATACAACTCCAAGGGCAATTGCGTTTTTTAAACTGACCTGATCTTTCGGTTTTTCCTTGAGCTGCATCGCAATGGAAGCAATCATCCCGCCGGCAAAATTATCGCCACAGCCGGTGGTATCGCCCGCCTGTTCCGGATTCTGCCTAAGTTCGCTGACAACCTTTTCCGAAACAGGAAGCGTTGACGATGATATTTTTCCAAACAATGAGTTATTCGCGAAGAAATGCAGAACATTCGAACCATGTGTAATGATTACTGCACCGACTCCGGTTGACTGGAAGAAATTTATTGCTGCATCAACTGAAGAAGTGCCACTTAATCGGAGTGATTCCTCCATATCGGTGATCAGCAGATCAATATAGCTGTATGTTTCCATTGAGCTACCTAAAGGCCATGATTTTGACGGATTCTTCTTTTCATTCAGAAAGTCATAAACCGTATTGACCACCGTAATGGCTTCATTTTCTTTTGCCTGGTAAAGCAATTCACCCAAAGAAGAATGAATATTCGGAACCAAAGCGGTTCCACCAAAAGCAACCAGGTCACTTTCGAAAAATGAGTCATCCAGATCTTCCGGGAAAAAGTCCCAGGCCGCGCCAATATTGTTTATGAATGCGCGTTCTCCGTGACCAGCGTCAAAGTCAGGATCGGAAAATACATCTGTAAAAGGAGTGTATTGACTGCTGGTTTTGTACTTTCCGATTTTTAGCGGAGTTTGTGCCAGCTTGGTTTTAAGGAAATTACTGCCGGTGTCGGATCCTATGCAGCCGTGAAAATTTACTTCGGCAGGTAACCCCTGCAATATCTGTGCAGCATGAATCAGCGATACGATCGATGGACCTCCGATATTCAGTGCAACTGGTTGCTTTCCTTTGGTTATGCGGTTCCGAACCTCCATATAGTTTTCTCCGGAGAATTTTTCAAATTCTTCTTTGAAAACTAATTTTCCGGGAGCCAACCCTCCGTCGCCCGGCGCTTTGGATTGATATCTGAGAAAATCCTTATCCTGAAAATCTACCGGTTTGTAGAGGTAATCAACCAATGCACATCCTGTACCTGATATTTTAAATGGTTTTTTGGCTGCCATCTTTTAAATGAATTTTTTGTAATCAGACACCAGTAAATGGAGGGGTGGCTCATCTTCTTCAATCACCGGAAATCGCCCGATCTCTTCGTAGAAACAATTGTCTGAATTATCATCGTTTACCATACTTACTTCGCCAACCAACACTTTACCTTTTCCGGGCTCTCCGTAAAACCGGTGATACATACCCTGTTCGAGGCAGATGCTTTCACCGGGAGACAGCACCACTTTGCCGCCGACAGCAACTGAACGTTTTACACCATCGGTTTTAAAGTGAACCGGAGTAGTATCGAACATCCTCTCCGGAGTTGAATTGTACAATTCAATGACCAGATTTCCGCCACCCCGGTTAATAATGTCTTCCATTTTAGACCAGTGAAAATGCATGGGCGTTTCCTGATTTTCTTCCACAATCATGATCTTCTCGGCGTATGGTTTCTTATCCACATTGAATTTTCCGTTCCGGATGGTGAATAAAAACAATCCCCGGTTATAGAAATCACCCGAACCAAAATCGGTAATGTCCCAGCCCAGCATGTTTTCGATAATTTCCTCTGCCCCTACTTTATTTTCTTTCCAGTCAGCCAAACTCCAGTTAGACCATGGAGGTAATATGAATTGTTTTTCAGCCATAAATGCTTTGGCATTTTTCAAAATCTGATTGATTTCGCTACGTTTCATACGTAAAATTTTTTATCGAAGGTTGTTTATTTTCTTTATAAAGTTGTCAATTTCCGTTGCCCCGCTCACCAGTTCAATGGTCAGATCAAAATTCCGGATTTCTCCAGGTTCAAGGTATTCAAGCGTTCCGTTTTCAGTTGCATCTTTCCGGCCACCTACATAGCAATTGCAGGGTTCCATTCCCATCACATAATCGCCTTCGCCCATTTGTTTCCATTGCGTAAAATTGAAAAGCTGATTCTTATTAAAGTGGATAGCTGCACCCAGTTCAAGCTTTTTATTAATCAAAGCTACGCAGGTATCTCCATTCTGATCCGACTTCAGGTTGTGGTAAAAAACCTGTTCGGCATAATCCGGAGTTGGCGACTGGCAGTGGTTGTATTCTTTTTCACCTATAATTGCTTCCTGATCACGGGGTGTCAGTTGCCCGGTAGGAGTCACCAGGATGGCATTTTCATCGAGCAAAGGATAGCCCATATTGAAGTGAAACAACAGCATGAGCGCTTCCCGTTTGAATCCCTGATTCTCCACCTTATTTTGCAGGATAATTTTGTTTTCTCCGTATTTGCAGATAATCTTCCGTTCAAGAACCATATTTTCGCCAAAAAGCCGGGCTTCCTTCATTTTACCGCTGAGGGTTAAAACCGGAACATCATCAATCCATTCGGTGGTTGCAGACACTTCCTCGCCCGGAGTATTCGAGATTCTTCCATGGAGTGGAAATGATTCACCATCCACCTCACAAGGAGAACCCACATTTCGCAAACCGCAGGTAGTAAGGAAACCTGCGAAGTAACTGCGCAAAAAACCGATTCCGTTTTCATCGTAATATTCAGGAGCAACAATGCCGTTTTTAGTGATGTAGCTGCAGTTGATTCCTTTGAACGATAGTCCGGCAATATCCAGGCACCGGTCAGCGAGGACTGTAAATTCGAGCCCGGAACCGGTTTTTATATCGAACGATTTTACACCTTTCGCTTTTCCTCCGGAGAGGGTGTATTCTTTAATACCAAAAAGCTGACTGAAGTTTCCAACATATTTCAGCATCTGCCGTTTATTAAGATTCGTTTTCGTCATCATAATCAATATTAATTTGTTTTTTAGAAATTCAATTTTGTTTCGTCCGAGAAATCTTTAAACCCTTGTTCTGCCTAATTTCGCGGACGAGTTAATTTGTTCGCTTCTTATACCCGGGGCGATGCCGTTCGACTGAGCTCACGTCGAAGCCCCGGGCTATTTATATTCTGCCCCTCAGGGCTAAATACATATTCACATCTTTACCCAAAGCTTTCCCCCATTTGGGGGAACGGGAAGGGGGCTTTTATTTTTTAATTCCAAGCGTTAC
Source organism: Bacteroidota bacterium (assembly GCA_030684645.1). Taxonomy (GTDB): domain Bacteria; phylum Bacteroidota; class Bacteroidia; order Bacteroidales; family Prolixibacteraceae; genus Aquipluma. The sequence continues at coordinate 22,408 of JAUXUF010000326.1, read as the reverse complement.
TATTTCATGAGGTTTAAGTTTAACCCGGATTGATTTTCCCTGCATCTCTGGTGTAGCGGCATTTTCAACAGGATATTCGATTAAGTTGAGCCGCCTGACCGATTTTGCTGTAACCGGAAGGTTGATTGTTGCGGTTGTTCCCTTTCCTTCGATTTCAACCAGCCTGATGATGAGTTCGTCTGCATCTTCCGATTGTTTCATTCCGGTCATTGCAACGTTTGACGGGAAAACTGAGAAAAATGATTCTTCTTCAGGGCGTGTTGCATGATTTTTTACGAGCGCCATTGATGGTGGTTCTGCGGCGTAAACCGGCACATTAAAGTCATCTCCTTCTTCCCATATCTGATCATTTGAATCACCGGCATGAGGATAGAGTGCATAGCTGATGTTAAATTTGCCAAGATTTGGATAAATGTCGGGATTACCAGCAGATCTCATCAAGGTGAGCCTCAACTCGCCGTTGTGAACCGAATGACCGTATTTTGTTTTATTCAGCAGTGCGATACCCGTTTTGCCGTCAGTTACATCAACCCATTTTTGGGCTGGAACTTCCTGACCATCGTTTCCTTCGGCAGTAATTCCGTAATCATTCCGATGGTTCAGTGATTCAGGAACTGCTTGACCTCCGATTTTTCCATCAACAGGCCTTTCAACTATATCGAACGGAACATGGCAATAGAGCCTTGGATCTTTCATGGCAAGCGGAAAAACTGCCCGTAACATGGGCGAATCGGTTGAATCGTTGCCTGTTTCGAGCCAATGAACTTCCATGTCGTAGGCAATTCGCGGATACGAACGATAAAGATAAGTGCGTTCAATAAATCTCGATTTCCCCCATATTTTGACGGTTTCAATGCAGGCTCTGACTGGTCCGTCTTCCACCACTTTTACGCTTTTGATGTCAGTAACATCTTCAATTTTGACGTTTTTATTCAATACCCACGATTTCATTCCACCCTTTTTATCTTCCATGAAAATTCGAAGTGTATTCAGCTGAGCTCCTTCTTTTACGTATTCCGAATTGCTGCGTTTGTCAATCAGACTGACGATACCGCCGGTTTTCATGTCGATTTTAATCCTGAAAAAATCAGTTTCAAATGTGTTGTTGCTGAATGGAATCAGGTCATTGTATTCACCCGGTTTGGTCACATCAACATAGAAAGTTTTGTAACCTCCTGCGGGAAATTGATCAACAATAAACTGAACTTTGGAAGTAAATCCAGGAGGCGTCACTTTTGCCCAAACGATCTGGGCAGGATAGGTTTTCCCGGACCCATCGCGAACCAGCACCGTCGGCACTTTTCCCTGCCCTTTATCAACAGGATTGATGTTTTTTGATCCGTAATAATTTCCCCAGCTATTTGCTTTGATTGAAACAGGTTCGGTGTGTGAATAAACATTCGCTTCAACAATGACTTTACGGCTTGTTGGCTGCAGGTTGTAGGCTACGATGGGTTGTCCCATTCCGGTTTTGAAATTCACTTCGTCGGCCATTTTCCTGAAGGCATTGTCGCGCAATTCGGTCGATTTGCGGAGAACTTCGGTATAACGCGCAACGGCTTCCTTATTGGCTTCGTTAATTGCTGAGCCGGGCAGAATGTCGTGAAACTGGTTGAAAGTCACCGTTGTCCACAGATCACGAAGTTCATCCGCAGGGTATTTGTCTCCGTTTAACCAGCGAAGTGTATTGAAGAATTCGCTGCTGTAAAGGGAATTTTCGCAATTCCGGTTCCCTTCTTTGATGTCGGAAACATTGGAATAACAACCTTCAAAAATAAATTGCATTTCACCAAAATGAGTTGGCCGGCCACTCATTTCGTTGGATATTTTGTGAAAGAAATCACCGGCAGTTGTGAATTTTACGGTAGGATAGCCCGGCGTTTTGTCCAGCTGATGCACCATGTCGATGTTCGCACGGGTTGGGCCACCACCATGGTCGCCAACACCGGTGATCTGCAATAACCGATGTTTGTCCGGAGTTATTTTTTGTAATTCATCCTTCAATTTTGGAGTGATGTCTCCGTTATAACCATCATTGGCATAACACAATACTTTTGAAGAATCGCTTCCTATCCACCAGAACGACCCCTTGTAGGGTTTGCACCGGTGAAAATAGAAATAATCGCAGCCTGCCTGTTTCAAAATCTGGGGCATCTGCGAGATATGTCCGAAGTTGTCGGGCAACCAGCCAATGTTTGCCATTTTTCCGAACCGACTTTGAAAATAGCGTTGACCCAACAGAAAAGTGCGGCTGATTGCTTCGCCTGACGAAAGGTTCATATCGCCTTCAGTCCACATTCCTCCGGCCAGTTCGAGTCGCCCGGTCTTTACATATTTCTTAACCATATCAAACAACGGAGGATCAACCTTTTCCACAAACGTATAAACAGAAGCTTGACTTTGGAGCATGGTAAAATCAGGAAACTCGTCCATAAAAGCTACGGTTTGCCTAAGGTTGTCGTTGGCCATTTTCATGGTTTCCGAATAGGTCCAAAGCCAGTTCATGTCCATGTGGGCATGGCCGATTACGTGAATTGTATCTGCCGGAATCACTGTTTTGGGCTTGTTTTTCTGACTGGCAATGGATAGCACTGGCATACAAAGTAGTAGTATGGAGATGATTGCCCGTGTGTTTGAAAAAATCCTTTTCATAATTGGTTGGTTATTAGTTGATTTAGGCATTAAATTCACTGACCGCTTCAAACATAGCCACAATATTTTCAGGTGGTACATCGGGCATGATGTTGTGAACGGTATTAAACACAAATCCACCTCCCACAGAAAATACTTCGAGGTTTTGCTTCACATGATCTTTCACCTGTTGTGGAGTCGCCCGGTTCAGGATACTTTTGGTGTCACAGCCACCACCCCAGAAAGTAATATCACGACCAAATTCCTTTTTGAGCCGTTCAGGTTCCATGTTGACGGCATTGATCTGGACCGGGTTCAGAATTTCAAAACCAGCTTCGATCAATTCCGGAATGAGTTCATAAATACCGCCGCAGCAATGCAGCATGGTGTGTGCCGAAGAATTTGCTTTCACGTAATCGCAGAGCATTTTATGCCGGGGTTTAAAGAATTCCCGGTACATTTCTACGGACATAAACGGACCATTGTTCATTCCCAAATCATCGCCAAATTTGATGATATCCACCATATCGCCAACTGCTTCGATTGTTTTTTGCAGCCCGTTCATGTGGCTTTCCATCAATGCATCCAGAAACCGGTGTACTTCTTCCGGTTCAGCCAGCAGATCCATCAGAAAATTATCCATTCGCCGGATGAAAGTGCCCCATTCGAATAAATTGCAGCCAATACCCAGAAGCAATGCCTTGTCGGTTTTTTGTTTTAAATCAATGGTTTTTTCGCGCAACAATTTCCAGAAGTCCTTTTCGTCGGACCAATCCCAGGGAGTAAAACCAACACCGCCCCAGATAACCCGCTTCATATCAGCAGCAAGATTCTTGTAATCACCGGGATATCCATCCAGATAAGGGAAAATAGTCTGATCGAAAAAGGTTGCGCCAACCGGCATCCGGCCAATGATTTCACCGCCTGATCCGTAAATAATATTGGAATCATCGGAAAGGCGCTTTGTGTTGAGCCAATAGGGATAGAGCGCTTTGTGTCCTGAAATTATTTCCATCTCTTTCCAGTAATTTTCACCGGTATTGAAATGCCTGCCAATATCCAGCACATCCACGCCAAAATGGTCCAGCAATTCCATTTCGGGCTGGGCGACTTCCTGAATTACGTCATAGACATGAGTTTTCAGGTGATTCTTACCGAGATATTTGATCAGGTTCTGATAGGCAACAACCGAAATCCCTGAACTTGGCGTGGCACCCAGATCGATTGGAATCCGATCTGGTTCCTGATGATTTATAGCTGCAAGTATTCGTTCCCTTGGTGTCATAATCCGTTTGTTAGTATTTGAAATTACTTGAATGGAATTTGAATCCATTAACCTTAAAAATCAACTTCCACAAACTTCACTTCAAAAGGTTTTAACTTGATGGAATGTATGGGATTACCAATTTCTTTTCCAATCACATTCACTTCAACCATTCTTTTAATGGAACGTCCGGCAATCTTCGATTCCAAAGCTAATTCGGCTAGTTTTCCTTCCAATTCCCTGAAATGTAACAGAATAGATCCTGAATTTTTAAATGCAGGCCTGCTGTTGATGAGAATTGCATTTGGCGAACCTGAAATCTTTACCGTTTCCAGAACAGGTGACTGAAATTCATTTTTACCGGCAGGGAACGTGCGTGTCGCGAAGGCATTTCGTTCTCCCCAGGCAAATTTGGTCGCAAAAGTGTTGGTGGTATCTTTTGTTGAGGTAATCTGATAGCTCCAATGGAATCCTCCCTCCTGAAAGGCGCGGAAGTTGGTAAACCAGTAATTATTCATCACCCACGAATAGAGCCATGTTTTTCCTGGTTTGGGATTTGGCTCGAATTTTCCGATGTTTAAATCGCTGAATTGCCACAAAGGTATTTCGTTGCTTACCACAACAATCTGACTGTTCGTGCCCCTTACCGAAACAAAGTTTTGGGCAGCATTCCAATCGGATGACGATCCGGGCAATTGCTGACCTTGCGAAAGAATTCCGCCAATAGTTTCGAAAACAATTCTCGATTTGGGCAGAGCAAAAGGGAATGCAACGTAAAGCGCTTCGGGAGAAGTAACGATTTCTTTTGCAGCTTTATACTGAAAATCAATTTTCTTCACATTCTTAAACAGTCTGATTTCCAATTCAAGCCCTTTGGGATCATTTTCCTTTCCCTTTTCAAAACCTTCCATATCAGCTTTAATGCGAATGCTTTCCCAAACCTGGCCATCTGATCCGGATTCAACTTTTACATTCGAAACTGACGAATGCGTTGGAGTCATTTTGTTCCGGTCAGGAAGCGTTTCGTGAATGAGCCGCCCTAATTTCCATGGATTTTGCGGATCAACTAACTCCTGATTTAATTCTTTGTCGAACAAACTTCTGATAGCACCAGTAGATTTGTCGATGACAATTTTGTAGTAGGCATTTTCCAGAATCTCCGTGTTGTTATGCTCATTGGTTTTTGTCTCCGGCTCATTCGTTACCTCAATCTTTAACGCTTTATAACCCAAAGCAGGCACATCCGGAACATCCAGAATCCAGTAGGCTCCTTCGCGACGTTCGCGAACAACCTGGGCAGTCACTGCTTTCCCGGTTGAAATATCAGTGATTTTGAATTGCTGATGCAGTGGAAGTACTTCGAAGTCGATGAAGAGCTCCACTGTGCCCGATCTCTTCCAACCCAGTGAATTGACAACATAAATGATGGGAAAATCAGCCTTTTTCATAAAAACCTGAAGCCGCGCCAGTGCTTCTTCGTTCAAAAGTGTCACTTTTTTCAAGGCTTCCCAGGCATAAGCGCCCTTTTGCAACCATTGCCGGGTAGAATTTTCGGAAAATGGACGATCGATGCTTTCATCAGCGCCGCAGGTATGTTCATCGAAAAAGATGGCATTCTCGCTGATGTGATCCATATTCCCTTCCAGCGCCGGATTCAGCTCGCCTCCAAGCATCGAAACCATGGCAAACATTCCTTCATCCACCTGTTTCATGTTTTGGGTCTTCCGAACTTCAGCAGTTTCCCGCGAAGTTGATCCATAGCCATCGGTCCACCAGTCGAGCCAGGCATTTCGGTAAACGGGTAGGGTTGAGGCATAGTTTTTCTCCACATATTCAAAAAACTCACTGGCAACCGATAATTTCAGTTTGGGAGATTCATAAGTCGCATTCCATTGTCTGACCAGTTCACAAGCTGCCGTCGATGGTGGTGCGTTATCGGTAAAATATCCTGAAAATTGAATGGCAATCCGGTCGAACGGATAATTCTTCTCGTCGAGATTCGCCAGATGACCGAGTATTTTTTCATGTTTTACTTCTTTTGATTCGAATCCGAAGAAATTGCCGGTCATATAATGATCAGCACGAAATGCCAGCAGCCGTTCACCTGACGGAGCTTCCCACCAAAAGCAGGTAGGTATATCAAATGGAAGAAGCGACCGGGTTTTATTAATTCCCATATCGAGGTATTTGACACCCGTATTTTTAAAATAATCGGGCATACACCAGGCTATCCCGTTCACGTCATCCTGCATGGCCGTCTTTACCGGGATTCCTAATTTGCTGAATTCCTTTAAGGGCTGAAGAAAGTCGTACATGATGTTCTCATCTGAAATCTCGGCCATGTTGCAATACATTCCGGTTACCTCGATGCGGCCTTCGGCAATCCGTTTTTTTAGCCGTTCGATCTGCGATGTTGGACGAGACCGGAGGTATTCCCGGGTAACCCAGGCCGATTCGCAGGTCCAGCGGAATTTTGCCTCGTTAGGCATCGCATCAGTTTGATCGCAATAATCCAGTGCATAGTCGATGTAACGCATGTGTTCGGCGAGTATTTCCGACTGTGGACGCGTATATCCAATATCGGTATGCGAATGCTGAACCAGATAAACTTCCCACTTTTTTACCGGAGTTATAATGAAAGAAAAGCTTCCAGCCAGATCTGGATCGCCCTTCACAGAAACATTAATTTTTTTTGGAGTTGAAACATCTGGAACCGTTAATAAAACCAAATTGTCTCCTTTTTTAATTCCAGTTTTTTGGATTTCTTTTCCGGCAATATAAAATGAAATTTCAGCAGGTTTGTCAGATTTTACATCAGCTATTATTTGCTGAAACATTTTTCCCTCTTTTTTGAATAGTACGGGGGCATTCTTTAGTATTACGCTTGATGTTTTAACTGTTTGGGCTTGTGCGGATAACATGCCTGACAGAATACAGGTAATCAGAAATGAACAGATACTTTTCATGGATTTATCGGTTTAGTATTCATTTAATGTAGTATGGTTAGCTGCAACTTACGAATAAAAAACAAGATATAAAAACATCAATCACTACACTAAAGTTATCGCTCATGCCGGGCGCAAAAAAAAGCTGTCCCCTTATTGATAGGACAGCCGTGTTAAACTAAAGCGTGAAAAAAAATACTTTAAAGATGATTCCATAAATCGCAATACTATCGAAAATTATATCGCGTAATTTGGATAAAATCAGGGAGAAGGGATACAGATGAAGAACTTAAATAACCAAGGCACTGCAAAGCGATTAGCAGTGCCTTGGAGGATGATACTATTGAATTACCGAAAGATGTGCATATTGGTTTCCAATTCTGTATTCAAAGGCAACTGAAACGCCGGGAACCACAGTGATAATTTGTATCATACCGTAATAAACGTCTGATGGGTTAGCCCCATTGACAATTTTAAAGATATAATACGGGTTGTTCGGATCTGCCGTAGCTGTAGCAGTTCCGGCAGCAAATGAAGTCATCGCTGCATTTACGCTGTTCCCATCATACAATGCTTTCGTGCCTTGTACAAATGAAATGCTTTTATCACCAACAGCCCATGCTGAACCACCGTGGATAACTAATGAACCAGCATCTACTGCGATGATTGCATTAGCATTGGTCGCGGCAACGGCTGCATTGATAAACAGATTTCTACCTGCAGAAGATCCTCCTAAAGCTATTGTTGCTGATTTTTTCAGGAAGAAGAAAGGATCACTAACTATAATTTTCGTTGTTGCTACCTCTGATAAAGAGCCAACAGTAGCTGTAAATTGATAGTACATGGTATCTTTCCCGGCAGCAAAATCACTTCCGGCAATTGGAACCTGGAAGGGATTAGTTGAAGAGGTTCCTGAAACAGTTTCCCAACTTGCCTTCACACTGTTCTTTCTTTTTACGGTCAAAGATCCTGCATAGGCAGCTAGCTTTGGTGTAACGCTAACTTGTATGTTCGCAACTTCAGGCGTGCGGATGATCGATACGGCCTTGCCGCCAACTGACTTTGGCGATGCAACTGCCATGGCAGTTGCAAGAGTAATTGTTGAGATATAACCGCTTTCTGTAGCTCCTGACAAAGTAAAGGTCACGTAATCACCAATGTTCACCATCTGCGCTTCGGCTCTGGTATAAGTTACAGAAGATTTCAGGTCAGAACTAACGGTTACTGTTTTCTTGGTACCTGCCAATGGGAGATTTTGCATAGCTGTACCACCCCAGGAAGGAATCTGTAATTTCAACAATTCTGCGGTCATTACATCTCCTGATTTTGCATTCGGCAAAGTTGAATTAACCGTGAATTTATCGTCCAGAGCGGTAACACCTGTTGTAGTTGTCGTTGAAACGGCTGTAATCACCGCTTTACCGCTAGCATCAGTGGGTATTTCATAATAAGGTTGTTTGGTACAGCTCATGATTAACGTTATCGAACATATTAACGTTAATAATATGACTTTTCTTGTTTTCATATTTGTTGAATTAATTATTAAATTAATATATCCGTTTATTGTCCTGCTTGTTTAGGTAGATACCCAAAATTTTGCAAGCACTTCTTGTTGTTCAGTATTTCAGTTGCCGGCATCGGAGAGATTAAATTCATTGGGCCAAAAGAAAAGCTGAATTCAGTAGCTTTATGGCCAATAAAATCGCGAATGCCCACAAAAGCACCTGAACCATCAACCAGACACATTCTGGTGCGACGTTGATCCCACAACATTTTGCTCTCAAATATCAATTCATATGCACGCTCGCTCATAATTGCCAGCAATGTTATGTCCGTAGCACGATAGGTTGGTAGTAATGCCCTTGCCCTTACCTCGTTAATACCTTTAATGATATCATTATCAGAAACAGCATCGCCCAGTTGCTTTAAAGCCCAGTTAACTTCGGTGAGTTGTAACAAAATATCTGCATAGCGGTAGAATGTCCAGTTTAAACCAGATTTTGCAGTGACCTTGATGGCATCTGCATCATAAAATTTAAACAAATAGGGCCTGTCAAATTTTGGGGCCGGGCTTTGCGTAGGATCATATTTTGTTGACAGGTTATCTGAAGTAAAGAAGAATTGACGCTCCTGAACCCTTTTGTCAGCAGGATTATATGAATTGTAATAGCCCATGCTTGGAATAAAAGTACCATTTTCATCTCCAAACATCGAGATATGACTGATCAAAGGTAACGCGCATTGAATTTGTCCATTATTGGTAACCCCTGATAAATACTGGGCCTGGAAAATTGCTTCACCGAGGTTGTTCTTTGCAGGATTGTGCAAATCATCATAGGTACCCAAAGTATATTGGCCATACAGCATATCAAGTTGCACTTTTGCCTTTTGTAAAAAGCCTTTGGCACTTGCATTATTTACCGGATAACCTTTTAAAGTCCAAGATCCGCTAACACAAAATTCTTTGGCAGGAGTAGCATTTACTTCCTGATATGGATAACCTGAAACAGTAAGGTAAACATCTGCTAAAATTGCCCTGGCAGAAAATTTGGTAATTCGGCCGTCTGTGGATTTTGTATCAGTCAATTTACTCGCTATCGCAAATTCAAGATCAGGAATAATCACTTCATCATAAATCTTTTTGAGGGATTCACGAGGTAATTGAGCATCGGCCACATTCTCAAGAATCTTTGTAATCATAGGTACATCGCCCCAATAGCGAACCAGGTTAAAATAGTACCATGCCCGCAGTGTTTTAATTTCTCCAAGGGCTTTTGATATTTTGTCACTGGCAATGCCTTTCATCCCTTCAATCATTTGAATGGAGAAATTGCAGTCTCTTACACCTGTAAACCAGTAATTCCACTGGTTATTGAAATCGTCAAGTAAATCTCCCGAAACCTGATTGGTCTGAAACCTCCAGTATAACGCGTGTGCTTCAATGGTCCATGCTTCACCTGTTGGAAACTCAAGCGTTTGAGGAAGGTTATTTCCCCAGTCACCGGCGCCGGCAGTCCAGTTGGGTAACATACGGTATGGCCCCATTGTCAATGCAGTAAGGTCTTCCTCGCTGGTGTATGTTGATTTATCAGTAAGTGATCCAGTAGGTTTTTCTATTAAGAAATCCTTGCAACCACTGAATCCAAGCATGAATGCGGCTAATAATATGATGTATCTCCTTACCATACTATTTATATTTTTATTTTCCATAATCATAAATGTTTAAGAATTTAGAAACTAACGTTAACTCCAAAGGAGTAAGTTGATGGATTTGGATACTGATATTTATCAGAGTTAGGTGCCGTAGCAAAACTCTTATCCAATGAACTACCTTCAGGATCATACCCTTCTACTTTGGTAATCAGGAAGAAGTTCACTGCACTACAATAAACCCTTACCCTTTCAAGGTTAATCTTTTTGGTTAAAAGATCAGGTAATGTATAGCCTACCGTTAAATTACCACCCCTGATGAAGGATGCATCTGAAAGCATGTGCGTATCAGCATAGGATTGATAATAAGCTCCCCCATTCCCCGGGCGCATCTGTGCAATTTGTGTATTTTGATTATCCGGACGCCATGCCTGCAGTGTTGAATTTAAACCTCCTGAAACCAACTGACGGTCTTCAGCTGATTCATGAATGAAGGCTTTATTAACACCCTGAACAATCTGGATATCGATGCTGGCATCAAAGTTTTTATAGTTAAAGGTATTGTTAAATCCAATAATGAACTTTGGGAATGCATTACCGATGATGTCACCATCCGACTGCAAGCTAATCTTTCCATCATTGTCCTTATCATAGAACTTCAAGTCACCTGGCCTCATCCCATAACGGGCTGCTTCTGAAGCTTCCTGCGTACCCCATGTACCCAAACGGTTAAGTCCGAAAAATGATCCGATAGGATATCCAATCTTATAGATTGTAGTTGCATTTCCGGCTCCGAGTTGTACAAAGATCGGCGCTCCTGTTGGGCCGAGTGCTGTAATTTTGTTCTGATTATTGCTGACTGATATGGTGGTATTCCATTTGATATTAGGTGATGCAACGTTGCGGGTATTCAATTCCACTTCAAATCCCTGATTCTGTACCGAACCGTAATTCATCGTTACCGAACCTACAGTGGTTGACAATGGGAGAGGTACAGATAGTAACATGTCAGTAGTCAACTTGTGATAATAGTCAACTGACACCATGATACGATCTTTCAATATACCTAAATCAATCCCTGCATCGTATTGCGTGGTGGTTTCCCATTTGAGGTCCGGGTTACCAACAGAACTGGGATAAATACCGGTCAGCGATTTTCCGCCCATTGCAATTGCACTGTTGACACCTACATACCGTTGGGTGACATAGCTACCAATCTCCTGATTACCGGTACGACCAACACTGGTACGTACTTTCAGGTTCGAAATAGTTGATATGTTCTTAAGAAAATCTTCGGAGGAGGCTCTCCACGCCAATGCTGCAGAAGGAAAGAATCCAAATTTTGAATTTTCTCCAAATTTTGAAGAACCGTCCATACGACCGGTAACAGTGGCCATATACTTTCCTTTATAGCTGTAGTTAGCTCTTGCGAAATAGGAAGCAAGGGCGCTGCTGCCATCGCTGCTACCAACTGTTGGTCTTGCAGCAGCTCCGGCTCCCAGATTATGATAGGCATAAAAATTGGTAAAAAAGACACTGTTTCCGGCATTCAGGTTTTCATAGGCATATTTAGACCAGGAAATACCTATCATCGCATTAAGCGTATGGTCTGAACCAAAAGTTTTATCATAGTTGAAATAATTCTGATTTTGCCAGTAAAATCCGTTGTTGTGTTGCATCGATGCAGAACCATCTCCTCCATAGTACTTTCCATTGTAATAGTTATTCTTGTAATTGTTAAAGTCTATTGAGAAATCACTCTTGAAGCTTAGGTCTTTGGTTATCTGGGCTTTTAAAGCCAAACTACCAGTAACCTGATTTCTGGAAGTAAGTCCAAAGGTTTGGTTTCTCCTGAAAATGATGTTGTACCACTGTTCACCTACATTAAAGTCAGCATTCGTTCCCCACCTGGATGCATAGATGCCAAACACATCCGGATCGTTGGGATATTGTATGGGAACAATAGGCCACACTTCTGCAGTTGAACGGGTAATTCCGCCATCGTCTGTCAGTTTACTCATGATGAAACCAAGTTGAGTACTTAAACTCAGCCATTTTAGAACTTTTACATCTCCTGTCAAATTGGTGCTGTATCGTTTGAAGTAAGAATCCTTCATCAAACCTTGCTGATCCGTGTATCCAATAGATACAGAATATTTTGCATTGTCATTTCCACCTCTGATATCGATATAATGATTCTTCGAAACTGCCGGTTTAAAAATAATACTTTCCCAATTGTTGTCATATCGTGGTTGATAAAGGTTTCCATCTTTACCCAACAATTTTACCGGATAACCTGAAGTTGCTTTTTCGAACAACCATGGCATTTCAGAATACGATTGACCTGCTGCGGTAGGTCCACGAAAATCCTTGTTGCGGTTGGGTGTTCCGTATTTTTCAGCGTTAGCCATGGCCTGTTCGTATGTGTACATCAATTGCTCGGCATTCATTGAATACAAATGTCTCTGCATAACACCAACGGATACACTACCTTTGTAATCGATCTGAGTTTTACCAGACAGACCACGTTTGGTCGTAATTAAAATAACGCCGTTTGCACCTCTAGCTCCATAGATAGCGGTTGCAGATGCATCTTTTAAAATATCGGTACTTACGATGTCATCCGGGTTCAAATTCATCAACACGTTCCCTACTCCAACAATACCATCAACTACAAACAAAGGATCGTTGTTGGTACTGATTGAGTTGGAACCACGGATACGGATCATTGGATTACCACCCGGTACACCACCACCCATTTGGATGACCTGAACTCCGGCAACTTTACCTTGGAGTGCCTGTCCCAAATTAAGTACCGGTTTATCCATAAGTCTCGCTGAACCGACTTTATTTACAGCGCCGGTCAGGTCGCTTTTCTTCACTGTACCATATCCAATAGCTACAACTTCGTCAATACCAATAGTTTCGTCTTCCATAACTACATTGATTGTAGTCTTGCCGGAAAAAACTATTTCTTGTGTCTTCATTCCCACAAAAGAAAATTGCAAAACCGCATTCCCAGAAATGTTGTACAATGAGTAATTTCCGCCGGAATCAGTGATTGTTCCGTTTGTGGTTCCTTTTACCAGTACAGTTACCCCGGGGAGTGGGGTTCCGGAAGATTCAGTAACTTTACCTGAAACGGATTTTTGCTGCTGTTCCGGGTTATTTAGAAAACTTCTGGTTACCACAATGTTCTTATCCAAAATGCGATAATCGTAATTGTCAACCAAAATCTTTTCCAGGATTTCACCGATTGTGGCATTTTTCAGGTCAATCGATACCCTACGGTTCAAATCCATTTCTTCATTTTTGAAGAAGAACCCAAATTCACTGGTGCGTTCAATCTCCCGAAAAACATCCACCAGGGAGGCATCCTGCATTTTCAGGTTGATACGAGTGGTCTGGCTATAAGTTGAGCCAGCCGTTGCTGCAAGTACTGCAAGCAACATCAGTGTAATAGTTAGTTTCATAGCGCGGATAATTTTTTCCCACCTTCGCAATGCAAAGCATAGCAAATCATAACATTTTTTCATACGTTTGTATTGAATTTAGTTAATACTGGAAACTGACTCCACTCAGTTTCATTTATTTATTGAGATTCCGATGCACCCCTCCACGGGTGCATTTTTATTTTCTTATTTTAATAATATCTTTTCCTTCTTTTTTATCAATTATTTGGTATCGAATATGATCGGTTATAGCGAGTATTTGCAGCACCATCTTTACAGTTGTACTACGATTTACCACACTGGTGTACCTGGTATTGGCCAATGCCAGGTCGTCAATTTGTATGTCAATATTATACCAGTTTTCTAATTCGCTGCATATTTCCGAAAGAGTTTTATCAATAAATACAAACTTTCCGTCTTTCCATGCTGAGACAATTGAAGGATCCTGCTGATTCATTGATATTTTCTTGTTTGACTTGTCGTATTCGACAAATTCACCGGGTTTTACGGTCAAAAAGGATTTTTCACAGTTATTAAAAAAATCAATTTGACCCTTGTCTAAAGCTGCCGTAATTAATTGTTCCGATTCGTAAGCCCGTAAGTTAAACCTGGTGCCAATATCTCTGACTTTAAAATAGCCGAGATCAACAATGAATTTCCGGTTTGGATCAGGAATCAGGTCAAAATAGGCTTCTCCATTTAACCTGGCGATGGTTTCACCTTTCTGGTTTTTATCAATGACCAGATTGGTGCCGGAACTTAGCCAGATGGACGAGCCATCTTCCAAATGAATCGTTGAAACACTGCCTTTTTCAGAGCTGTATTTAATATGCTGACTGAATACCGTTGGTGCTTTAAGGTTTAGGAAATAATCTGCCATGAATCCCAATGCCGATGCTACAATAAAAATGGCTGCATAACGCATCCAGAGATGAATAGTTTCTTGAGATTTTTTAGCTTGTACCCTGCTCCAGAATCTGTTAAAGCTTTTGTTTTGTTGACTGCGATAATAATCAGGGTTCAGGTTGCTCAGGACGTAAAGGTTTTTGTAACGGTAAAATTCCTCCCGTTTTTCGAAATCTTTTTCAAGCGAACTGAAAAAATCATTCTTCTCAGCTTCGGTTACTGTGTTGTTAAGTATCTTATGGAAGTTTTCTTCGGACATGTATTTTTTCATTTAAAGACTAAACACATAAACCTCCAAATACCCTATCGAAAAAATGGGAAAATGAGGATTTATTTTGTCTTTACGAAAATATCCTCGAAATCAAATAGATCAAAGGCAGGTAATCTTTCAACTCAACACGCAAAATTCGTAAGGCTTTCGAGATCCGGGCTTCGACCGTTTTGATGCTGACAATTTGCCTCTCGGCTATTTCTTTGTACGACAATTCTTCAAACCGGTTCAGCTTAAAAGTTTCAATTACTTCAACCGGAAGATTCGAAATGGCCTCGTCAATTTTGTTTTTCAATTCTTCAAAATGAAGGTAATTACCAAGTTTTTCAAGAGCCTCGTAGTTGAACTGCATTTCCATATACTTCATGTTTTCAAGGTGTCTCATAGAAATTTTCTGGTTACGCAAAAAGTTGAGACAATTATTTTTGGTAATGGTGTACAGGAAATTACGTATATTGATCTGGTCATTAAGTGTTTCCCTGATTTCCCATAATTTCAGAAAGGTGTCCTGCACAATTTCTTCCGCAATCTTTTCATCACGCAGGTATTGAAGGCAAAGATGATACAGAACACCGAAAAATTCGTTGTAAATATTTTCGTAGGCTTTCTTTTCTCCTTTCCGAAGAGATGGTATATTCAGTTGATTATTCGGTTTGATCATTTGCTAAAAATAAGAAAAAACAGCAGAAATATGTTATCTAATGTTTTTTTTCTTTTTAGCGTACTTTTATTTATTGTAATTTGTCCTTCAGGAAGTTAGTCATTTTAGTATATAAATGCAGGCTTGTATTTCCGCCTTTAATGCCGTGATTTCGGTTGGTGTAGATTGCCATGTCGAACTGTACACCGGACTGAACCATTTTCTCAGTAAACTCCATAGTATTCTGCAAATGTACATTGTCGTCGGCCGACCCTTGAATTAACAGGAAATTTCCCTTGATTTTGTCAGCATGAGAAAGAGGCGAATTGTCGTCGTAACCATCCGGATTTTCCTTGGGTGTGCGCATGTAGCGCTCGGTATAGACGGTGTCGTAAAAACGCCAGTTGGTAACCGGGGCAACCGAAATTCCGGCTTTAAAAACATCTGAGCCCTTTTCCATGCAAAGCGCTGCCATAAAGCCACCATAACTCCAGCCCCAGATGGCAATGTTGTCTTTATCCACAGACGAAAGCGTTCCAAGGTACCGGGCTGCTTCAACCTGATCATCTGATTCGTATTTGCCCAATTGCATATAAGTCATTTTTCGGAACTCTTCGCCACGTGCACCGGTTCCGCGTGGATCAACACAGGCAACTATAAATCCTTCCTGGGCCAAATAATTATTCCAGCCTACACTCCATGTATCGAGTACCTGTTGCGAATTTGGTCCGCTGTACTGGGTCATGACTACCGGATATCTTTTCGATTGGTCAAAATTTGAAGGTTTTAGCATCCAACCGTTCAATTCAACACCTTCCGGAGTTTTAAAACTGAAGAATTCCTTTTTCCTGAGTGAATATTCTTTCAGCAGTTTTTTTAGATCATTGTTTTCTTCCAGCGTGCGGATAAGTTTTCCGGTCTGATCATGAAGGGTAGTGAGATTGGGCGTTTCAGAATTTGTAAAAGTATTGATGAAATATTGAAATCCGGAACTGAAATCAGCCTGATTGGTTCCTGTTTGCGTCGATAATTTTCCAGATTTTTTGCCATCGAGACTCACAAAATATACTTCGCGACGCAAAGGAGATTCTTTGGCAGCCTGGTAATAGAATATTTTTTTCACGGGATCGAAACCATAGAATCCGGTCACATCAAAATTGCCACTGGTTAGTTGTTTTACTTCAAATCCCTGTCGATCATATAAGTACAAATGAGAATAGCCATTTCGCTCACTGTTTAGAACGATATATTTATTGTCAGGAAGGAAAATAAAGCTATCATAAAAGTCTTCTGAAATATACCGCTTATTTTTTTCAGTAAAAAAGGTCCGTGTATCGCCGGTAAATGGGTTTGCCAGAACAATATCCAGTTTGTTTTGAAGCCGGTTTAATTTCATTATGGCCAGATTAGACGCATCCTGGGTCCATTTGATCCGTGGAATGTATTGTTCCAAATCGTTACCGGTTTCGGCAGTCACACTGCTTTTTGCCTTTAAATCATAAATGTGAACACTCACCACCGAATTCTTTTCGCCTGCTTTTGGGTACTTGTAACTGTATGCTCCCGGATACAGCTGATATTCTTTTAATTCCGGATTTTGGCCCTGGTACATAGGGATTTTAAACATTGGAACTTCAGTTTCATTAAACTTGACATAAGCCAGGAACTTGCTGTCAGGAGACCATTCGAAAGCCTTGTTGAAACTAAACTCTTCTTCGTAAACCCAATCTGGGGTACCATTAATAATTTCATTCGTTTTTCCATCGCGGGTTGCCTGACTTTCTGTTCCAAATTTCAGGCTTTTAACAAACAGATTGTTGTCCCGAACAAAAGCAACCCTTTCACCATCAGGCGATAAAGTAGCCAGTTGCTGCGCTCCGTTTGTTGAAAGTGGGGTCATTCCTTTCGTTGTCTGGTTCCAGATATAATATTCGGCCAAAAAGGAATGGCGGTAAATCGAATTCTTTTTTGTAGTGAAAAGAATTTTGGTTTCATCATTGCTGAAGGAGTAATCACTAAAAGCGGTAAAGCCAGCATTTTCAATTTTAGACAAATCAAACAAAACTTCTACCTGTTCACCGGTTTTATAACTGTATTTTACGATTTTAGTATCTGCCTCTTTTGTGGTGTAATGGGTGCCATCGTTCATGGAACGAAGTCCTGAAACACTTTTCGGTGAAAAAATCCGGCTGCTTACAACATCCCTGAGTTCGATCTTCTTTTGTGAAAATGCAGCCAATGAAATACTTACAAGTAAAAATATGAGGACTGATCTGATATTCATAATTTATGAGTGTTAATTCGTTTTTTCAGCTTCCAAAACTTCGCATTTTTTTTCATATAAAAAAGAAGAACATCCCATATAAATATTTGATGAGATGATTTTGATTTCAATATTTTATTAACCTCCAAAATATATTAGAAGACTTATTTGTCTTTATTTTGCTGTTTTACCTTGTAAATGTTTTATTAAATGCTTAAAAATATATCTTTGTTAATCGGATAAGGTAGTTATGATTTCCAAACTCTAAGAATAACAACTATGAAAAAACTGATCTTGTTTATTTATGTGGGTTTTGTTGCCCAACTTGCTTTTTCGCAAACCAATGTGGTCGAATTCCTGAAAGGTGGTAAAGCGGATGCTAAAAAACTGACAGAAGCATATCTTAATCCATATGCCATGGCTTTGGGAGATGGCCTGAACAATGGCTGGTACAATTCAGCTGAAACACATATGTTATTCGGATTTGATTTAACGGTAAGTGTAAGTGCCATACAAATACCTGAAGAAGCCAAAACATTTGATGTTAGCTTACTTCATCTGGACAATATGGTGGTTGTGAGTGGAGGTAATTTCGCTCCTACAATAGCCGGAAAGGATATTTCTGGTCCGAAGTTGCAGGTCAATGATAGCCAGGGAAACCCAATGGTTTCATTCAATACACCCAATGGAGTTGGTCTGGATGTTGTTCCGGTCCCAATGGCTCAGATTGGATTTGGTCTTCTTCCTCATACCGATCTTATTGGCCGGTACGTTCCTGAAATGACCTACGATAATAATGGAGATGAAATGAAACTTGGATTTTGGGGCGCTGGAGCAAAGCATAATTTTATGGAATGGATACCGGTTCTGAAAGAACTTCCTTTTGATGCCTCTGTTTTTGGGAGCTATTCAGAAGTGAATGCCCAAAGTGCATTGAGTTTCTCACCGCTGGATTATACCGAGCCCAATGTGAAAGTAACATTCAGCTCCGATAAGTCTCAATTTCTGAAAGTGAATACAAAAACGACCAAATATGGACTTATCATTTCCAAAAAATTGGGAATACTTACCTTCTTTGGTGGAATAGGTCAAAGCTCCAGCGTATCTACGATCGATATGATTGGAAAATATCCGGTAGTTACCAAAGCTTCAGGAGGCGGTTTGGAAATTACTGACGAAGACGCTCTGATTGATCCGATATCGCTTCAGTTCGAATCGAAAAACATATGCATGGATGCGGGCTTCAGACTTAAAGTTGCTGTTTTAAGCCTGTTTGGGTCGATCAATAAGGCTCAATACACCTCATATAATGTGGGTGTAAGCCTGGGAGCCAGATAATTTATAGTACAAATTTGTGTTAACCGGCACTGGTATGTTTAAATACAGAACATATGAGTGCCGGTTTTCTTTTTCTGAACTGAAAATGAAGACTCCGCATTTTAAGCTTGAAAAACAAAAAAACATTGATTCATATCAGCTATTAATATTTATCTTTGCACCCTGTTTTTTATATCTCAAAAAGACCGATGATTAAAATTACTTTACCCGATAATAGTGTCCGGGAATTCGAAAGTGGAATTACCGGACTCGATATTGCTGAGTCCATTAGTACCCGGCTTGCCAAAGATGTATTGTCTATTTCAGTGGATGGAGAAGTGTGGGATTTGACCCGGCCAATTAACCAGGATGCCCGAATTAAATTGTTTTTGTGGGATGACCGTGAAGGGAAGGAAACCTTTTGGCATTCGTCGGCTCATTTGATGGCTGAAGCAATCGAATCTTTTTATCCGGGGACACAATTCGGAATCGGACCAACCGTTGATAATGGTTTCTATTACGATATTGATCTGCCTCAGGGCGAACAGCTGACCGATAAAGACCTGGAGAAAATTGAAAAGAAAGTCATCGAACTGGCCCGGGAAAAACATGATATTGTCAGGCATGATATTTCGAAGGAAGATGCCCTGAAGATGTTTACCACTAAAGGTGATAAACTGAAAGAAGAATTGATCAGCGAATTGACCGACGGAACCATTACAGTCTATAATCAGGGTGGGTTTACTGATTTGTGCCGTGGACCGCATTTGCCAAACACGGGATTTATTAAGGCTGTAAAACTGACTTCGCTTGCCGGTGCGTATTGGCGGGGCAATGAAAAAAATAAGATGCTTACCCGCGTTTATGGGATTACTTTCCCTAAACAGAAAATGCTGGAAGAATACCTGGTACTGGTTGAAGAAGCTAAAAAACGCGATCACCGGAAGTTGGGCAAGGAATTGGAATTGTTTACCTTTTCGCAAAATGTGGGGCAGGGATTACCGATGTGGTTGCCTAAAGGAGCCATGTTACGCCAGCAGCTTGAAGATTTCCTGAAAAAGGTTCAGAAAAAATTCGGATATGAACAGGTCATTACACCTCATATCGGCGATGTTAACCTGTATAAAACGTCAGGACACTTCCAAAAATACGGAGCTGATTCATTCCAAACCATAAAAACTCCGGCTGAAGGGGAAGAATACATGCTGAAGCCGATGAACTGTCCTCATCACTGTGAACTGTATAAATTTAAGCCACGGTCATACAAAGACCTTCCAGTTCGTATGGCCGAATTCGGAACTGTTTACCGTTACGAGCAAAGTGGAGAGTTACATGGTTTGACCCGTGTGCGTGGATTTACCCAGGATGACGCCCATTTGTTTTGTCGACCTGATCAGATTAAAGACGAGTTTAAAAAAGTGATTGATATCATTTTTATCATTTTCAAAGCGCTGAACTTCGAAAACTATTCGGCTCAAATATCATTACGCGATCCGAATAAACCAGAAAAATATATTGGTTCAACCGAAAACTGGGATAAAGCAGAACAGGCAATTATTGAAGCATCAGCCGAAAAAGGTCTTAAAACTGTAACCGTTTTAGGCGAAGCAGCTTTCTATGGCCCAAAACTTGATTTCATGGTAAAAGATGCCTTGGGGCGTAGTTGGCAGCTGGGAACCATTCAGGTTGACTATAATTTGCCTGAACGGTTTGAATTGGAATACATTGGTGCTGATGATAAACGTCACCGTCCGGTTATGATCCACCGTGCGCCATTCGGATCGATGGAACGGTTTGTTGCTGTTTTGATTGAACACACTGCCGGGAAATTCCCGCTTTGGTTAACTCCCGAACAAGTTGTTGTATTACCAATAAGCGAAAAGTTCAATGAATATGCGAAAAGTGTTTCAGAGTTTCTAAATAATTCCGATATTCGCACCGTAATTGACGACCGAAATGAGAAAATTGGTCGTAAGATCAGGGATAACGAATTGAAACGTATCCCTTATTTATTGATAGTTGGTGAACAAGAAGCTGAAAATCAAAGAGTTTCTGTGAGGAAGCAAGGTGAAGGTGATCAGGGAGTGAAGAATCTTCAGGAGTTTGTTGATTTTATTCAGGAAGAAGTAAAAGACCAGTTATCATCATTTTATAACTAAGAAATATAAACTAATAATAGGAGGATCTGGCCATAGCTGTAAAAAGACCATACAAAGGTGGACGAGTAGAAGTTGTTGCTCTGCATAAAATCAATGAGAAAATTCGTGCACAACAAGTTAGGGTTGTAGGCGATAACATCGAAAACCCTGGTGTTTTTTCCCTTTTTGAAGCCATGAAGATGGCTGATGCCCTTGAACTTGACCTTGTAGAAATATCACCAAATGCCGATCCGCCTGTTTGTAAGATAACAGATTACCAGAAGTTTCTGTATCAGCAGAAAAAGAAACAGAAGGAAATAAAAGCAAAAACGGTACAAGTCGTAGTGAAGGAAATCCGGTTCGGACCGAATACCGATGACCATGATTTTCAGTTTAAAATGCGTCACGCTGAAAAGTTTCTTCAGGAAGGCGCGAAAGTAAAAGCTTACGTATTCTTTAAAGGCCGTTCAATTTTGTTTAAGGAGCAAGGGGAGATTTTACTTTTGAAGTTTGCACAGGAATTGGAAGAAGTTGGCAAAGTGGAACAATTGCCGCAATTGGAAGGAAAACGAATGACCATGTTTATTTCACCTAAGAAGAAGAAATAAATTTCTTACATACATTAATTTCAGGAAGATGCCAAAAATGAAGACGATCTCCGGAGCAAAAAAAAGGTTTAGATTAACCGGCACCGGAAAAATTAAGAGAAAACACGCATTTAAAAGTCACATCTTGACAAAAAAAAGCACCAAGCAGAAACGTAACCTGACTTATTGGGGAACGGTTCATAAAGCTGACCTGCACAACGTTAAGGCTATGTTGACCATGTAGTACTGTTTCTTTTTAGAGTAATTAATTTTAGTTATCAATCGAATGAATTAGCTTGAAGATTCCGGTTTACGGAACGCTAACCATTCTAAAATCAGTTTTATGCCAAGATCAGTAAATGCAGTCGCATCACGGGCTCACAGAAAAAAAATCCTGAAGCTTACCAGAGGTAACTTCGGCGCCCGTAAAAATGTTTGGACAGTTGCAAAAAATACCTGGGAAAAGGGTTTGCAATATGCCTACAGAGATAGAAAAGCAAAAAAGAGAAATTTCCGTGCTTTATGGATTCAGCGTATTAATGCTGCCGTTCGTCCGGAAGGTTTATCTTATTCACAGTTCATCGGCCTGCTCAAAAAAGCAAGCGTCGAAATCAACCGTAAAGTTTTGGCTGATTTAGCAATGAATCACCCTGTAGCTTTTAAAGCAATTGTTGATAAGGTAAAATAGTAAATCGTCAATTAGGTGACTAAACATACGAAACCTCGCTGAAAAGCGGGTTTTTTTTATTTAATGATGAGTCCACTCCGAAAAGTCAATCCTGCTCAATTTTGACTTTGTAATATACTGATATTCAGTGGGTATTTTTAGTCAAAATACAACAAA
>JAUXUF010000013.1 GCA_030684645.1 Bacteroidota bacterium | reverse complement strand
GCTATTCAGCTAAATGTTAGCAACAGGCCTTAGTTTTTATGTCTTGTTGTCTGTCAAATATAATTAAACTTTTCAAACGAAGCAATGTCCTGCCTTGGTGCGGTTGGATGAAGGGCAGGAAGGCTCTTTTGCAGCCTTTGGTTTGAGCGTTGGTTCGTGTGGGCTTGCAAATGTGCTTACGACTGTGGTTGGTACCAATTCTTAATTTCTCCTTCCATTTCTTCTATCTGCAAGTTTTTTCCAAATGGCTCTAAGCATTTGTACTTCTGATTCGGAAAATTTAAGTTGTTTAATTAAAAGTTCTTTATCAACTATATCCATCGCTTCTTCGATTTTCCGTTTACGAATTAAAGCATCTATTTCTTTGAAATCAATTTTGTGCTCTAACAATAGAGGTAAAGGGATTTCCTCTATTTCTGTTGGTTCAAATGTTAGTACACCACCACCATAACTTCTTCCCAATATCTCTGAAAAAGCAAACGTCAGAGAGTTTAAAAACGAAAGCGCAATGATTTCGGGTTTAACTTTTGTCTTAAATCTAACCCTGTGTATTGTATCTGTTGAAGATGCTTCTGTTTTATTAAGTATTAGTTTTGGATAATCTCCAACCTGACGTAATACAAAAGCATCAGGCGACCACATAGAAGGTGTGATGTACCAATTTTTACGAATTCTACACTTGTAACCATCATTAAATCCCATTTCTTCTCCGTAAACAATATATTCACGACATACTTTGGGGAGTAAAGAATATTCTTTATTCTCTGGCAAAAAGAGATGTGCAGGGCAATTGTCATCAGAATTTTTCTCAAAATCTTCATCGGTAAAAACAATGCCCTTAAAGTGATTCGACTTACTGACTACTTTGGTCGTGTATGGATTAAGCTTCCATTTCGAAACAAGTTCTTTGGTCAGCATAAAATACTCATTTCGGCCAGTAACTATCCCAACATCAACATCCATAATGTCAGAACTGGGCTTAATCCTTTCATCTAACTTAATTTTTCTAAGTAGTTGAATTTCTGCTTCATTTAAGAAATACTTAGTCCATTTTTCTGTTGAATGTTCAAGCGTTTTGACGTCAGTTTTTTGGACTGTATCAATATCAACTGTTTCAAGGTCTTTCAGGCTATTCATTTCAATTACCCTGATTCCTTTGTTGCTTGTTATATCTTTTTCGCAAAGCAGTATTACAATTTCTTGCTGAATATCGGCAAAAACAAGCTTTTTAAATGTTACAATAGTAATTCTGGAAAAAAACTTTGATAGAAACACTCTTGTTTCGGCTGCATACTTCACTTGAAAGAGTTCGGCTGGAATTACCATTGCTAACTTGCCAAAACGATTCAATTTGCTTGCTGAAATAACTAAAAATGGAACCCAAATATTTGTAAGTTTATTTGGACGCAAGTCCATTTCTTCCATCATTTTAAATGCAATTTCACGATGTTCTTCCGGAAAATTTTGATAACGAATGAAAGGAGGATTGCCAATAACCACGTCAAAATGTGCTTCACCGTTTGCATTTGAAATATAATTGAAAAAATCTGAATGAACTATTGTCGTGGAGTTTAATCCATATTTCGCGGCTCTTTCTTTTGATTTCTCTGCTTCACCTTCAATAATTTCAATTCCTTTTATTAAGCCAAAAAGTTTGTTGTTGGGAACTCCCAATTCCTTAAACCGCTGAATGGCAGATTCAATAAAATTTCCATCACCGCAACTTGGTTCTAAAACTTTTTGAGTTGGTTTTGTAATTGCCCACTTGCAGATAAAATCAGTAATGGCATGCGGCGTATAGTAACCACCTCTAAGTTTTTTTGAATCTATGTTCTCAATTATTTCTGTTGCCATTTTAATCCTCTTTTGGTTCGTTGTTTAATTCTTCATCGTTTAGTACTGTATTCAGCTCCTCACTTGTAATTCCATACAGAGAATTGATTTGCTCAACAAGGGAATTGAAAAGCAAATCCAATTTGCGTCCCATCACTTTCTTTTTAGATGAAATATAATTCCCATTGAAAGTAGCTTTAGTTGCAATTAAACTCTTTACTGTTTTGACAAGTTCATTGTGGAGTTTTACTTCTTCTTGATTTGTAAAATCAATCTTTCTGATTGGAAGATTCTCAATAAACTGTTTTCCGTGAGAGTAATATGCTCCTCTAAATTCACTTGCTCCTGATTTTACCATTGCTTCAAAAAGCGGATGTGAAAGGATTCCTAAAATGTAATGAAGTGAATATTCAGAATTTGTAAATAAAGAATAGTAAGGACCATTGCCACCACCTGTAAATTGTAAATTACTTTCGTCAAACACATATCCTGGTTTTGTAGAAAGCACAGCCCAAATCAACTTTTGATTGTTATGAAACCTTGTTAAACTTTGCGATCTTCCATATTGATACCACTTAGGTTCTTTGCTTCCGTTGATGCTACGTTTGGAAAGGTCTGCTTCGAAATTTTTCAAGTAAGCCCAAGTCAGCGGAAAGCCGTCTTGAAAATATTGCGCCGAAAATACTTCTGCTTTGTCTGCTTCAATTGTATAAGGGAAGATGATTTGAGCATTTGGCTTAACTGTGTCAAACAACCCAAAAGAAAGGTCATACAGACAAGGTTTGCAAATTGCTTTTTCAATTTCAATTTCATACTCCGTATTCTTGTATTTGAAGCGATAAGTTAGTTCAGTTTCTGATGCTGGTTGAAATATGTATATTTTATCAGCGCTAGTTTGCAATCCAACCGCAATGTCCGCAATTGTGTGAAGTGGAATAGTACTAGCATACTTTGCTTTATCGAAAACTGTTTGAGAAGGCTTAGCAACAAAAAGCCACGGCTGTTCTGTGTATGCTTCTGAATTGTACTCGTCGTAATTTATAGAACCTGCTGTAAGCTCTGCGGCAATTCTATGAATGCGTTTGAATGAAATCTGCTCTCTTTGCTTTTTATCAAGTATAAGAATAGCAGTATAAGTGCTGCGGTTTGGAAAAACTTGGGTAACTCCAAAATGAATGATTTTAAAAATTGAAGAATTTGAAGTGATGAAAGCACGAAGTGCTTTTCCTCCTTTCACTATGAAAAATTTGTGAGGAACAATGTAACCCAATACTCCATTTTCATTGAGTAAATTGATCGCTTTTTGAACGAAAAGATAGTATTTGTCAAATGTTTCTGATTCTGCAACCGTGTAACCTGATACTTTACTTTGAAAGAATTTTATTTCTTCTGATGAGAATTTTATAATGTTTTGAATTCTCACATATGGCGGATTCCCTAAGATTGCATCAAAGCCATTCGTTTGTTTTAAAAAATTAAATTCTTCATTCCAGTTGAATGGTTTAAGCTTGAAAAGCAGTTCATCATTTTCAATTGCCTCTGGCTGAAATTGAAAATATGAATTGTCAACAAGTGAATTTCCGCATTTGATATTGTCGTCTAAACTTGGTAAAACCTTTTGTTTATGCTTGGAAAGATAATTTTCAATTGAAGCTGAATTTTCCCCTTCCAATAATTTAAGTAGCAAACTAAATTTACTTACTTCAACTGCATAAGGATTTATGTCAACACCATAAATATTTGATGTAAGAATTTGATGCTTAGCTTTTAGTGTAAGATGATATGAACCATCAAATACTTGGTTGATTATTTCAGTATCATTTACTCCTGCCGCAACAAAGCCAAGTGTAATTCTTTCAAAAACATAATCGTAAATAGAGATAAGAAATGTTCCTGAACCGCAACAAATATCCGCCAACTTAAGTTGTTGCATTTGTTCAAGTGTCTTACCCTCAAATAATGGTTCAAGGGTTTCTTTTACAATGTTTTGAACTATCAATTTCGGTGTTGGAACAACACCGCTTGACGCTGCTACTTCTGGTTCTTCAACAATTGAAATTTGTCTTTCATTTACAATCGCAATCTTGCTACCTAAATATCTTTCGTAAATCTGGCTAAGAATATTCGGGTCAACAACTGAAAAAATATAAGGACTTTGTGGGTAATAAAGTTCATTGAAAATTTCAATAAGAATTTCTGATTTGAGATTGATGTTTAAAGAAAAATTGTCTTCAATAAAATCAAAAAGACCGGAGTTATATTTCTTGTCGGATAAAATGAATAGTTGTTTGAGTTCATCGTAGTTTTTGATATTTCTAAGAGTATCGTATTTCTCAATTTCTCTGTCCTCACAAATTCTTAGAAAAACAATCCTATTTAATAACCTTTGAATCAAAAAGTTTATGTCCTCGTTGTTGAATCCATCATTGTTTGCAATAACATCATTTGCCAAACTCTCTCTCCAATTTTCAATTTGCTTTAAAAAGTAATCGTCAAATTTGATTTTATCATTTTGTGTTACAGAAAAGTATTCATCGATAAACCCCGATCCTACTGATTCATAAGAAAGTAATTGATAAAGTTCGTCAAATTTTGATAAAAAATGACTGTAATGAAAGGATTGATACCGTGCTACATTTGCGGCTTCCTCTATACTTGGCTTGTATCTGCAATCATAAACCGAAAGTGTTTCAAAGTTTGTAAGTATTGAAATTCCAAGATTGGCGTTCCACCCATATCGTCTAGTTTGGAAAGCGGGTTTATTTGATTTTTCAAGGTCAACGGAAACCTTCTTTGCTTCGATGAAAAACTTTCTAAAACCTTGTATTCTAAGTGTATAATCGGGATTCTTTTTTGTGACAGAATCTTCTTCTTCCACATCAATACTTTCTTCTTGAATTACGTCTCGAAGGAATTGGGTTTTTGATTCTTCATTGTCAACGTCCCAACCAAAAGTTTTTAAGAGTGGATTAAGAAAGTCAACTCTTAATTGTGCTTCGCTGTATTTTGGTGTTTTGTAAATGGAATACTCATTCTCAAAAGCACTAATCAGTACTTTCAATTGCTCAAAGCATTCTTCTTTTGATATTGTTACTTTATATGCCATCTATTTTTGATTCTTGATATATTTTATTTCTTCCTCTGCCGCAAGCAAAATGTCTTTTGCATATTTTTCATCTACCAGTTGATAAGCAACTTGCTTGCTCATAAATCTTATAACAAGTTCTTTCTCATCAACATTGAATGTTTTGGCTATTATTGGCAACATTTGTCGATTGATTGGTCGTTCTCCTCGTTCCAGCTTACTTAAAGTACTTTGGTCTATATCAAGCAAGGCTGCAAGCTTTCGTAAAGGCATATCTGCTTGTTCACGTAATTGTCTGATATAATCGCTTAAGTTTTTCGTTTCCATCTTGAATTATTTTTCTTGACAACGTTGTCAAATTTAATTCAATGTTGATAAAAAAGCAAAATAATAGAACTTTAATTACGAACATTCTTATCAACAAAATGAGTGTGTAGGTATGATTGCAGCTCTTTTGCAAGCCTTTGGTTTGAGCGTCGGCTCGTGTGGGTTTGCAAATGTGCTGCAATGTGGGTTGGGGTTGCCATTGTCTATTTCTCATTGCCCCCAAGGGCAAAAGCGGGAAGGAAAAAAACAAAATAAATTCCTCCAAATTTTCACTTACCTGTCAAAAAGCTAAATTCCGCTTGTCATTATACTCTCAATTTTTCATGTGTCTATCGAGTTGTGATGCCGCCTTACACTTGCCCCTAACGTTCCGCAAATACACGCAGGGCGGGATTTTCCCGATGAATTTCCTACGAAGTATTGCATTTCAAAATTTCAATTTCCTGCCAACGAAGCAACCAAACCCGACTTGCGGGTATTTTGCTGTTCAAGCGAAACCCTCCGTTTCACTTCGGGTAGCTTTTGCACACGAATATAAGTAAATCGCCATGATTTATTAACAAAAAAAAAGTAATCATGGAGAAATTTAATTCACAATCGGTTGAAGTCCTCGGGCTTCTTAAAACAACAATGGTAGCCGCCGGTTATTCCAGGCAGAGCATTACCTCGTACATGCGCGAGATCCGTTACATCTGCGCGTATTATCCTGACCTTTCGCCCGGGCAGTGGACCGACAGGCATATCATCCAATACATGGACTATCTCCGCACAGTTCACCACGCCTCGTACAGCAAATGCAAGATGGCCGCCCAAAGCGTGGCCTTCTTTTTCCGGCATGTGCTCAAACGTCCGTACGATGTGCCTTCGAAGCTTTATCCCCGGCGAGAGCACAAACTGCCGCATTATTTGACCAAAGAGGAAGTATTGAAACTGATTGAAAACTGCCGCAGCGCCAAACAGCGGGCAATAGTCGAAACCTTTTATGGCTCGGGAATACGGCTGGAAGAGTTACGGATGTTAAAACTGACTGACATAGAATCAAAAAACAACCGGATATTTGTTCATTGCGGCAAGGGTCGCAAAGACCGCTACACCTTGCTCCCGAAACGATTGGTCGAAACCCTGCGGAACTATTACCGGGCACAGGCACAAAAACCCAAGAGTTATTTGTTTGAAGGCCAAAAGCCCGGTGAACCCCTGCACAGCCGGAGTATTCAGCACAGTGTTGTAAATGGCATACCAAAATGCAGGTTTATCTGCAAAAGGGCATAAGGTCCATGCCCTGCGCCATAGTTTCGCTACCCACTTTGCTCGATGCCGGAGTTGATATCCATACCATCAAAGAGTTACTGGGTCATAGCAATATAAAAACGACGATGGTTTACCTCCATTTGCAGAGCTCGAAACGAAACCTGCTGGTAAGCCCGCTGGACGAACTGTATAAACCGGACAACGAAATAGCCAACATTCCAAAAAACAAGGCACTGCTTTGAAACCGGGACAAACCCTGCAGCAGGTGTTGCAACAGGGTGGGGTTGAAAACCATACTAACCCCTACACGGCCAGCGTATTGGCAAAGCTGCGCGATTGCCGTACCTCCGGCATGGGCTATCACCGGTTTCAATGCGATAATCCCGCCTGTGGCCACGTGCATTACCAATATCACGGTTGCCGTAACCGTCATTGCCCGGCCTGCAACTGGCAAAAGCAGGAGGAATGGATGGAAGCGCGGATGAACGAGCTGTTGCCCGTGAAATATTTCCATGTAGTTTTTACCCTGCCACACGAGTTGAACGCGTTGGTAATGGGAAACCGCGTAAAACTGTTCAAGCTTTTGTTCGACAGCGCTTCGCATTGCCTGCTTACCCTTGCCAGCGACCCCAAATGGCTGGGCGCTGTGCCATCAATTAGCGCCGTGCCGCATACCTGGGGCCAACAATTGAGTTTCCACCCGCACGTGCATTGCATTGTAAGCGGGGGCGGCGTTGACAAACAGCTGAACTGGGTGAACCTGAAAAAAGACACACCCCAGGGATACCCGTTCCCTTATAAAGTGATGGAGCCAATGTTTAAAAAGTACTTTTTGCGGAAGTTAAACAGGATGGTCAGGGAACAGGAAGTTAAAATTGAAAACGCATCGTTGTGGCAAGCCCTCAAACCGAAACTGTACCAAAAGCAATGGATCGTATATGCCAAATCGCCCATGGGCAGCGTGGCGCAGGTAGTCGAATACCTTTCGCGTTATGCGCACAAAGTGGCCATATCCAATCACCGTATCCTTGAAGTTGGCGAACAGACAGTGAAGTTTCAATACAAGGATTACAGCGACCACAACAAGGTAAAACAGATGGCCCTTTCGACCGGTGAATTTATCCGGCGGTTCGGGCAACATATCCTGCCAAAAGGGTTTGTGAAGATGCGGCATTATGGTATCCTGGGCAATTGGAACCGCAAAAAACGGGTCAACGATATTTTGCGAAAAATGCGATGCATTGAGCATGTCGAAATGAACCTGCCACTTCACCCGCCAACGGTAAAAATACCATACCAGTTGCGGATGCTGGAAAAATACGGCATAAACGTGAGCCTGTGCCCCCAATGCGGCCAGGGCCAGCTGGTGCTGATCGAAAAGGTGTATCCCGGTAACCGCGGAAGCCCGTTCGCTTTTATGAATCAGGTAGATATCGGGTAGAAATTAACAAAACCACAGGTTCGCCCAGAAGGTGAATAGGCTCTGCTTTGCCCAAAAACGAAAAACCTGACCGCAAAAAATGAAATGGCAGTGGAAAACCTGAAATAAACCTGAAATAAAGCTGAAAACGGAGGTGAAAATGAATGTTCGGGCGCAGAATCACCATTAAAAACCGGACAAACAAAACCGCTGATCCAGCCGGAAAACGAAAAATAAGCTTACTTTTTACCCTAACAAAAAGAGCTCTTTTCAACAGGTTTCGCTGAACAACGAAT
>JAUXUF010000302.1 GCA_030684645.1 Bacteroidota bacterium | reverse complement strand
ATGGAGGAGGCGTTGGTATTGGTTATTCTATTCATGCCGGAATGGTCATTGTGGCTGATGGCAGTGCAGATGCGGAGCGAAGAATAAAACGGGTCCTGCATAATGATCCGGCCATGGGGGTGATCCGTCATGCGGATGCGGGGTATGATATCGCCATCGATACGGCGAGGAAGCATAAACTGGATCTGAAGGAAAGGCTGGGATAATTAGCGGATAAAACCCGGAATTAATTTATTTAGGTTTAGATTGGCTGTAATTATGAAAATTAAACTATTCATTCTATTCGCGTTGTTTTCAAGCTCCGTATTCGGGCAAATGGCTCAGAAAAATTATTGGAAGGATGAATTTCCAAGGAAACCTAAAGGCTTATGGGAGTTCTATGACTTCCGGGGGGAATTAGAACAAACCTATGATTTTACGAGGGATAGTCTATTGTTTCAAAAAACCGTCAATAAACCCGTAACCGTACAATATCGGGTAATCATGGGTTCGGATACCATTTTAACCAAACTGGATACCAATCCAATTTTAATTGGTGGCTCAGCTATGGTGGGAAAAACCATGAGTAATTACCTGAAATACCCGCCTGAAGCCAGAGAAAGTCGAATTCAGGGCAGAGTGGAAATTTCATTTCTAATTGACTCCAACGGGAAAGCCTCAAATTATAAGATTCATAAGGGTATTGGAGGCGCTTGTGATGAAGAGGCACTTCGGGTTGTAAAACTAATTCCCAATAAATGGGTTGCCGGTACATTGAACGGCAAAAAGGTAAATACCATTTATATACTACCTGTTATATTCAGATTAGGATAAAAATATACCAGGCGGAGGGGTTTTTAAATAGGTATCGGCTATGGGAATTATCCGCCAGGCGGATGCGGGTAGGATATCGCCATAGATACGGCCAGGAAGTATAAACCGGATCTGAAGTCAATATCAGGACAGCAAAGATTCGACCCCTGCTGCTTAGCCAGAGTTTGAATCAAAATAGTGAAGGAACATTTGCAGTCATTTTGATATCCGATTTTAATGAGCATATTTAATAAAGAATGATATAATTACCTCATTACAAGCTTAAAGCGAGTTAATAAGTTTGATTTTATCATCTTAATATAAAAGTTATAGGCCATACTAGGAGAACCCGAAGTGAAATTAGTAACAAATATTCTTTTAACGGTTTTAATCCTGTCAGTGTTGTTAACGCTGTTTTTTGGGTTATTGTTAATTGAAAGCGGACACAATGTACCGACTGAAACGACAAACTCAGTTTTATTAACCCTCCTATTATTAGGGATTTCAATCGGTGGGATTCTAATCGTCAAGCGTAAATACAAGCTTTAATGGCAACTATTCTGAAACCGATCGCTTAGGATTCAGATATGTACGACCTATAACAACGGTTTGCCAAACGTTAGTGGCAAAGGTATTAATACAACGACGATGAATTAAATATTCTGCTATCTAAGCCAAACTGCGCAAGTCCTCGGAACGTCAGACTGTCTGAAAACCAGGCTGCGGGATTTTAATGTACGCATACCTGTCTCTGTATGGTACTGAATATTTAATTCTCTGAAGGGTAGTTTTAGTTTTTAGACACATTGCCATTTTGCCCAATAGCATGTGAAAATTCAAACAAGATGGGAATGAATCTCAATAATCATATCTTTGATAGTATCAAATGATAGTATCATTAAAGCCCCATATAACCATACTCGAGGAATTCTAAAATTTATAAGCTCCACTTCTGAAAAAATCGGGGAAGCCAATGCACCTCACCGCCAAGCCCTATGACCCGTATTCTCCGTCCATCGTAAAGCCCCAAACTCTTAAGGCTATTACAGGATCCCCCCTAAATCAAGCACTCTTCCATCTAATTTGTACCTCCCGCAAAAAAAATAAAAAATATTTGCGAAACTGATTAGTTGCATATATATTTGAAACCGAATGATTTCATAATAATCTGATCCATGAGAAGAGATGTTTTTCAAGCTATTGCCGACCCAACCAGAAGGGCTATACTTTTACTGATTGCTCTGCAGGCAATGACACCGAACGCCATTGCCGGGCACTTTGACACAAGCCGGCAGGCGGTTTCCAAACATCTGCGCATATTGACAGAATGCCAGCTTGTAAAACAGGAGCATTCAGGCAGGGAAATTTTTTATCAGCTTAACCCGGG
>JAUXUF010000299.1 GCA_030684645.1 Bacteroidota bacterium | reverse complement strand
AAGCGGATAACCAAAGTTCATGTGGTAAAGAATCATATATGGACTAACCATACTACCGAAATTGGTGATCGTATCGGAAATCCGGATGACGTTTTGGCCGTGGATGGAAGAAATTTCGCGCTCCATCCGGATTTTTTTTCCGAACAGAAAACCTTCTTCGACTGTTCCTCTCACTTTGCTATGATATTCGTCGCCTACCCAGCCCGACAAATCAGCATACTGTTTGACCGGTAATGTTGAATATCTGCCATGAAGCCCATATTCTTCCCCTTCGTCTGTTGTCGGAGCCCCAAAATGGCTTAATCCGCAAGTAGTGAGAAGTCCACCTGCAAAAGTACGCAGCCAGCCAATTCCTTCAGGTTCATAATAGGAAGAATGGGTTTCTCCATTGCAGGTAAGATAAACGAGATTCATCCCTTTGTAATTGGCCAGAGAAATATCCAGTCCGCGATCGGGCAAAACGGTATATTGAAGTCCACTGCCGGTATTGATATCCGTTGCCCTCATTCCACGTCCCCAACCTTCGCTCAGGATGTAATGCCGGCAACCTCCTATTTGTGAAAGGTTCCCAATATATTTGAGTAATTCTATTTTTTCCATGATGTAGTTTTTGTTGTTTTAACAGATTTTTAATTTAAATACCTGCTGAATTGACCGTTTATGCCTTCCAAAATTGCTTCAGAACAGGGTAGAGCTGCTTATAGGCTGCAAATTTTTTGTTGTATAATTTTGCATTTTTTGGATTTGGAGTAAAAATCACATTTGCATTTTTATTATGCTTTATCAACTGATCTACAGGAAATTTCTCAAATGCGCTACAGGCCAAAAGTGCGGCTCCATAGCATCCAGCCTCATTGATGTTGCGTACAATGATTTTCTTGTTCAATATATCCGCTTTCAATTGAGTCCAGCTACTATTGCGGGTACCACCTCCTGTTGCAATGAACGTATGGATCTTCATTCCTGATCTCTCCATCAGTTTCAGGTTTAGTTTCATTTCCATGCCGACTCCTTCAAGAAGAGCCTTCGTGATTTCTCCTTTTGTGGTGGTGTGCTTTAGTCCGATAATAGCTCCTTTAGCCCTGGTGTCAAAATACGGGGTGCCGGTAGCTGAAAAATAGGGAAGCACAAGTAGTTCCGTTGGAGATTCCGGCATTGCATCCAGAAGCAATGTATAAGCATTCTCCCCCGTTTCTGCTGCCTGGGCAACTTCAGATTGTCCGAGTTCATCACGCATCCAGCGAAGTATATTGCCGCCTGTTAAGCTGTATGCAACGGTTGTATATTTACCCTTTATGGTATAGTCGTAACAACACAGGTTGTTTTTTTGCAATTCTTCCGAAAAACTTGGTTTATCAAACATTGGGCAGAAACATTCCACGGTTCCGGTCGCATACATGCACATACCCGGTTCAATAACGCCAGCTCCCAAAGCTGCACAAGTCTGATCATGCCCTCCAGCAACGAGCATGACCGGATTTCTAAAACCAAGTTTTTTACCCCTAGCCATACCAAGAATTCCTGTTTTTTCCCCTGGTGGAACAGGAGTCGCGAGTTTTTCGGCTGTTAGACCTGTTGCTTCAAGAATTTCTTTACTCCATTGATGCCCAATCACATCAAACAACATCGTGCGACCTGCCAGTGACCAACTTATCATTGGTTTAAGACCCATCCTAAAATGAAACAGATCTTCGAAGCAAAGAAAATATCTTGCATTGTTCCATATTTCGGGCTGGTTCTCTTTGATCCATAGAATCTTGAATAGCGTGAAGATTGGATGGGGAGTATGTCCGGTGATGTCGTAAATTTTATCCATACCGAAGTTCGTGCTCCATTCAGCCGCAATATCTCTTGCTCTTGAATCGGATGAAACCATGGCATTTCCTAAGATTTGACCATCCCAACCAACTGGTGTAAATGCTTCGCCCTGACTGGAGATACTCATGGATACCACAGGGTCAGAAATTCTTGAATTTACTTCTTCAATTACTTCGAAACATTTGTCGATCACTTCATTTGGATTGAGTTCTGCCCAATCCGGGTGAGGATGTAAAACAGGATATTCCCTGAAAGCTGAAGCAAGCTCAACTCCTTCACCATTGAATACGACCGCCTTACATCCCCCTGTACCTATATCTAAGCCCAGATAGCTCATTAAATTTCAGTAATTTCGTAACCTAGGTAGCGTGTAAATGCTTCGCGTAATGCTACACCTGCATGTCCTGGTGTTACACTCACGTGATGGCGGTAACCAGTGTACCCGATTTTGTTCAGTTTCTGCTGTAAATTCTCAATTTTAGCCACTCCGCCACAGCCGAAGAATCCTTCCTGAATCACATCGTCAGTGAATTCTCCTTCGCCCAGATAGATGTGAATTTTCCCATCCTGTGTTTTGGAACTGGCAAAAGTGATTTTATTTGGAGCAATCCGTCCTACATTGGGTCCCCAACCATTTCCTTCACCCAGTGCCTTGGCAAACATCGGATGGTCAGTCACTTTTCCCTTGCCAGTCATGAGACTCTGCGGTACCGGGCCGCAGTGGAACAGGATACATTTGTCGGGATCGGCACCATAGTTATTGTTCCAGTCGAGACAAGTAGCCGGTTTACCAGATGCCAGATTAAGCGCATGCATTGTAATTGCGTTACAGATGTCCAGTTCACAGGCTGCCGGAATTCCGCGATCGTTAATTTCACTCAGTAAAGTACAGGGAGCAACTCCAAATTCCATTTCCATTTCAATCCAGCAGCGTAATGCAAGTGCATCAAGACTATATTCAGCAATAATATCATCGAGTACAACGCCGAAACGGACCATGTTCTCAAACGCTTTTGCCGGAACGTTCTTGAAATTAGTGTAATTCGTTAGCCGGTAGGCTTTTTGTTTTGCGGCTACTGACTCAATATCCACCAACCGGACCCGTCTGAAAACTTCAGATAAATCAAGTACCTCAGTGGTAATACCATATTTTTGCAATGTAAGCTCGTCGTAGCGGACAGTTTTAAATGCTGTAGTTCTTGCGCCGATGGCGCCGACCGTCATTCGTTTCATGCCTTTTACAATCTTACATACTTTGTCGAAGATATCAATCTGTTCTTCGAATTCTTTAGAGAAAGGATGAACAGTATGTGGCATGAAAGCAGTATAAGGCAACTGATACTGGTAAAAGACGTCCATGATGGAGAATTTACCACAAAATGCATCACGACGCTGATGGAATTTCATTTTATCCAGATCGTCAGGATAGGCCAGAATAAAAATGGGCACACCTGCATCCTGAAGCGCTGCAATGGCACCGGTTTCGTCACCAAAATTCGGAAGGCATAGAATTACGCCTTCAAACTTTCCTTTGTTTTCATCGAGGAACTTGGCGTATTTACGGCCTTCTTCAGGACTTTCAACAGCTCCGAAACGGGTCAGGTTACTATCCATCATCAGGAAGTCATGACCTAATTTTTTCAAAGTGTCACTCAATTCTGTTCGGGCTTCAGCGACTAATGATTCCGGGAAAAATCCACGGTTGCCAAAATAAAGTGCGAAAGTTGATTTTTGCTTTTTCATAAGCTTAATATTAAATAGTTTTATTGGTTAAAAATTATTGTTGCTATTTTGTAAAATCTAAGATTTTCATTTTAAAAAATACGACTAGCTGATCCTGCAATTTCAAGTTGATTATTGATAAGGTCGAGCATTTCATTATAAACCGCTTCCTGTGCAGCAGAAACTGAATCATTCATCAGTTTTTCATATGGTTGTCTGATAGCTGTACCAATGTTGATTTTAGTTATTCCCTGTTTAAAAGATTCCATCAGGTAATTTTTTGCAATGCCTGTTCCTCCATGTAATACAAGAGGAATATGTACAGTTTCATTAATCAACTTTAATTGAGGTATAGCAAGACGGGCTTCTATTTTCTTCTCGGTCCGTGTCGCCTCAGAAATGGCTCCATGAATATTGCCGATGGCAACTGACAACCAATCAGCCTGAGTTTCCTGAATAAACCGTTTCGCTTCTTCAGGTGATGTAAATCCTTTTCCTGAATCAAAGATTTCATCATAAGGAGGTAGGGGACCCGATTCATGGCCCATTACTGCACCAAGTTCGGCTTCAACCGGAATAACTGCACTATGCGCTAACTTAACAATTTTACGGGTCGCCTCAATATTATCTGCCAATGAAAGACGTGAACCGTCTATCATTACCGAATCATAACCCAGGTCAATCGCTTCAGCAATAATACGTTCAAAATTAGTATACAGATTGTCTTCATCAATCACAGGTACATGATCAAGATGAAGCCGTGTAAAACGTCTGTCCTTTAATTTTTCATATTCATCGCGAATAGATTTCATGCTTCCCGATTTAAATTTGATCCATTCCAGACGAGCGACCATAATCAGCCCGAAAGTATCCGTGTCATGAAGTGCTCTCATTACGGGCTCCATCATTGGAAGATAAGGAATATTAAAACCTGGGATTACAATTCCTTTTTCTCTCGCCTTGTTTAGTACCATGTCTGTACCATACTTGTATTCAATCATATATAAAATATTTAAATAAAATTGTTTTTATTAATATCCTACACAAATGGTTGAAGCCACATCATATTCCTTCAACGTCTGTTAGTACAATTATACATGTTTAAGAACCTGAGAGTGTAGCATTCGATTTGCTGAATCATGAACTATATTTACACGCTCGACCTTTTGAATGAGACTTTAAATAAATATGATTATGGAAATTGCTTACGAAAAGCTTTACTTTGATGAAAATTGTGTTTTTCATTTTCAAGAATTTATACTGCCTCGTTTTGCCTCGCCTTTCCATCTGCATGATGAATACGAACTAATCTTTATAAAAAAAAGCCATGGTAAATTATATCTGGGAAATAATGTTTTAAACTTTACTGATGGAGATTTATTTTTATTCGCACCTGGATTGCCACACTGTTTCTTCAATACAAGTGGATATGAATTAGAAAATATCCCAGCTCATGCTATTGTCATTCAGTTTCGAAAAGATTTTCTTGGGGATAACCTTTTCAATAAAAGAGAAGCTTCGCAATTGATACGGTTATTGGAAAAATCAAAATATGGGATACAATTTTTCAGCCCTAAAAAATCAATTCTAAAGAAATTCCAACGATTAAATCAGAAAAAAAACTTAAAAAGATTAGGAGATTTTCTGGTTATATTAGATGAACTTGCAACCAAAAGAAATATTAAATTATTAAGCCCTGAGAATACCTTAAATATTTGTAATATAAATGATTCCAGAATTATAACTAATGTTTATAAATATGTTGCCGAAAATTTCCAAAAGGAGATCAGTTTCGATGCTGCAGCCTCTGTTGCCAATATGCAGAGGTCTGCTTTCTGTAGGTATTTTAAACGAAAAACAAAGAAGAAGTTTTCTGAATTTGTAAATGAAACTCGCATCATGCATGCCCGAAAACTTTTAGCTGAATCAGACAAAACCATTATCGAGATCGCATTTGAGTGTGGCTATGAAAATACTTCATATTTTAATCGTCAATTCAAAATATACTGCGATAATTCTCCGACTACATTCAGGGAACAACTCAACCATGATTGATTATGCCTTGGTTGTATTTTCGTGTGTTTTCTGCTTTCTAACAAAATCGACACATCTGCTTTTAACAGAACTTACAAAGTGAAACCTGATTGGAACTGACTTTATCGCATGCTTGTTTTACCATAACCTAATAAAAACAGACAGGATAATATTTTCAGTTAATTTCAACTTAGGCATAACTTATATCTGACTTGGCCAAATACACGGATTCTAAATCATTCATAACTCATCCTAAAGCTAAATGTTCCGGATCCAACTTTGCAAAAATATTTGCCATCGGCAGTTTTTGAAACAACTGCTTTTTTGCCGCTTTCTGTGACTGATGCCTCTTGAGTGGTAGGGAAATAGATGGTTGCGGAGGTATTGGCAGGAATCTCTACATTCATTTTTAAAATGTTTTTCTCTTTTTCCCATTCACTTTTGATCAGACCATAAGATGACAGATAACTTGATGCAACATGTGTAATATCGCCGACGATTTCGGGCCTGATAATGATATTGCGGAACGCCACACTGTTTTCCTCCTGTTTAATCCCTCCAAGTCCTGTGTAAAACCATTCCATAAGATGACCCAGCATAAGATGATTGTTAGAAACCACTTCCAAGGCAGGCCACGACTCTGTCAATGCAGTTGCTCCTTTTTTCAGTTGAAAGCCATAACCGGGCACATCATCCCGGAAGTTCATGTCAAACAACAATTGAGAACTACCTCGTTCCTCCAATGCTTTCACCAAAAAGTGAAACCCGATATCACCGGCAGTCAATGACTTTCCCGAATTAGTGATTGACTCGATTAGGTGATTAAAAACAACTTTTCGATCTTGCTCGCTGACTAACCCAACACACAATGGCATTGACATTGCAGTCTGACTTCCGGTTGAATAAACTTTTGTTTGATCGTTAAAAAATTTGGAATTGAAAGCTTTCTTTACTTCCTCCCCGAGAGCTGCCGTCTTTTGAGCATCTTCTTTATTATTCATCAATTCCATCATTTTCGAAAGCAAAATGATATCATAATAATAGATCGCAGTGGCAGTTAATGCATTCGGGGTCAGCTGTGCTTCACCAGGTGGTTTTGGACCATAATCATACCAATCACCCAATCCATACGAAAGGATATGACCCTTTGCTTTCGACCCGAGGTAAGCAACATACTTTTTCATCATGGGCATCGCCTGTTCCACAACAGATCGATCACCATACCATTGCCAGATCATCCAGGGGAGAATCACGGCAGCACTTCCCCATTCAGGTGAATCGCGGAAATCTGACTGAAACGGTACATATTCCGGTGCTATATCGGGAACCAAACCATCCATCGTTTGTGAATCAATCATATCATTTATGACCTTCCTGTACAACGAATGCAAGTCATAGTTGAAATGCACAGAAGCTCCCATCAGATAAGTTTGTTCCAACCAACCGAGTTTTTCCCGGTGCGGACAGTCAGTGATGACACTTTGCAGGTTGCTCCGTATTGCCCAGTCGATCA
Organism: Bacteroidota bacterium; assembly: GCA_030684645.1. GTDB lineage: Bacteria > Bacteroidota > Bacteroidia > Bacteroidales > Prolixibacteraceae > Aquipluma. The sequence goes on along the minus strand of JAUXUF010000299.1, from coordinate 5,107 downwards.
ATTGGAATATTTGATTAAATAGTTGATTTGAACAGGAAAATGCACCGATTTTAGGAGCCGAATTGCAAGTGTGGAGCATTTGTAACCCAATTATTCGTGGCATACCAGTGTTTGGTTTTTCCGATTCAGGTGCAGCACCTTCCACCATGACATATCTGAAGCCGTAATAGCTGAAACGCGGTTTCCAGATTTCAATACCTTCACCCTTGAGTGTATAGGAATAGTAGTATGGACTACCTGATGCCGATTGATTGATCGTTCTGTCTTTGGTAATCAACTCGCCTGGAGTCAATTTAACCACAGACCCTTTTTCCCCGCTCACTTTGAGTTCTATAATTCCTGAACAGTTCTGACCAAAATCGTAAAGATATTTACCTGGTTGGGGTTGCTCAATCTTTTTAACATCGACCACTTCTCTTACTTTAACAGGATAGTCCGATTCAGCTGTCAGCTTTCCCGATGGAATCTCTGCAGGCACTGCCATTTTCCAGGCAGCGTCATCAAATCCTGCCTGATTCCAGCCCTTCTGTTCGATTGTGGCATCATAATCTTCTCCACCATAGATGCTCGTGAAAATAATGGGAGAGGAAGAACATTTCCAATCCGATCCTGAAACAATCGTTTTCGTGGTTCCATCGGTATAGTTGATCATCAATTTACTGATCATCTGGGGGTACCCGTATGCGATCACCAGTTTCCGGTATCGTTCGCGGTTGATGTTGTAAAACCCGTTTCCAACAATCACCCCCAAAACATTCTTCCCTTGTTTAAGTTGTACGGTAACATCATACGTATTATATAGACAGGTTTTGTCGTAGTTGGTCCAACCAGGTGAAAGAAAATCCTGACTGACCTTTTGTCCATTTATAGTAGCTTCGTATTGACCTAATCCGCAGATATACAATGTGGCACTTTTAATGTTTCGCTGAATTTCAAACTCTTTTCTGAACAGCGGGACAATAGTTCGCTTGACTGCCCTGTTTCCTAGCTCGTCGCCCAAGCCATGAACACCCGGCACTACTTTCATCGAATCCGGAAGATTATCCAAACCAATCCATATTGCTTTTCCCCAATCGTTGGCCGATAAGAGTCCCATTTGCCATGAACCCGTTTCACTCCAGTTTGTTTCAATTCCGGCTTGGTTCCAAACCTTTACCTTCCAGAAATATTTTTTCTCCGAATTTAAAGGTACTCCTGCATATTCTACCTGAATTGAACGATCTGAATTCACCACTTTCGAATCCCAGATATTGCCAATATTTTTTTGAAGCTTTTCCTGACTATCAGCAACAAGGATATGATAGGCAGACTGTTGCATATCTCTTTCAGAAGAAATGAAACTCCAGCTTAAACGGGGATACTTCACCTCAATACCCAAAGGATTAAACTTTGATTCGCATCTGATTTCTGAAATTGAAACAACATTTTGAGCAAATAGATTGACCGTAAAGAAGATGGCCAGAAAAACCAATGTGTATTTCAGTTTGATCATTTTTGTCGGTTTAAATTATTCAATTAATCTATTTTGTGACCTTTAAATTTACCTGTCTCGCCAATGTTTACTTTTTTACAAAGCGGTACACTTTTACCGAATGAGGTGGAATCTTTACGTAGATAGTGGTATTAACCATGTTCACTTCCTTATGTTCCCACAAATCCCGAACTTTATAATCGTCCAGTTTGTAGGGTTCCAGAGTCCAGTAATCATCATTGACTTTCAAAATCATGCTAAAATCAACCTCTACTTCTTTTTCTTCATCGCTACGGTTCAGCAAACAGGCTGCTTTTTCTTTATTCGCCAGTTTTTTGACCCAGATTTCGTAATCCCCGTTGTCGCGGCAGCAAAACCCTTGTTTGCCCAATGTATCCTGGTCCAATGCAATAATTTCACCGTTGGTAAGTATTTCTTTGGTTTCAGTCGACATACTCCCCAAATCATTCCCTGCTATCAACGGAGCGGCCAGCATACACCAAAGCGAAAAATGAGCTTTATATTCTTCGGTCGTCATGCCGCCGTTACCAACCTCCAACATATCCGGATCATTCCAGTGACCGGGACCTGCATATTTAGCAAGATCCCTTTCCTTATCCAGAATATCAACCATCGCATCCCAACGGTCAACGATATCCCCGGTAGTTCGCCACAAATGCCCTACTTCTTTGGCCCACTCCCAGGGTTTTGCTGACCCCCATTCACACAAACTGAAAACGATCGGGCGGCCAGCAGTAAAAAGACCGTCACGCATGGTAGCGTACGAAGCTTTTGCGTTTTGGGTCGTTGTATTGCACCAGTCATATTTCAGGTAATCGACCCCCCAGCGGGCATACGTGCGTGCATCCTGAAATTCATGGCCACACCCTCCCGGACGTCCGTTACAAGTTTTTGTCCCTGCACATGAATAAATGCCAAATTTTAAGCCTTTTGAATGAATATAATCAACCAGATACTTTATTCCGTGCGGGAAATGCTCTTTATCTGCAATGATTTCACCATTTTCATCCCGTGCAATCGCCCAGCAATCGTCAATTACAATATATTGATATCCGGCATCCTGCATTCCACTGCTTACCATTTCATCAGCCATTCGCATAATGAGTTGTTCGCTTACATTACAGGCAAATTTATTCCAACTATTCCAACCCATTGGTGGTGTTTTTGCCAATTGGTCAAACTTCTGCCCTGATGCATTCAAAACAAATAATGCAACAACTATCAATAAAATCAGTTTCTTCATCTTGTAAAGTTTTAATTTTGGATAAATAAACATAGTACTCTAAAATTTTGGATTACAACATAGAAGTGGGTGGGTTATTCCAAACACATGCCAACACCCATCAACTCCTTTGACAAAAGTATGGTCGTTGGGTACCCATTCATTTTAAAAATGACCTGTCTTAAGTTCTTTTGTCGAGGTTTTTGGAAAGACATCCCCTTGGGGCTTGTAAATATTTATATATTTCCCATCGATTTTTGGAACTTTGACCGGCTGTCTTACCTAACCAACAGAAATCATTTGTGAGCATAAACATGTTAAAGAAAGCAAAAGAATAAAAGTAGATTTCGTCGCTAAGTTCATATTTAAACTAATTTAGATTAAGGGTAATTTTCAATGCCTCATCCGCATCAATGGTTACCGGCTCTTTAAATTTCAGCACCACTTTATCAGCATCCTGAACCAGTTCTACTGAAACCGATTTGCCTGAAAGCTTGATATTAGAAGAACTAACCTTTCGATCCTGGGCAACAGCCAAACGAACTTCAGCAATATCCAGTTTACCGTATACAACAGTTATAACATCCGTCTGAGATGCGGAACTTCGTTTTTGTTCAAATGATCCCCACCCTTGTGCTGCAGTGAAGAACGAAGAATGATCCTCCGGCTGCCATTGTGGGTCGAATCCGATGATCTTCTCTGGGCCATTATAATAGTGGCCCTGACATGCCGACAGCATCGACCATACGCTCAATGCTCTTCCATAAAACTTGCCGCATTCATCATCGCCAAAAGGATTGCCCGAATAGCCCCAGTTTGCCCCAGCCATATCGGTAAGGTCATCCCGAAGTCTGCCGTCATACCTGTCATAAAGCGATTTGGTTACCATCAATCCTTCTTTGAGCATCCCGAATTGAACCATCGTCGCGGCAGCGGAATATTCGAAGCCGGTCATCGCTTCATCTGCGGCTGGTGTTGGCATTACAGGACGATCACCTTTATTCGGCCAGCACGTCATCTGCAAACCTGCATCCTGGTCTGCTACATACCTTCGCTGTGTCATCCCTATGCCAACAAAATTGCACCTGAAATTGTACCTAAGCAGCGAATTCATTGAAGAACGAATCCTATCTGCTGGATAATGACTTTCAAAGCCGAGCTGATTTCCCCACCATTCCCCAAGTACCTGATCTATATTGCAACCGGTAATGGAATTAAATGCAGGAAGATTGGCTTCCGGTATCTGAATATAATATTGACCGTTCCATAGCCTTTCATTTTGTTTTTGTGCCCCTGATACACGGATAGCTTTGTATCGTTCAGCCAGAGCCTGATCATGCTGCAGTTGTGCTATCTTTTCAGACGCTTCCAATGCTGATAAATATAACGAACCCAGCCATGGAGAATTTCCTGACATTGCGCTATCCAATGTGTCCCATTGCAAACCTGACATTACCCCGTCCTCATCTGAATCCCACCGCCGAACAATATAATCCATCGCTTTGCGCATGTGCTGCCAGTTTGCGTTGATCCAGTCGTTGGAATCACACATTAAATATTCACGGTATGCCCCAAGTATATCACCGCACATACCGTCCAATGCTATATCATCGTAACCATTTCTATTGCTTAAACGGCCATCATCATACTGTTTAGAGAAAACCTGTTCACGCATTTTTCTCGCCAGAGAAGGAAATAGATAGGCATGCGATTGAGCATAATGATACACGTGACTGCAATTACCCTGGCAGCAGCCACTGTCTGTATTACATCCCTCCCAGCTCCCCAAATAACCATCCTGTGACCAGAAAAATGTTCTGCTGTCCAAAGTGGCGACCAGAGAACTTATGCGATCCAGCAGCCAATGAGGCAAATTCGACTTGTAAAAAGTATCGCGATATAAATGTGTCTTAGCTGACAGATCTTTCAAATTATCTTTGACATACTTTGCCACGTCATCAGAATCTTTCCACCAGTTAGAATACATGTTACCTTTAAACTCCCATATACCATCTTTCAAGCCATTTAACGCATTTGGGAAATACCATGTTAAAATAAATGTTACCGTTTTGCTTTCTGACGGTTTAAGCGTAAATGGCACGGAAAGAGCGCCATTGTAAGTTTTACCCTGTTCAGAGGGACCAGCTAACTCTGGACCAGACAACTGATTGCTATTTAACCAATTCTTGTGCAACGCTTCGATATCACCCCAGGAAGCGATACCCTGGCCGTTACCAGATACCGCCATGAGGGTCATACTGCCAAGTGCTCCATCATAATGCTCTTTGTCTATACCTGTTGCGGCACAGAATTTTTCCGCCTCGGCTTTATCATCATCATATTTCTTTCTGTCTATAGTCATGAATAGACTGCTATTGTCTTTCTCCATGACT
>JAUXUF010000126.1 GCA_030684645.1 Bacteroidota bacterium | reverse complement strand
CCTTTGCCGAGAAGCCAGAGCCATCACGCTCTGATTGTCATGCCTGGAGTGCTAGTCCCAACTACGATTTTTTGGCCACTGTTTGTGGTATTATGCCTGCCAGTCCCGGGTTTAAGTCGGTAAATATTGAACCACATCTGGGGAATCTGGAATTTATTGGATGTCAGATGCCTCATCCCATGGGCGATATAACTGTTAAGCTAAAAAGGAAAGGTGAGAAGGGTATTACAGGCGAGATTATTTTACCAGAGGGCTTATCCGGGAGATTTATCTGGGATGGCAAAGAAACAGATCTGACCAGTGGAAAGCAGCATGTGGAGCAAAAATAATTTTCGGAGAAAAGTCGACTGATTTATAAAAACAGATCGTCTATCAGGCAAGCCTGGTACCGTCATCCTGTTAGAAGATAGTACTGGCTTACTTCAAAAATGATAGCTATTCTATTATATTCTCCTGATGCAATCCAATATCACCGAATGTGCCGAAGGCCCTTCATTAAATAGCAAATCCAAAATGCTTAAATCGGGAACGAATCCAAATTTCTCGGAGAAAACCTGCGTATAGGGTTGTGCCTTGAAAGTTGTATCATCAACGTTCCGGTGTGGTTTTGGACTGATTTTTTCTCTAAAGTTGAGACAATATTCGGGGACCTGTTCGAATGACTCAGTCAGATTTATCCTGATTGAAATTTCGAGTAATTCCAGAATAGTATCTGTAATTTGTTGGTTAAAGTCGAGCAGGAAATTAGGCTTCTTTCTGAAAAAAGGTTCCAGATCATCGGCATAATATTCGAAAAATGGCGATGAATTGTAGGCCGAAAAGATGGTCCGCCAATGGTTTCGCTGCCATTCTTCGTCATGAGCAATGCGCAAATCTTTAATTTTTATTTTCTGTTCACGGCCCTTCTCAATCGGCACAATCAGCGGAATTGAGCCGTTAGCCCCCAGGATGACTGCCCGGTTACGGTAGGTTTGTTTGATAAAGTGTTCGTGCTGCTCGATGAAAATTTCAGGATAAGTAACCAATTTTGAAAAATACCTGACTGGTGCAAAATACGCTGTGCTCAGTAGAATGCTGGCATGATGTGTCATCGTTATTCGTTAAAAAATCCTCCTTTGTATTCACTGCCCATGCTTACTCCTTCCGAAGTAACATCTTCATCCTTATCTGCAACTATTTCTTCGCTTTTTTCAAGCTCACGAACTACTTTTTTGAGTTCTCTTTTGAGTTTAATAATTCGCGGAAGTTGCATCATCGATGCCAGTAAAAAGCCAAAAATCAAACCGGATAGCAGAACATACACTACCGGCACATCGTTTATTTCCCAATGGAAAAATTGGATGTTAATCAGTATCTGGTTTTGAACAGTAAAAATTACCAGCAGGACCGTAAGTATAAAAAACACAATAACTTTCCACGACATGAGAATAGTTTTAGCGGACAAACGAGAACAATCGTTCCCATCGGATTTTGTTGTAGAAAGGCTGGTCTTTATCCATGGATAACCAGATGAAAACTGCTTTTCCAACGATATGGTCTTCAGGAACAAAACCCCAATAACGTGAGTCGGCTGAGTTGTGACGGTTGTCACCCATCATCCAGTAATAATCCATTTTGAAGGTATAACTATCGGCCACTGCCCCATTAATATAAATAGTGCTATCTTTTACTTTCAGATCATTTTCTTCATAAAGATCAATGATGCGCTCATATACAGGCAGGTTATCCAATGTGAGTTTTATGGTTTGCCCTTTCTTTGGGATTTCGAGCGGACCATAATTGTCAACATTCCATTGGTATTTGTCGCTGAAAGGGAAGATATTTTTGTCCCAATTTCCAGTAGGCGCCAATGTTCTTTGGACTGATTTTACATTTTTCATTGCCTTAAGTTTCTGTTCATCATTCTGAGTCAATGGGAACAGGTACTGGGTGTTGGAATAAACATGACGATCATCATCAGCAATTTGCAGCTGGTCAAGCGTGCGTTTATTGATTCCGGTTCCGTCGGTGGTGACAATGTTGTCGTACTGCATGCCCGGAAAATGTTGCTGTTCTTTGCCATTAACGAATAGTTGTCCTGCTTTGATTTCTATAACATCACCAGCAATACCAACACAGCGTTTAATGTAATTTTCGCGTTTATCGACCGGACGTGCAATAATTTCGCCAAAAGTTTCCTTTTCCTGCCAAACCCGGGTACGGCCATAGTTTCGAACCAGTGAATAATAACTTTGATTTTGAACATTCACGGCAACGGTATCACCTTCAGGAAAATTGAAAACCACCACATCGTTGTTTTTTACCTTTCCAAAACCTGCCGCACGTTTGTAGGGCAGTTTAATCCATTCAAGATACGATTTCTGGTATTTTGAAAAAGGCATGGTATGATGAACAAATGGGAAGGAAAGGGGAGTATTCGGCAGTTTTGGCCCGTAGGCAGTTTTACTGACAAACAGATAATCGCCGACAAGCATTGATTTTTCCATCGAAGAGGTTGGAATGGTGTAGGCTTCAATAAAAAACATACGAATGAATGTGGCCGCAATTACAGCAAAGATAATCGCATCAATCCATTCAACCGTTTTGGTTTGAATTCCATCCGGAGCATTCTTCTTTTTCCAGAATGCCCAATGTACTTTTTTAGACACATACATGTCGAAAATAACAGCAAGTCCGATTAGCCAGATATAGCTTTCGATCCAGATTACCCAGAGTAAATAGATTAATCCGACAACACCAAACTTGAACCATTTATTAGAAAGTATTTCTCTCATTTTATTGTGTGTTTATAAATTTAACAAATCGTTCATCGATAAAATTCCTTTTTTACCGAAGCTGTATTCGGCAGCCAAAACCGCCCCAAAGGCAAACCCTTTACGGCTTTTGGCGCAATGGGTAATTTCGATGTAGTCAACTTCCGAATCGTAATTGATGATATGTGTTCCGGGAACCTCACCTTCACGTAACGAAACAATTTCCAATTCATCATTCTTCTCAGTTAAATGGTTGACCCAGGTTTTTTTCTCCGGAATGTTCTCCAGGATTCCTTCGGCCAAAGTAATTGCAGTTCCACTGGGGGAATCCAATTTTTGTGTATGATGAATTTCAGTCATTTCTGGCTTGTACTCGCTTCGGTTGGCCATCAATTCCGCCAGTTTTTTGTTCAGGGAAAAGAAAATATTCACTCCTAAACTAAAGTTAGAAGCGTAGAAAAACGTTCCATTCATGGTTTTGCAGAGCTGATGAACTTCAGGTAGATGTTCGAGCCATCCGGTTGTTCCACTGACTACAGGTATTCCGGCTTCAAAGCACAGTTTGTAATTGGCAGTTGCCGAGGCTGGTATGGTAAATTCGATGGCAACATCTGCTTTTTGCAGGTTTACTTTATTCAAATCTTCCGGATTGGTAACATCGATTTTTAAAACTATTTCGTGTCCGCGGTCAAGAGCGATTTTTTCGATCTCTTTCCCCATCTTTCCGTAACCGATTAATGCAATCTTCATTTTTTGTTTTTTTGGTCAGCAAAGATATAAAATCAAGGCTATAATGGTGATACATCCCGAAGTAATCTTCATTTTTCGATATACACTACTTCTTTCCTGACATACGCGATTGTTTGACATAGAATCGGATCAAAGCTACTGACATGATGGAGAATGAAGAAATGGAAAAATCCACCGAATAATAGGTTTTTTATGGGGTGTAGGCAAAAAGAATCGAGACTAAAAGTTACTATATTTGTATAAAAATACAATCATGGAAACATTAATTATTCATCTGGATAAGACTGTTAGTAAATCAAAAGTTAAAGAAGCGCTAAAAATGGTAAAAGGCATTGAAAGTGTATCGGATAAACTGACACGTTCTGATTTTGAGGCTCTTGCTGATGATGTTCTTGTGAAGGAAATGAAAAAAGCTGATAAAGGAACATTGCTAACATACGCTGATGGAAAAAGAGAATTTGAGGACATAAAAAAAGGATTGTTGAAATGATAGTAAAATATCGTAAGGCGTTCTTTAATGATGTTCGAAAAATTAAAAATCTCAAACAGATTGAAGAAATTGAATTTATTACTGAACTTGCAAACAGATGCACCATCCCTCAAGAAATACCAGGATTTAAATTGCTAAGGCAATCCTGGTCAGGCAAGAATTGAAATTGCGCCTTTCCGGATGGGTGTAGAGATAATCGGAAATACAATTATTTTTAAACGCGTAATTCCGAGATCTTATTTTTATCTTCAATTTCCATAAAATAAAACAAAAACCCTGCTTATTAGAGGGTTTTTTGTTTTATGTGTAATATTCGGAATTCTGAGTATTTTTTATTTCTGTAAAAACCTATTCCTTATAAATCTTCCTTCCACCTGCACCGTATTTTGATACTGCTTTCAACTTATTGGATACAATTGTTTATTCATTCTTCGCCTGTTCCTGTGCCTTTTTCTATACTTTTTTATCCTTACATTCGTGATTCAACAAAACAACTGAATCATGTATAAAAATTTGGTCCCCCGGGTTGCTGCCATTCACGATTTAAGTGGCTTCGGACGTTCATCACTCACCGTGATCATTCCTGTTTTATCGACCATGGGAATACAGGTTTGTCCATTGCCAACTGCGGTTTTGTCAACCCACAGTGCTTTTCCTGATTTTCATTTCCGTGATTTAACCGACGACCTGACACCAATGATCGATCACTGGAAACGACTTTCATTGCGGTTCGACGCTATTTATTCAGGATACATGGGGTCGGCTAAACAAATTGACATTGTTCGTGGTTTTATTCGTGACTTTCAGCACAGCGACCAACTGATTGTTGTTGATCCGGTTTTGGGCGATAACGGCAAACTGTATCTCTCTTTTTCTCAGGAAATGGTTGAAAAGATGAAAGAGTTGGTTTGCGATGCCAAGGTGATTACGCCCAACCTGACTGAAGCAGCCTTGTTGCTTGATGAAGATTATACCGAAAATCTGACTGAGAAGGAATTGAAAGACTGGGCGCTGCGATTATCGGCTTTTGGACCACAAACCGTTATTATTACCAGTGCTCCGGTTGCAGATAAGCGTGGAAAAACATCGGTAGTGGCCTATAACAGCATTGATAACCGCTATTGGAAAGTAGTTTGCGATTACATGCCTGCCAATTATCCGGGTACCGGCGATGCCTTTGCAAGTGTCATTACCGGTTCTCTGATTCAGGGCGATAGTTTGCCCATTGCCATCGACCGCGCCGTTCAGTTTATTTCGATTGCCGTGCGGGCAACTTTTGGATACAACTATCAGCCATCGGAGGGAATTTTGCTCGAAAAAGTGCTGTCATCGCTCAATGCACCGGTTCAGTTGAGCAGCTATCAGTTGCTGGACTGAGATTTTAGTATTTGAAAAAGATAGATGAAAATGAATAACCACATTCTGAAACTTGTCGCCACCGATTTGGATGGTACATTTTTAAAAAATGACCAATCGATCTCGGACGAAAACCTTAAAATACTTCATTCATTAGGTGATAAAGGAATTACCAGGGTGGTGGCAACAGGTCGCAATCTAAAAAAAACGATGCAGGTGATTGCACCCGATGTACCGTTCGATTACATTGTTTTTTCTTCCGGAGCGGGTGTTTACGACTGGAAACACGAAAAACTGATCTATCATCAGAATTTAAGTAAACTGGCTGTTCAGCAAATAGCTGATTTCCTGGTTGCATTGGATCTGAATTTTCATTTGTTCAAACCAGTTCCGGAAAATCATCAATGCTGGTTTCACCGCGGAAGTGAACCTTGTTCCGAATTTGAAAGCTATTTCGATTTTCACCAATCGTATTCAGAACCTCTGCCACTGAACCGGCAAATCGAATCGGAGGCTTGCCAGTTTCTGGTTGTTTTCCCGAATAATCCGGAGAAATTTATCGAATTTAAACTGGAAGTTGAACAACGGTTCCCCGAAGTGAAAGTGGTGAGGACCAGTTCACCACTCGAAACCGGTTACATCTGGATGGAAATTTTTCATCAATCAGTCTCGAAAGGGAACGGAGTGAAATTTGTTTGTGATTCATTAAAAATTGATCATGAACATACACTTGGTATCGGAAATGATTATAATGATCTTGATTTACTTGAGTTTACCAACTTTTCATACCTGGTAGCGAATGGACCTCTGGAACTGAAAGAGCGTTTTTTATTGGCCAGGTCGAACGAGGAAAATGCATTTGCAAAAGCGGTTGAGAAGCATATCTAAAAGTATTCAGGGTTTGCCAAACAAGGTTTCAGCCTGTTGAAGTTGATCGGGCTTACCTAAATCCATCCAGATTGTTGACGAATCAATAAATGCTACGATTTTTTCGGAGCGGGCTAATCTCAAATAGCAGTCAATGATTGGGAACTTGCCATTTTCTGAAATCAAATCCAACAAAGCAGGCTGAATAATATGAATTCCACAGAAAGCAAGTGGTTGAGAATCAATAAACGATTCTTCGCGGCTGATGCGGATTTCACCGGTACTGAAGTTTTTCCAACCTGCAAGCTGAAGATGGGGGCCGAACATCAGGTACCGGCTCGTTTCCCGCGACCTGACTGCCAAAGTAGCCAACGCCTTTTGTTCCTGATGGTATTTCAAAAGTACATTTAAATCGAGGTTACTGATCACATCCACGTTGTAAATCAGGATTGGCTCTGAGCCTTTCAGAAAAACAGCTGCTTTTTTCAATCCGCCACCTGTATCCAGCAGTTCGTCCCTTTCGTCCGAAATGTGAATGTTAATCCCAAACGAGTTGTTCTCTTCCAAAAAAGAAATTACCTGTTCAGCAAAATGAAAAACATTGATGGTGATGTCTGTTATGCCAAAGGATTTCAGATGTTCAATTGCATGCTGAAGTAAGGGTTTCCCCGCCAGCTTGACCAAGGCTTTGGGTTTGATCAGGGTATGTTCTTTCAGTCGTGTGCCTAGTCCGGCGGAAAAAAGAAGTGCTTTCACTGTTTTTGGATTTGAATGTCTTCAAAAATAGACATATTTTGAAGAGTTATATTCGTTTGAATGGTTTCTATTGAAATCGTCCCGGAAAATTTATTTTAAAAATTATTGTATTCCTTTTAAACTATTTGAATGGTTATCAGTCCATGAACCAGAAATAATTTTAATCACTCAAAAAGCAAATTCATGAAAAAATTAGGTATTTTTCTGCTAGTTCTTCTGTTTGCAGCAGGAACTACTTTCTCACAGGAACGCGGTGGTGGGGAGCGTCCTTCAAGAACTATGAGACAGGGTGATCGTCAGCAGATGACACCGGAACAAAGGCTTCAGAGACAAAATCAGCGTTTGGTCGAAGATCTTAAATTGACCAAGGAGCAGGAAGCAAAAGTACTTACGATCAATAAGAAGTACATGGAAAAACAAACATTCGATTGGTCGAAAATGCGTGATGCCAGTGATGCTGAACGGGCAAAAATGCGCGAAGAAATGCAAAAGATTCAACTTGAAAAGGACAAAGAAATCAAAGCTGTACTAACTGCAGATCAGATTAAACTCTATGATGAAATGCAGAAAAAGCGTGAAGAAATGAGACGGAATGGTCAGGGTCGTATGGGTGGACCAGGAGGACCAGGTTAATAGGAAAAGATGTGCGTGAAAAGGGGAAAAGGAAAAGGGATGAAAGTCCCTTTTTTTATTTGGTCAGATCACTCTTCAGTCCAAGCATTTTGATGGCGGTAACTGCCGCTTCATCGCCTTTATTTCCCAATTTTCCGCCTGCACGGTCAAGTGCCTGCTGCTGATTATCGGTTGTGAGCACTCCGAAAATAAAAGGTTTGTTGTATTTGATATTCAAACTTGTAATTCCCTGAGTTACCCCGGCGCAAATAAAATCGAAGTGGCGGGTTTCCCCCTGGATAACGCATCCCAAAACAAGTATGGCATCCACATTCGAGAATTCTGCCAGGTATTGTGCACCGAGTGTTAGTTCAAAAGTTCCGGGAACATGTTTGATACTGATGTTTTCATCCCGTGCACCATGTTTTTTTAGGGTATCAACTGCGCCCTGAGCCAATGCTCCGGTAATTTCGTAATTCCATTCGGCAACTACAATCCCGAATTTCATTTCAGAAGCAGAAGGTACTGAAGACAAGTCGTAATCAGATAAGTTTTTTGTAGCCATGGGTTGAATTTAATCTAATAAATCAAAAATAAAAAATCCCCTGCAATGAGGGGACTTCTTTTTATTTCTTTTAAAAAGCAGAAGGTACTAATTACTGCTTTTTTCTAGCTGTTCATTTTAGCTTTTGCACGTGCAATGTATTTGTCAATGCTTCTTCCTTCGTTACTCTCAGGGAATTTTTCCTTAATCGTTTCATAAAGTTTCAGAGCATCAGCTGACTTATTTGAACTTTCGAGCAGTTCACCGGCTTTTAACATGTAAATCGGTGTTGTCAGGTCGTTGTCATTCATTTTGTAAGCCTCGGTATAGAGGTCAAGCGCCTTCTCTGTTTTTCCCAACTCACGTTGTGCATCACCTTGTGCTCCGACCGAGATGGGTCCTAAAAGCAAATCATCAGTGTCGAATTTTTTCAGATGGTCAATTGCTTTGTCATACTGTCCCATATTCAAATAGGATATTCCGGCGTAATAATTAGCCAGATTACCGGCATCTGTTGAACCAAAGTCATCGGCGATATCCAGGAACCCCGGATTGTTTCCGTCTCCGTTAAGAGCCAGGTTAAACGAATCTTTTTCAAAATAAGTTTGCGCCATAAACATTTGATCCTGAGCTTCAGTTTTGCGTGGTTCAAGGTAAAACTTGTTTAAGCCAAGGTACCCAACAGCCACAATAACTATGGCGCCCACCAAAATTGAAATCATTTTCTGATTTCCTTCCAAATATTGCTCAGTTTTGGTTAATGCACTTTCTACTTCAATTAAATTATCTTCCTGATTGTTTTTTTTGTCTTTTGCCATCTTGTAAAGTATAGTTCAAAAATCGAAACGCAAAAATATATTAATTTCAAAAATAATCGTCAGGTTTTGGATATAAAAATGAATATTAATCAACACATCGGTGTTATTATCCTGAACGTTGATATTTTTTGCCGATTCCCAAGCGGAAATTTGTAGTTTTGTTTTAATAAACGGGCTAAAACATGTACATCCACGAATTGTCGATTATCAATTTTAAAAATTTTGAACATGCTGAATTTAAGTTTTCCGATGGCTTAAATTGTTTTATTGGGAACAATGGCGCCGGCAAAACAAACCTGATGGATGCCATCTATTATTTGTCGTTTTGTAAAAGTTTCCTGAATTCGGTAGATGCTCAGAATATCCGGTTTGATCAGGATTTTTTCATGATTCAAGGTAAATATTCCCGGATCGAATCGGAAGAAACCATTTATTGTGGATTGAAACGAAATCAGAAGAAGACATTTAAACGGAACCAGAAAGAGTACAAAAAGTTATCGGAACACATCGGTTTAATTCCGCTGATCATCGTAACTCCGTCGGATACTAACCTTATTTCGGGCGGAAGCGAGGATCGCCGCAGGTTTGTAGATTCGGTCATTTCGCAGTATGACGCTGTTTATCTCGAAAACCTGATCCGTTACAACCGGGCGCTGCAACAACGAAATAACCTGTTGAAACAGTTTGCCGGTCGAAATGCTTTTCAACTGGAATCGCTTGAAGTATGGGATGATCAGCTTGTCAAATATGGTGAACAGATCCATGAAGTTCGAATGATTTTCATTAAAAAGCTTCAACCTATCTTTCAAATCTATTACCAGTTGATTTCAGGAGGAAAGGAAACCGTTGGCTTGAAACTTCAGTCAGATTTGAGCGAAACCAATTTTGAAGAGTTGTTAAAACAATCCATTGGCAAAGACCGGATGCTTCAATATACCACAACCGGCATTCATAAAGATGATTTTGAATTTGAGCTGGCTGGTAATCCCATCAAAAAATTTGGTTCTCAGGGGCAGAAAAAAACGTATCTGGTTGCGCTCAAACTGGCTCAGTTCGATTTTATGAAAGAAATTTCGGGACTGACACCGATTTTACTTCTGGATGATATTTTCGATAAACTGGATAAGAACCGGGTGGAACAAATCGTCAAGTTGGTAGCTGACGATCATTTCGGGCAGATTTTTATCACCGATACCAACAGGGAGCACCTCGACCATATTATTGCCGGACTGGAAACCCAATCCCGGATTTTTACCATCAGCGATGGAGCATTAATTGATTAAAAATTATGAGAAAGAGTAATACGCAAAGTATAAGCAGTGTGCTTAAAAGCTATGTTCGCGAAAATAACCTGGAACGAAAACTCAACGAACTTGATCTGATTAAATCGTGGGAGTCGGTTATGGGTAAAACCGTTGCCCGGTACACCGGCAATTTGTATATTCAGAACAATACCTTATTTGTCGAAACTACCTCGCCAATTGTCAGGAATGAACTGCTGATGATGAAAGAAGAAATTCGTGTCCGCCTCAATGAAGTGGTTGGCGAAGAGTTGATTAAGGCGATTATTTTTAGATAGGTCGAAACTCAATACCGCTCCATTTTTGAAAAGAAGAAATCACTTTCGATCACCGCATTTTCATCGCTGTCAGAACCATGAACTGCATTGTGCGACATCGATTCAGCATAGATCTTCCGGATAGTTCCTTCCTCAGCTTTGGCCGGATCGGTTGCTCCGATCAGTTTTCTGAAATCATCAACCGCATTTTCTTTTTCGAGGATCGCAGCAACAATGTGACCCGAACTCATAAAAGATGTTAAATCTTCAAAAAATGGTTTTCCGGCATGAACATTGTAAAATTCCATGGCTTTGTTCTTTGTTAAGTGTGTGATTTTTAATGCTTTTATGGTGTATCCAGCCTCGTTGATCATTTTGAGTATTGGCCCGATATAGTTGTTTTTCACAGCAACGGGTTTGATGATTGTAAATGTTTGGTTACCTGACATATAGTTTTGTTTTAGCTTTATTTTTTTTTGGACACAAGTTAGCTAAAAATCGTGCAGCCGTTACCGCCATCGGCTTTATTTTTATATTTGTACTCTATTTTAAAATTGAATAATTGGAAAGAGTTGATATTGAATTAATTAAAGGTTTTGAGCAGTTGATTAAAAACAGTTCCAAATCTATTGTGTTGGTTCCTCACCGAAATCCGGATGGAGATGCAATGGGTTCGGTTTTTGGTTTATGGCGTGTTCTGAAAAATGCCGGTTTAAAAGTTCAGATTGTAAGTCCGACCAAATATCCGGAGTTTTATCACTGGATGGATGGTCATGAAGAAGTGATTAATTTCAGTCATCATCCGAAACAGTCTGCCAGAGCGCTGGACGAATCGGATTTGCTGATTTGTATGGATTTTAATCAGCTATCGCGGCTTGGAGATATGCAACCGCTTGTCGAAAGTTATACGGGTAAAAAGGTTTTGATTGATCATCATCCCTATCCCGGAAATTTTACCGATCTGGTTATCTCTGACATTACCTATAGTTCAACTGCCGAATTAATATTTTCAGTGCTTCAATCCACCGAATTTGCATCATATATTGACCGGAATGCGGCTACCTCATTTTTTACAGGGATCATGACCGATACTGGTTCCTTCGATTTTAATGTCTCCAATCCGAATACTTTTGAAGTGGTTGCCCAACTTACACGGATGGGAATTGATCAGCCGGACATTCATTCAAGAGTTTATGATAATTATTCAGTTGACAGGATGCGACTTATGGGTTTTTGCCTGAGCAACCGGATGACTGTTTATCCTGAATATCATGCGGCCTGTATGTATATAACGCTTGAAGATCAGAAAGCTTTCAACTTTAAGACAGGCGACAATGAGGGATTTGTTAATATGCCACTTTCAATAAAGGGAATAGTGTTTAGTGTACTCTTTACTGAAAAAGAAAAATACATCAAAGCTTCTTTCAGGTCGAAAGGTGAATTTGCCGTAAACGAGGTGTCTGAAAAATATTTTAATGGTGGAGGTCATCGCAACGCAGCCGGAGGTGAACTTTATGCATCTTTGGCTGAGACTTTGGCTCAGTTCGAAAAGTTATTGCCCGAATTTGAAGATCGAATTAAACAATCAGTAAATAAAAAACAAAGAAGAAAATGAATACAA
>JAUXUF010000282.1 GCA_030684645.1 Bacteroidota bacterium | reverse complement strand
CCCGGTCTATGTGTTTTTTCATTATTCACATCCGACACTTATCCAACGATTAAGTGCATTGAAAATCAAATAAATAATCAATATTCAATATCGAATACCCAATGTCCAAATATTGAGAATGAGTCAATTGCGACCAAAACTAGAAACTTGGAACTTGAAATTTGGACCTAAAGAGCATGAAGGCAGAACTAATTACGATAGGCGATGAAATTTTAATCGGGCAGATTGTGGATACCAATTCGGCCTGGATGGGGCAACAGCTTAATATGCTCGGAATTGAAGTGTATCAGGTGACGTCTGTTCATGATAACCACGATCATATCATGAAAGCACTTGCTGAAGCTGAAGAAAATGCCGATCTGGTACTGATTACCGGTGGTTTGGGACCAACCAAGGACGATATTACCAAAAATTCGTTATGCGAATATTTCGACACCGAACTGGTTTATCATCCTGAAATTTTTGAACATGTTCAGTCGCTTTTATCTTCACGGAATGTAATCGTCAATCAATTAAACAGCGATCAGGCATTGTTGCCGGCCAGTTGCACTGTGTTGCACAATTCGGCAGGAACAGCATCAGGAATGTGGTTTGAGCGCAACAATACCATTTTTGTATCGATGCCTGGAGTACCTTTTGAAATGGAAGCCATTATGACAGAAGAAGTTTTTCCGCGACTGACCAAACTGGGAATCACGCAGTCGATTGTGCACAAAACTGTTTTAACCATTGGATTGCCCGAATCGATGCTGGCCGAAAAAATTGAGGAGTGGGAGAGTGCCTTGCCCGGTTATATCAAACTTGCCTATCTGCCAAGCCCGATGATGGTTCGCCTCCGGTTGAGCGGATACGGAACTGATCAATCGGTACTCGAAACCGAAATTGACCAACGCGTAAAAGAGTTAATTACCCTAATTCCTGAACATATTTTTGGTTTTGATGACGAAAACCTGGGTCTTGTTATTGGTCGGTTGCTGGTCGAATCAGGAAAAACATTGGTTGTCGCCGAAAGCTGTACAGGTGGGAATATTGCCCATTTTATTACTTCCAACCCTGGCAGTTCTGCCTATTTTAAAGGTGGAGTGGTTGCTTATTCCAACGAAATAAAAAATAAACTGCTTGATGTTCCGATGGAATTGATCGAAGCTTTTGGAGCCGTCAGTCAGCAGGTTGCCGAAGCCATGGCTTTGGGAGCCCAGAAAGCTTTAAATTCTGATTATTCGGTTGCAACAACCGGAATTGCCGGTCCGGACGGAGGATCGGATGAAAAGCCTGTTGGAACGGTTTGGATTGCAGTGGCCGGACCTTCAGGAATACAAAGCAAAAAATACAATTTTAAGCATAACCGCGAGCGAAATATAATACGCACCACGCACACTGCGTTAAATATGTTGCGCACTTTGATTTTAACTGAAAATTCTACAGCCAAATGAAACGAAAAATAGTCATCATCTCCGGAATTATGGTTCTGATTATCGGAACGCTGGCAATTCTGCCATTTTTGTATAAAGACAAACTACTGGCCAAAGTAAAAACCACTTTAAACAACCAGATCAATGCAAAGATTGATTTTTCTGATTTTAAGGTTTCGGTGTTTTCGCAATTTCCTAAGGTTGAAATGGAACTTCAGAATCTGAGCATCATTGGAATTAATGCATTTTTGGGTGATACGATTTTATCGGCAGTTTCCATTTCCACTACTATTTCGTTGATGGACATGATTCAGAGTAAAGGTTTGGAACTGAAAAGCCTTACGATTGAAAATCCAAGAATCTTGCTGATGGTAAA
The DNA here is from genome assembly GCA_030684645.1 of Bacteroidota bacterium. Lineage (GTDB taxonomy): Bacteria > Bacteroidota > Bacteroidia > Bacteroidales > Prolixibacteraceae > Aquipluma. The sequence continues at coordinate 1,863 of JAUXUF010000282.1, read as the reverse complement.
TAAATCAGGAGCAGTTAACTGGGAAATCACCAAAACTACAACGACACCAGCAACATCTGTAGCTGCAAGTCCCGAGGATGCCTTTAAAATGAAACTCAGCGATATTCAGGTGAAGAACCTGAACCTTTTGTATGATGACCAGGAAATGCCTATGAAAATATGGGTGAAAAACACGAACCTGAGTTCTTCCGGAGATGTGGCCGGTGCGCTGACTACCTTTGATATGAAAGGCGAAGCTGGTGAATTTATTCTCGAATACGATTCGGTACAGTACATTTCGAAAACGAAACTGAAGGCAGAAACCTTGCTGAAAATGGATGTTGAAAAAATGAATTTTGTCTTCGATCAGGGAAAATTATGGGTGAATAACCTTCCGCTTCAAATCGATGGTTCGTTTGCCATGCCGACCGACAGTATGTTTTTTGACCTGGCTTTCAGGAGCGAGAAAAGCGATTTCGCGACTATTTTGGCGCTGGTTCCTGCCGATTATCAGAAATATCTCGAAAAGGCCGAATTTAAAGGTTCGGCCGAATTTAAAGGTTCGGTGAAAGGATTGTACTACAATGAAATTTATCCGGCAATTGATGTTTTGCTGGCAGTAAATAATGCCAGTTTCAAATATCAGAACTTACCTGAAAGCGTTCAGGATATCCAGGTTTCGGCGCAAATCGCCAAACCCGAAGGCGATCTGAATTTGCTGAAAGTTAATGTTGAAAAAGCGCATGCTTCAATTAAAAATAATCCAATTGATTTGCGCATGTCGCTGAGTGAATTAATGACAGATCCGAACATCGATGCATCATTTTCAGGAACAATCGATTTTGCCTCCCTGAAACAGGCCATTCCGATTGACAGCCTCGATATTACCGGTATTTTGAAGGCTCAGATGCAACTGGCCGGACGAATGTCGTCCATCGAAAAAAAGGAATATGAGAAGTTTCAGTCGAATGGCGAAGCAACCATTAAGAATTTCAGGATTGAAAGCAATAAATTGACCAAACCTGTTGAAATCAGCCAGGGACAGATCAAAGCAAATACCAAACAGATTACGGTCAACCAATTTGACGGAAAAATTGGGCAGAGCGATTTTTCACTTCAGGGTGATGTAAGCAATTACCTGGCTTACATTTTCAAAAATGATGTTCTGAAAGGCAATTTCAATCTGAAATCGACTTTCATGAATTTTTCTGAATTGTCGAATATCCAGAAATCGGCAAAGGTACCGGCAGAAAAGCAAGCTGAGGCTAAAACTAAATCAGTTGCTCCTTCCGATTCTGTTGTTGCCTTTCAGGTTCCTGAAAAGCTTGATTTAACCTTCCAATCAGCCATTCAACGGGCTGTTTACGATAAAATGCCAATCAACAATATCAACGGATTAGTCAGGGTTAAAGATCAACGCATGGAACTTTCCAACCTGACGATGGAAATGTTGCAGGGTAAACTGGCATTAAACGGCTCCTATACCAGTAACAAAGAAAACAAACCGCTCTTCGATTTTAAGTTGAACATGGAAAGCATGGATATACCAACAGCTTTCCAGTCGCTTGGCACTTTTAACCGGTATGTACCAATTGCGGGCAAGAGTCAGGGAAAATTCTCCACTCAATTTGGCCTTTCAGGAGTTATGAACCAAAAGATGAATCTGGTACCAACCAGTTTGAATGGAAGTGGAATCTTCAACACCTTAAACCTGATGATCACAGATTCTCCGATTTTTGACCAGATTAGGGGAATCATTAAAAATGAAAAGCTCAAAAATGTAAAAATTGATGATTTTACAGCCAAATTTCAGTTCGAAAATGGCCAGTTGAAGCTGAATCCGTTCAAAACCACGATTGCCGATCAGCAAGCAACCATTTATGG
>JAUXUF010000281.1 GCA_030684645.1 Bacteroidota bacterium | reverse complement strand
AGCCTGTGGAGACCCTGAATGGACCAATTCCGGCAAGCCATCTGCATAATGATCCAAAAATAGCCCTATAAATGAATCTTTGGTATCTTTATTAAAGAACCCTACCCCCAAAAGGTTATTTTTATATTGGGGATCAACCTCACCAATCTTCAGCTTTTCGTCTGGGCCCATCCATAAGGTATCAGTGAAAGGCTGACCAGTAAATACCCATTCATCGTCACGGGCATACACAAGTTCAAAATCCTTGATTGAAGTCATTCGGCCGAACTTATGAAAATAAGGCAAGCCGGCATAAAAACGGTATTCAATATCCATATTAAGTCTGCTTGGGGAAAACAGGGGGTGGACCGGCGAATATGGGAAGCCCCAGCGCCGCACAATAGTACATATAGGCCCTTTAACTATCTCATAGTCGGGACATTCATCCCATAAAGTAATTCTGAATTTCTGAAAGAATCCTTCAGAAACATAATCATGCGCCCAATCAATTCCAGGTAGTTCACCATGAGCTTCGCCACCTGCATATAGTTCAACCCCATGACCGTGTTTTACTGTCATTCGCTCTAGTTGTCCTGTCTGGCCGGAAAGTGTCGCTTTATAAAAATTGTTTTCAATATCAAGTCCAACACCTTCTCCTTTTGTTGTTAGATCGGAAAGATAAGCCGGTAATTCTGCATCAAAATTTCCATAAAAAATCAAAAAATTTTGATGTTGACCTGCATGGCAGTCTGCAAGGAAAAGTAATTTGCAAAACCATTCTCCTTTACGACGGATGACATCATAAACCTGTGAAGTAACTTCCTTCAACATCCCATTATCAATTCGTGCCACACGAATTTCCCGTCGAGGTGAGCTAATTTGACTGGACAAAAACCCTAAAAGCACTTCAACAGGCTCTGCTTTTCTTTCTATTGAAATTCTCTCTTCTAATTCCAATATTTTGAAATACTTCCATCCTTTTGCCCAGGACTTCCAGGGCAGAGGGAGTGATTCAACCTCTCCATAATGAGAGGAACCGGATAATGGCAATCCCGGATCGTCTTCCTCCATCTGGGCCTGTATCCCGGTAATTTTCAGGGAGTTTGACAAAGCCCGTACCA
>JAUXUF010000122.1 GCA_030684645.1 Bacteroidota bacterium | reverse complement strand
CAACCCCTGTTTCTTCCAGTAATTTGGCATATTCAACCCAGGTTGGTTCGTATAGCGCATTTAAGCTGGCAAAGACCGGCACCGAGGCGCTTTGTTTTAGTTTTTTAAGATTATGCAGGTGTTCTTTTGGGCCTGCATGTTCAATATCGGGGAAAAGTCGTCCCATTTCTGAACTCCGGTTGGCATATTCATTCAATTCTTCATGAAACTGAAGGCTTTCCAGCTGAATCTGTTCTTCGAAGAGCGACTTATAGACCAGGGCCGCGATGCCGGCTTCTTCAAGTTCTTTAATTACCTCAGGCTTTGTGACAAGATTGCTGGCGCCTAAAATGATAGGATTTTTTAGTTTTACGCCCATGTAGGTTGTTGATAGATCTGCCATATTATTTGGTTTTTAGTGTTGTCATTTGATCAGTTAAACTCAATCCCCTGTTCATTTGTTCAGCAATTTAGTAAAAAAAATAAACCCCGGGGAATTTATCCGGGGTTTATAGTATTTGTAATCAGAAAATGGTTGAATTTTCTGAATTGAATGTCGCCAATTTTTACAGCAGGCTATATGCAACGGTCAATCCGGCCATTACAATCGAAACCATGCTCATCAGTTTGATCAGGATGTTTAATGACGGACCTGAAGTATCTTTAAACGGATCGCCAACGGTATCGCCGGTTACAGCAGCTTTGTGACAATCAGAACCTTTTCCGCCAAGATTTCCTTCTTCAATGTATTTCTTTGCATTATCCCAGGAACCACCGGAATTGGCCATGAAAATGGCAAGAATAAATCCGGTTGAGATACCACCCAGAAGTAAGCCAATTACTCCCGAAACACCAAAGACAACACCTGTGATGATCGGGATGGAAATAGCCAAAAATGAAGGAAGCATCATTTCTTTCTGGGCGCCTTTGGTCGAAATTTCAACGCAGCGGGCATAGTCCGGTTCAGCTTTGCCTTCGAGAATGCCTTTAATTTCGCGGAACTGACGACGAACCTCTTCGACCATACTTTGGGCAGCACGGCCTACTGCATTCATGGTGAGACCGCTGAATAAGAATGCAGCCATTGAACCGAGAAATGCACCTACCAGAACCCGAGGATTCATAATGTCAAGGTGTAAATATTGTATCATCTGTGGGATGGTTGCTTTATGGATATCCACATTAGTGAAATGATTATTGGTGGCAAATTGGGTAAATTCAAGCACCTTCTCAGGAATACGTGCAACGGCAATTTTAACTTCTTCGATGTACGAAGCCATTAACGCCAAAGCAGTTAAAGCAGCCGAACCGATAGCAAATCCCTTTCCTGTAGCGGCAGTAGTATTTCCGAGCGTGTCCAAAGCGTCGGTGCGTTTGCGTACTTCTGCGTCTAAACCGCTCATTTCGGCATTTCCACCTGCATTGTCAGCAATTGGACCATAGGCGTCAGTAGCCAGGGTAATTCCTAATGTTGACAACATACCCACGGCTGCAATTGCAATACCATAAAGGCCAAAGCTAATGTTATTGAAATTAAAATTGGAAGCAAACAAGAAGGCAAGAATAATTGAAGCACCCACAATCAAAACAGGAAAAGCAGTAGAGATCATACCGTTTCCGATACCTGAGATGATTACAGTTGCATGGCCTGTTTTTGTTGATTCGGCAATGTTCCTTGTTGGTTTATATCCTGAAGAAGTGTAGTATTCGGTGATTTTACCTATCCCAATACCGCCGGCCAAACCGGTCATCATAGCGCCCCAAACACCTAAGAAATTCGGAATTTCCAGATATCTCAGGATGAAATATGAAAAGAACGCAATTAGGACCGAGCTGATATTAACACCACGACCCAGCGCGGCCAATAATTCTTTTTGTGTCGCGCCTTCCTTGGCTTTAACCATGAAAATACCCAATATAGAAAGGATAATTCCCACAGCAGCAATTATCATAGGTGCAATAACTGCGTTGAATTGAATTTTCAAAGCTTCTTCTGCATTAACATTTATTCCGATAGCAGCCAAATTTGTAGCAACAAAAGCAGTTGCGCCAAGAGCTGCTGTAGAAAGAATTGATCCGCAATACGATTCATACAAGTCAGCGCCCATTCCGGCAACATCGCCAACATTGTCACCAACATTGTCCGCAATAGTTGCAGGATTACGTGGATCGTCTTCCGGAATTCCAGCTTCCACTTTACCAACCAGGTCGGCGCCTACATCTGCAGCTTTGGTAAAAATACCTCCACCAACACGGGCAAATAATGCCTGAGTTGATGCACCCATACCAAAAGTAAGAGTTGTGGTTGTGATAATGATCAATTTCATAGATGGATCACCAGCAATTGTCTCAGCCGTTCCGGTATCAAGCCAACTAATTGCAGATTGTAAAAAATAAAACCAAATTGAGATATCAAGCAATCCCAATCCTACTACAACCAAACCCATAACTGCTCCTGAACGGAAAGCAATTCTAAGACCGGCGTTGAGCGAACGTTGGGCAGCATTGGCTGTACGGGCTGATGCATACGTTGCAGTCCTCATTCCGAAGAAGCCAGCCAATCCGGAGAAAAAACCACCGGTTAAAAAGGCAAAAGGCACCCATGGATTTTGAATCTCCAGTACATAAGCCATAATGGCAAATATGGTGGTCACAACCGCGAAAACGATTCCAACTACTTTGTACTGTTGTTTGAGGTATGCCATTGCGCCATCGCGAACGTGTTTGGCAATTTTTTTCATTGTGTCCGTTCCTTCGCTTTCCTTCATCATTTGTTTAAAGAAAAACCAGGCAAAAGAAAGTGCCAGAATCGAACTGACAGGCGCTAGCCAGAAGATTGAATTCATAAATTTCAAATTTTATGCAACAAGGTTGCTGTTAGTTAATTGTGTTTTTGGTGAATTGGAAGCCCCGAAATTAACAATTAAAGCTTTGAATGATCAACAAGACGTAATGTTATATGACAGTATGCCTTCAAATCTTCGCCGAAAGGCTTTCTGAAAATTCACTATTTTTAAAACAGCGCCAAAGTACTTGAGTACTTGAATCTCCTAAAAAGAACAGGATAAATGACAGCGAAAAATTTGAATATTATCAGACTTTTATGCTTTGGTACTCAGGTGCTTTGCAATATCTTTTCCCGGTTCCTGTTTCGGTTCCGGTGCGAAATGCTTAGGATGACCAAAGAAAGTCCGATCAGTATCATTCCTGAAACAGAAACCGCATCAGGCGATTCGTCCGGCAGGATCAAATAACTGAGAATTGCTCCTGAAACCGGAATCAGAAATTTCCAGATGTTAAGTTCAGAAACTTTGACAGATACCCGTCGAAGCAAGGTATTCCATATCGAAATAGCCGCTGCCGACAAAAAACTAAGCCAGGCCAGTGCTACAAAATATTCAGGAGGGAAAACCTGGAGAGGCACACCTTCGAGAGGGTAAGATACAGCAAGAAGTATTGCCCCTCCCAGAAAGAGCGATGCTGAGGTTAAAACCAAAGGAGAAATACTGTGCCTTTTGCGTGCAATGACCACGTTGGTAATGCCCGAGACCAGGTTGTTGAGAATTAGAAGAATAACACCTGTCATGGCTATTTCGGCGCCCGGCGGGAGACTTTTCCGGCCAAGGGTAATCACCGCAACGCCCAATATCCCAAGTAAAATACTTCCGGTTTTAAACCAATCCATGCGATCGCCAGAAACAAAAAAATGGGCTACCAGCGAAATAAACAAAGGAGACGAACCGATAATCATGGCCGAAATAGAAGCAGGAAGCAAACTGATGCCCATGTAGAAAAGGGAATATTGCAGAACTACCTGCAAAAAAGCAATCAGACAAACATAAACGAAATTTTCCCTGACTTCCTTCCTGAACCGTTTAAAGTTATGAATCACCGGAAGCAGGATCAGCCCGGAAATCACAAAACGAATTCCGGCAAACTGAAGCGGAGTTTGATATTTCAGACCAATTTTTACCCCGACAAAAGCCGACGACCATAGCAAACAGGCAATAATCGCCAGAAAGGTAGTTTGAGAAAAATATTTTTTCATGCCAAATGAATAAGATTACAAAGGTGTGGATAAAAGTCAAGGTTGGGATTCCATCTTTCGAAAAAGAGATAAAATCCTCCGGATTAAAAGAAAAAAGGTGACTCAAGGCCACCTTTTAAACTTTTATGTTCTGAATGAATTAATAAACCCATTTCACATAAGGAAAATCCTGACGGTGTGGTAATTCCGAATTTTTGGGATAGATGCGCATGGCATAACTAAATGCCCCGGCATTCATCAGTTGTAGGTTTAATTTATAAGTAATTAATGAACCTTCAGCACTTTCAATTTCAAACTGGAGACTCTTAATCAGTTTTAATTTATCGTCTTTCCCTTTTTCAGTAATCACCATTTCAACGCCTATATCTTCAGGCTTTAATCCTTTGATATCAACGACAACCCGTGCCGGATATTTTTCACCGAGTTTGAGTACATTGGTAATTCCATCGGTAATCTGAACATTTTTCACTTCAACTTGCTCCCAAACCGAAGAAATGTTGAATTTCCATACGGCCAGTTCTTTGGCTAATTTATAATCTGAAGCGACCAGTCGGGCCGTACGTTCAGCCTGAGGACGGTAGAACCGGTCCTGGTAGTCGCGGATCATACGGGCTGTAGAAAAATTTGGAGCAACCTGTGCAAAAGTATTTTTTATGAATGAAACCCACTTTTCAGGGATTCCTTTGATGTTCCGGTCATAAAATACTGGTAATATTTCTTCTTCCAGAATATTATAAATGGTTTCAGCATCCAGTTCATCCTGAAGGTCGTTCACATCATAGGCATTTTCCTGAGAAAGCGCCCATCCTGCATCTTTTTTGTACCCTTCTACCCACCAGCCGTCAAGAACTGAAAAGTGAATGGTTCCGTTCATCACTCCTTTTTCTCCACTGGTTCCTGAAGCTTCAAGCGGTCGGGTAGGGGTGTTCATCCATATATCGACTCCTTGCAGCATCATCTTGGCCAAATCCATGTCGTAATTTTGTACGAACAGGATCTTTCCGGCAAATTCGGGCCGTTTAGAGATTTCAACGATGTATTTGATCAGGTCCTGTCCTGCTTTATCAGCGGGGTGTGCTTTTCCTGCAAAGAGAAACTGTACCGGACGTGCAGGATTATTAACCAGTCTGGATAAGCGGTCAAGGTTTCGAAATAACAGGTGAGCCCGCTTGTAGGTTGCAAAACGACGTGCAAACCCAATCGTTAATGCATATGGGTTCAACTTGCCTAAAACTTCCGAAATCAGTTTTGGGTTTTCATTGCGTTTGATCCAGTTATTGGTGAACCGCTGTTTGATATGTCCGATCGTTTTTAAGCGAAGGTTTTGTTTCAGGTTCCAGATTTCTTCGTCAGGAATCTGATAAATCCGTTCCCAGGTATCAAAGTCAAGCTGGTTTTCCGGAAATTTTTTTCCGAAATACTTCTGATGCATCTCTTTCCATTCTTTGGCCGTCCAGGTTGAATAATGTACGCCATTGGTTACATAGCCAACTTCAAGTTCTTCCGGAAGGAAACCTTTATACAGGGGGCTGAGCACTTCTTTAGAAACGTCGCCATGCAACATGCTTACCCCGTTGATACCCTGCGATAAATTGCAGGCCAGGTAACTCATATTAAAATGATCTTCATAAGCGTTTGCTTTCCCGAGGCTGCAAAACTCATCCCAGCTAATTCCTGCTTTTTCAGGATATTTGTCCATGTAGCGTTTAAACATGTCCTGATGAAAAGAATCGTGACCTGCAGGAACAGGTGTATGGGTGGTAAACAGCGTCGATGCGCGAACCACTTCTTTGGCTTCGGCATACAACAACCCTTTTCCTGAAACTAAATCAACAATCCGTTCCATACCGATCATTGCGGCATGGCCTTCGTTGCAGTGGTAAATATCCATCTGGTAACCAAGTTTTTTCATGGCCCTGATGCCACCAAGACCCAGAAGTATTTCCTGTTTCAGCCGGTTCTCGTTGTCGCCGCCATACAAATGGTGGGTAACAAAACGGTCTTCATCAGAATTTGCTTCAAAATCAGTATCGAGCAGGTATAGTTTAATTGAACCAATATTAACCTGCCAAAGACGGGCAGTAACGGTTCTTCCGGGATATTCAACCTGAATATTTATCCAGTTTCCTTCAGTATCATAAGCCGGTTGAACCGGAATTTTCGAGAATTGCTGTGCATCGTAATTCGAAAGTTGTTCTCCGGAAATTGCGATGTTTTGGCGGAAATATCCGTAGCGGTATAACAGACCAACGCCCACCAGGTTCAATTTCGAATCGCTGGCTTCTTTGAGGTAATCGCCGGCCAGAATACCAAGACCTCCGGAAAATATTTTCAGACTGTCGTGCAGTCCGTATTCCATGCTGAAATAAGCTATTGACGGACCTTTTAACTCTTTGCGAGCGGCCAGATACTTGTTTAATAAGGAGGTAACGTTATTCATCTTCAGGATAAATTCCTCGTCATTTTCAAGTTCCAGAAATCGTTGGTAACTCACTTCTTCGAGAAGAACAATCGGATTATGTTCGCATTCTTCCCAAATCCCGGCGTCTATCGATTGAAACAGATCTACAGCTTCTGTATTCCAGACCCACCACAAATTGCGGCTTAATTCTTTAAGCGGAGATAGCTTCTCCGGGATATTTGACTCAACAAATAATTTCTTCCAAGTTGGTTGTTCCACGATTGAATCTTTTATAAATCTAACACCTGTCTTCATTTTATCGCTCTAGTTTACAATCAAATCCACACAATAATAAGAGTGCAAAAGAAGTCAAAAATTTGCTCTTTAGAAAATCTGGAATGTGAACATGTCGTTAATTTTCGGATTTACTAAGTTATTGTAAGAAACATGTTTTAACTTAAAACCGGTCCGATCCTTCAAGTAATCTGGAGTATATTTCGCGCACTTTTGCTGCGGAATTTTTCCAAAGCAGTTTTTCCACTTCTTTTTGCCCGTTTCTCCCGAGTTTGTTTGAGAGAGTCTGATTATTGAGTATATCGTAAATGGAAGTGGCCATGAAATGAATATCCCAATAATCAACCCGGATGACATTTTTTAATAGTTCTGATGCGCCTGATTGCTTTGAAAGGATGACAGGAACCGCTGCCTGCATGGCTTCGAGCGCCACAATGCCGAATGGTTCCGACACTGACGGCATTACAAAAACATCACTCATGCGAAACAGATCGGTTACTTCAGAGTCTTTCAGGAATCCCGGAAAATAAAAATGATCGGAAATATTCAACTTGGCAGCATGCCTGATCATCGCATCGCGGAGGTCTCCTTTACCAGCCAAAACAAAACGGACATTTTCCATTTTTTGAAGTACCAGATTTGCTGCCTCCACAAAATATTCAGGACCTTTTTGTCCGGTTATTCGTCCGAGAAAAGTTACTGTCTTTTCTTTTGAATTTTTCCTGTGTTTTTTCTTAGATTCTGGATAGGCGGTCTCCACAGCATTGTAAACTGTTTTTATCTTTTCCGGCTCGATGTAGTATTTTCGGCTAACGATATCACGGGTGAAATTGCTGACTACAATTATCTGATCGGCAGCATCCATTCCTCCTTTTTCGATGGAATAAATTTCAGGATTGACCTGATAACCGCTTCGATCGAATTCGGTTGAGTGGATATGTACTGCCAGGGGTTTGCCCGAAATGCGTTTTGCTGCTATTCCTGCAGGAAAGGTCATCCAGTCGTGAACGTGGATGACATCAAACTCAAATTCACGGGCAATAGTTTCAGCCACAGTGGCATAGTGGTCGATTTCCTGAAACAGGTTTTGACCGTAATCGCCTGTAAACATGACTTTTCCTTCTTCGGTAGTTTCTATCAGGCTTGTGTTTTTAGAAGATACTTCCGCTTTCAATTCATAAAATTCACTGGTTCCAAGGTAAGGGATCAAGTTTGAACGGAGTTCGTAATACTCCACTTTCGATGGGGCATCGGCAAACTGGATTTGGTGATGGATTACCGGAATTTCATTCGCACCCATCAATGTGATATGGGCATGATCTTCATCGCCCCATACTTTTGGAACTACAAAAGTCACTTCAACATCCCTGAAACTGGCCAGTCCCTTTGTCAGACCCAAACAGGCTGTTCCCAGCCCTCCGGATTTATGTGGCGGGAATTCCCATCCAAACATCAGTACTTTCATAGTTCAAGTCAAAAGTTAAAGGGCAAACATAAAAGTGAAAATTCATTGAGACTCCTGGTCAAATTATCAACACCTGAAATGATTAATTTGCTGTGTCCTGAAACGCAGAAAGTTCATGCTCAAAATATGCCTGCTCTTCTCTAAAATTAAGGTTGGGAAAACTAAATGTTAATTTATTGATTTCATCCAAGTTGGATTGCAGAAATTTTTTGTATTCGACAGAGCCTGGATTTACCGGACGATGCAACAGTGCCTTCCTTATTTTCACCAGCTTTTTTGAAATAGTTAAACTTTCCCCCGCGATCATCGATTGACTGAAACGCCTGAAAATATAATCGGTTGCAACCGTGCTCAGATGCAGCATATCTTCAGCATAAAAACGGTAATCGCGCAATTCGTCCATCATGATTTCGTAGGAAGGGAAGTAGGCACAAGCCTGGCTGCCGAATCCTGTTTTGAGCTGATCAATGGCTAATAAAAGTGTCGCTTTGCTGACCTGATTTTCGACTGCGCCATCTTTCCAGTGACGAATTGGACTTACGGTAAAGATGACCTTCAGATCGGGGCTAACCTTCCGGAGTTCCATTAGTAATTCACGGTAAACCTCTGTGATTTCATATACTCCAAGGCGAAACCGCTTAAATTCGGCGGCAGGTACTTTGTGGCAATTAGATACAATCCGGCCCGTTTTTTTTAGCTCATAAACCCAGGCTGTACCGAAGGTAATAACCAGAAAATCTGCTTTTTTCAGGAATTCATGTGATAATGAAATACGGTTATTGATCTTTCCCAGGGCTACTTCGCGATCAACATCTGAGAAACGGCTGTGATGGTAAAAACTATTCCACAAACCCTGATCGTTGAACAGGTCGTCTTCAGTAAATATCCGCTTTTCGAGTAATATCCGGAGACTGTTGGCAATCGATTCAGGGTTGTATAAAATCCCGAAAGGATTCATGTCCACATTAAACTTCAGATCGAGTAACTTCTGACCAATATTCTCCGAGAAACAGGATCCAAAAAACATCATGCTTTTCGAATAATCCATCTTCCAGGGAAATTCTGGAATTTCTATTTCAGTAAAAAAGGACATAAACGCTAATTTGAGAATTTGGCAATTTGGCAATTTGAAAATTTGGCAATGAGTTACTCGAAATCTGAAACTTGTTTTACCTCACCCGTTTTACCTCTTGCCTCTCCAGAACCATTGCAGTTCGGGCAGGCAAATAAAGTTGCAAATAGTGCTGACTGGTTAATCGCCCTTCAGGAACAGTATAATAAGTTAAACTTGAATCAATGCGGTTTTGACCACCAAATTGCCACTCATCGGTATTTAATACAATTTTGTGCTTCGAAGCGGGCATTGGAATTCCGTAATCAGCAAACGATTTTGTTGGATGAAAGTTGAAAACGACTAAATGCTTTCCTCTGGAATAAACCAATATTTGATTCTCTTTATGATCGTAAACCCAATTGACTTCCGGAACTTCAATAAGTTTCGACTTTTTAACCAGAGTAATCATTTCACGGTCAAAATCAGACAACCAGCAGTATTTCAAATCTTTATTATCTTCCAGGCTCCAAAGTCTGCGGGCGTGAGCATATGACCAGTTATTGCCTTCACGGGGAAAATCGATCCACTCCGGATGACCAAATTCATTTCCCATAAAATTCAGATAAGCGCCTCCGGCACACGATAAGGTAGCCAGGCGAATCATTTTATGCAGGGCAATTCCACGTTCGACTGCCAGGTTGGGCTGGTCTTTCCGCATGTGGTAATACATTTCCTTATCAATCAGCCGGAAGATGATGGTTTTATCGCCCACCAAAGCCTGATCGTGTGATTCGGCATAGCTAACCACTTTTTCGTCAAGACGTTTCGATGTTAGCTCATGAAAAATGGTTCCGACATCCCAGTTTTCATCCGAAACTTCCTTGATCATTTTAATCCAGAAATCGGGAACACCCATAGCCATGCGGAAATCAAAACCAAGGCCTCCGTCTTTATGCGGCGTCGCCAAACCTGGTAATCCGCTCATTTCTTCGGCAACCGACAATGCGTTCGGATTGATCTCGTGAATCAACCGGTTGGCCATAATGAAATAAGAGAAAGCATCCTGGTCTAGTCCTCCGTCAAAATAATCATCGTAACAGGTAAATGCTTTGCCCAGACCATGATCGAAATAGAGCATGCTGGTTACCCCATCAAACCGGAATCCATCCATTTTGAATTCTTCGAGCCAGTATTTGATATTGGAAAGCAAAAAATGAATGACCTCGGGTTTACCGTAATTAAAGCAGTAGGAATCCCAGGCCGGATGTTCGCCTTTAGCCCCATCGTGGAAAAACTGGTACCTGGTTCCATCGTATTTGCCCAATCCTTCATTCTCGTTTTTCACGGCATGCGAATGTACCAGGTCAATAATGACGGAGATCCCGATTTCGTGCGCCGCATCCACCAGTTCCTTTAGTTCTTCCGGAGTGCCAAACCTGGATGATGGGGCAAAAAAACTGGATACATGATAGCCAAAACTTCCGTAATAAGGATGTTCAGGAATGGCCATCAACTGAATGGTATTGTACCCGGCCTTCTGAATACGGGGCAAAATATCGGTCCGGAATTCATTGTAAGTGTGGACCCGCTGATCTTCACCAGCCATGCCAATGTGAGCTTCATAAATCAAAGGCGCCACTGAAGAGCGTTTGAAAACAGCATTCTTCCAGTTGTATTGTTTTTCCGGAACCCAAACCTGGGCATTAAACATTTTGGTGTGATCGTCCTGAACTACGCGGTTGATCCATGCCGGAATTCGTTTGCCATGGCCACCTTCCCAGAAAATGGAAAAAGCAAATAAATCGTTGTGGGTCATCTTGTCCCGAGAAAGTTTCAACTCCCAGTTTCCGGAGCCGATTGATTGCAGGGCATACTCAGGCATTTCCTGCCAGTTATTAAATTCACCTATCAGGTAAATTGCAGTAGCATTGGGCGCCCAGTCGCGAATAATCCACTGATTGTTTTCACGGTGCAATCCATACCAATGATGACCCTGTGCAAAATCAGAAAGACTTGTCCCTTGGAGAATTTCCTTCTCCATCTTATGAGCTGCTGTCAGCCGCGCATTTATGATGGTTGCAAACGGTTCGAGGTAGCTATCGCTTTTTACTAATTTCGGAAGTTTCATCGTGTTTTCAGTTTGCTTAAAGATAAGAAAAGATTCTATACTGAGAGTCTCACTTTTTGGTAAACTCCTGAATGAACTTCTGATCCAGTTCATCCGAATCGCCATACTGGGCTCGCAATTCAGTCAGTCGTTTGTGCAAATCTTTTTGAACACTGGCATAGGCAGGGTCACCGTAAATGCTCTTCATTTCGTGCGGGTCTTTATCCAGGTCGTACATTTCCCACTCATCCACATCGTAATAAAAATGGATTAGTTTATACCGATTGGTGCGAACTCCGTAATGACGTTTCACCGCGTGTTCCGCCGGATATTCGTAATACTGGTAATAAATGGCATCGCGCCACCCGCCCTTTTTTCCTTTAACCAGATTCCTGAACGACATACCTTGCATATCAGAAGGGATTTTTTCACCTGCATAAGCGAGAAAGGTTGGTGCAAAATCGAGATTCTGAACCAACTGATCAATCACTGTTCCCGCTTTAATTTCTTTCGGATACCGCATCAGGATTGGGGTGCGGAATGATTCTTCGTACATAAACCGTTTGTCGAACCAGCCATGTTCCCCCAGGTAGAATCCCTGGTCGGAGGTGTAAATTACGATGGTATTTTCAGTCAGTCCGTTTTTGTCCAGGTAATCGAGCAATTGCCCAACACCATCATCCACCGATTTGATGCAACTCAGGTAGTCATGCATATATCGCTGGTATTTCCAATTGGCCAGCTCTTTTCCTTCAGGTTTATTCCTGATAAATTCTTCGTTTTTCGGATTGTATGCATTTCTCCATGCTTCGCACTGTTTGTCGTCCATCCGGTTGATGTTTCCCATGAAATTTGTTGGTTCACCGGTGTAAGGATCATTTTCAAATTTCATGTCGTGTCCCCACATCATATCCTTCACCACGCTCATCTCCTGGGTATGGGCAGCAGTTCCACGTCCCGAATAATCGTCGAAAAAATTTTCCGGCATCGGGAATTGCCTGTCATCATACAAGTTTAAATATTTTTCCTCCGGAAGCCAGTTCCGGTGAGGAGCTTTCTGATGATACAGCAAACAAAACGGCTTTGTTTTATCGCGGGTTTTGTCCAGCCAGTTCAGGGCAAAATCAGTGGTCAGCGTGGTAACATATCCCGGGAACCGTTTCTTCACGCCGTTTTCAATAAAATCGGGATTATAGTATTGTCCCTGTCCGGGCAACACATTCCAGTAATCAAACCCCTGCGGAGATCCATTCAGGTGAATCTTGCCAATCATGGCAGTCTGATAGCCACTTTGCTGAAGAATTTTGGCAAAATTCTGCTGTTCCCAGTTAAACCCTCCCCTGTTATCCACTTTGCCATTCAAGTGACTGAATTTTCCCGTCAGCATTACTGCCCGGCTGGGTGCACAAATCGAATTGGTCACAAATCCCCTGGTGAATATGGCGCCTTCTTTGGCAATCCGGTCGATGTTGGGTGTTTCGTTTAAACCACATCCGTAAGCGCTAATGGCCTGATAAGCATGATCATCGCTCATGATAAAGATGATATTTGGACGAGTTGGCTTTGCAACCTGACCTCCGGAAGCAGGTAAAGCTCCTGCCGAACACAGTCCGAGTATTGTTAATACATTCGTTTTATTCATCGTGAAACTATTTTGATTGGTTCGTTTGGTTTGCTGGAATACGGCCAGGCTCTCTTCGATTCTGGCCTTTTACGTTCTGAATATCATCGCCGAGATCAACACGAGCTTCATCGGCAAGTTTTTTCAGTTCGGCAACCACTTCAGGATAAAATTCCTTCACATCATATCGTTCGCCCGGATCGCGACGAAGGTCGTACAAACCTTCCTCAAACTGAAAATTCTCATTCGTTTGTCCCGGAAATCCGTCGAACCCAGGTTTGAACCCCACGTATGTCCTGCCTGGATGCGCGAAAACCAGCTTCCACATTCCCTTTCTGACAGCTTCCAAACTGTTTTTCCGGTAATAGTAAAGAAATGATTCCCGTGGATTGGCATTTTCATCGCCAAGTATTAAAGGTAGAATATTCACTCCATCAATTTTTTTCTCCGGAAGAGGTGAATTGGTAATGGCTGCCAGGGTCGGAAGAATATCAATAGTTGAGGCAAGTTTATTGCAGATGGTACCTGCGGCAATGTGTCCGGGCCACCACATCAGGCAAGGTTCTCGCTGGCCGCCTTCGAAACTGTTCCCCTTGCCTTCGCGCAAACCGCCGGTTGAACCAGCATGGTTACCAAAGTTCAGCCACGGTCCGTTATCTGAAGTGAAAATGACCAGTGTATTCTTTTCCAGTCCGCTTTTTTCAAGCGCTGTCATAATTTCACCCATCGACCAGTCGATTTCCATCATCACATCGCCAAACATTCCCTGCTCGCTTTTCCCTTTAAATTTGGATGAAACGGCCAGAGGAATATGCGTCATCGAATGTGCCAGGTAAAGAAAGAATGGATTTTTCTTGTTTTCAGTAATAAACCGGACAGCCCTTTCGGTATAAATGGTGGTCAGTTCCGACTGATCGTCCAGCGTTTTCATTTCCCTGATTTTTTCGTTGCCTTCAATCAGTGGAAGTGCCGGATAACGCGATTTGTTTGAATTTGCTGCAGCGGGTTTGCCGTCAAAATTTACCGGCCACATATCGTTCGAATACGGAAGGCCCAAATATTCGTCGAACCCTTGCTGCAGAGGCAGAAACTCGCGCTGGTATCCCAAATGCCACTTTCCGATGGCACAGGTTTTGTAATTTTGTTTTTTTAATACTTCGGCAATGGTTTCTTCTTCCGGATTCAAACCGATCTGGGCATCCGGCATTAAAGCGCCTGAAATGCCTACCCTGTTTGGATAACATCCGGTTAAAATTCCTGCACGTGAGGCGCTGCAAACAGCCTGAGCCGAAAGGAAACTGGTAAACCGAATTCCCTGGGTAGCCATCCGGTCGAGATTGGGTGTTTTGTATTGTGATGCACCATAACAACTTAAATCGCCATATCCCATGTCATCCATAAAAATCAGGATGATGTTCGGACTAGTCGTTTTTTCGGCAGAGAAACTGGATAAGGGGAAAGATGCTACTGCAAATCCTGCAAAAATTGATTTTCTCAATAGGTTTTTCATGAGGCTGTCAGGTTAGTTCGAAAGTTGACATCAAATTTATAAAAAAAGAGATAGCTTTGGGAAAGCTATATTCTAGTGCTCCATTTAATTTTTTTGTTACTTTGGATTTATTCGTTGCTTCTGTAACTTGAATCTATGGAATTCAATATTTGTAATCAAAATTGGATATGTTATGAAAAGATACGTGTTACTAATAATGCTGTTTACTTTTAGCATATCAGCCTATAACGCAAAAAGGATCTCTATTAGGGATGGTTATCTACAAAATAAAAATATTTCAGAAGCCAAGACTGAATTCAATCGATATTTAAAGGGTGAGTTTTTACAAAGCGAATGGAAAAGATTATTGATACATAAGGAGGGTTTGATAACGAATGATTTTCTAAATGAAACCATAATTAAGGATGTCGATTTTCGGTTTGTTCCCATTTATATTATCAATTCAAAAAAGATTCTTGAATATCAGGATCAACTGGACTTTTTTAAATATCTAGCCCCAGATACTCTGAGAGTAAGATGTCATTTAATCTACAATAATAAAGTTATTGGGAAAGCATTCTTACATCAAACTAACAATAAGTGGCAGGTTAGTGATTTAATGACATTTGCAAAAAAAATAGCAGATTATTTTAATAATGAGAAAGAAGAAATGTTTTTCATTGGCGTTAAAAATCAAGGTGTACTCTATACTCATTATTTTCTTTTTAAAGATGAAAAGTGCTATTGCATTAATACCGCTAATGGTGAAAAAACCGAATTTACGAAGTTTATGAATACTAAATATGGTAGTATTTTAAAAATGGGAATTGATAAGTTATCAGAATAACAGGAGTATTTAATTCACATAAAAATGAAAAATAGACTATTCTTAATTACTGCTATTGTATTTTTGATTGGATGTGATCAATCAAAAAATAGCAAAAACGAGTTAAATTACATCGACTTTAAAGTTTCGAAAGATACCATGATTGACAGTTTAAAGACAGCAACTATGTTGTTGGATAAGATGGATTACGGCAATGGGGCTACGTGCTTTATAGTTGAAGGCAAACTTCATTATACAAGAAAAGATTTTGGATTTAGCATTGTTGAAATGCCAGAAGAAAATTCATCTTCTTTTCCTATCATTGAGCCTTTAAATCAGGATTATTCAATACAGTTTTTTAAACTTATTCAATTCCTCTATAGAAATGGTATTCACTCAATGGGGAAAAGATCTGATGGATTATTCTGCTTTGGATATAATCAAAGAAAACTTAATCCAAATAATGATTTTAATCGAAGTAGGGATATTGTGTATATAAAGGAACCTAAGGATAAATTTTCCAAATTTTTTTATAAATCAATTATTATAGATCAATATAAAAATATTCTGTTGGTAGCTCCTGAGACCTACGATGAACCTAAGCTTCCAACGGATGAAAAATCTGTAAAAAAAAGAGCAGAAGATTTTATGAAGAAGAAAGATAATGAAAGGAACAAATAAAAAATTAATAAAGAGGCTGCTTCAGTATTTAAACCGAAACAGCCTCTTTAAATCTATTAAAGAAAGATTTTGACTTAATCTATCATCTCAAACCCACAATACGGAACCAACACCTTTGGAACACGAATTCCTTCAGGAGTTTGGTTGTTTTCGAGAAGTGCAGCAAGTATGCGTGGCAAAGCCAATGCACTTCCGATGAGTGTGCGTGCAATAACCGGTTTTTTTTGTGACTTCGTCGCAATAACGCAATTTTAAGCGATTGGCCTGAAAGCTTTCGAAATTAGACACAGAACTTACTTCCAGCCATTTTTCACAATAACGTATAATGCTAAAAATTGTATATTTGCATAAATATTTATAAATATGGCAACTGTAATTATTGATACTCGAAGCAACGAAGCAAAGCGATTGGTTGAATATTTGAAAACGATTAAATATGCCCGGGTTTTAGATAACAAAACGGACGATAATGATGCTTATGATCCCGAATTTGTTGATAAAATCAACACCCGTAAAAACCAGCCTTCGGTAAAAGTCGATATTAAAGACCTATGGAAATAGATTTTAAATCAGGAGCTTTAGACGACCTTGAATTTTGGAAACGTTCTGGCAATATTAATATTCAGAATCGGATTACTGCTTTATTACTTTCAATATCATCGACTCCTGAAAGTGGTATTGGAAAACCTGAAAGATTAAAAGGAAATCTTTCAGGTTTTTGGTCTCGAAGGATAAACAAGGTACATCGAATTGTTTATACGATTGACACCAATTGCCAAATTGTAACGATTTATTCTCTCAAAGATCATTACAAAAAATTGTAAAAACATACTTAATGCCATATTCCGTCAATTCTTGTTATGGTCTCGAAATTCCAAGTCGATTTGTCGATTTTATCGTAAGAATCAATTAATCAATCATCTCAAATCCGCAATACGGAACCAGTACCTTTGGAATCCGGATTCCTTCAGGAGTCTGGTTGTTTTCAAGCAAAGCAGCCAGAATGCGTGGCAAAGCCAAGGCACTTCCATTGAGCGTATGAGCAAGAACTGGTTTTTTGGTTGCTTCGTCGCGGTAACGTAATTTTAAGCGGTTGGCCTGGAAGCTTTCGAAATTGGAAACTGAACTTACTTCGAGCCATTTTTCCTGAGCGGCCGAGAACACTTCAAAATCGTAAGTCAATGCCGAGGTGAAACTCATATCGCCACCGCACAAACGAAGGATACGATAAGGAAGTTCGAGTTTTTCGACCAGGCTGGCCACATGAGCCACCATTCCGTCGAGCAATTCGTACGAATTATCAGGGTGAGCGATTTGTACAATTTCCACTTTATCAAATTGATGCAGGCGGTTCAATCCGCGAACATCTTTCCCGTACGATCCGGCTTCGCGGCGGAAGCAGGCGCTGTATGCTGTATTTTTAACCGGTAAATCTTTGGCATCCAAAATCATATCGCGATAAAGATTGGTTACCGGAACCTCGGCGGTTGGTATCAGGTACAGGTTGTCTCCGGTGGCATGGTACATTTGTCCTTCTTTGTCGGGCAATTGTCCGGTTCCGAAACCTGATTCTTCGTTCACCATCAGCGGTGGCTGAATTTCAAGATAACCTGCTTCCCTTGCTTCGTCAAGAAAGAAACTGATCAGGGCACGCTGGATACGGGCGCCTTTGCCTTTATACACGGGAAAACCAGCCCCGGTAATTTTTACACCCAGTTCAAAGTCGATAATGTCGTATTTTTTGGCCAATTCCCAGTGAGGAATACTGTTTTCAGGCAATACCGGAATTTCTCCGTGACTTTTCACCACGAGGTTGTCTTCCGGAGTCCGTCCTTCAGGAACCAGATCGGAAGGAAGATTGGGAAGCAATACTTGTATGTTGAAAACTTCCTGATCGATGCGGGCAAAATCATCGTCCATCTGTTTAATCGAATCTTTGAGCTCGGAAGTACGGTTTTTGGCGGCATTGGCTTCGTCTGTTTTGCCTTCGCGCATCAGCAAACCAACTTCTTTGGATATTTTATTCATTTCAGCCTTGCACTGATCAGCAGTGGCTTGAATTTCATTTTTTTTAGCTGATAAAACGTTGATTTGCTGAACAATTTCAGAAGCATCAAAATTTTTCTTTTTCAACTTTGTGACGACCATTTCTGGATTTTCCTGTATGAACTTTAGATTGAGCATTTCCAGTGAATTTAATTTTATAGAGCAGCAAATTTAAAACAAAAAATCTCCTGCCTTTGGAAAAGCAGGAGATTATTTAACGAATATCTTTAATCGTTTTAATTTACTTCTGCAGCAACTACAGGTTCAACCGAAACAAACGATTTGTGATCTCTTCTTTTTTTGAAAACAACAGTTCCGTCAATCAAAGCAAATAAGGTATGATCTCTTCCCATACCAACATTTAAACCTGGGTGATGAACAGTACCTCTCTGGCGAATTATGATATTTCCTGCTGTAGCAGCCTGACCGCCGAAAATTTTTACGCCTAGTCTTTTGCTTTCTGATTCGCGTCCGTTTCTTGAACTACCCGCACCTTTCTT
>JAUXUF010000269.1 GCA_030684645.1 Bacteroidota bacterium | reverse complement strand
GATACCGATCATATAACAGGGTCCGCGAGGTTCTGATACTTCAACTATGGTTTCACCTAACTGATAACGATCGCCAATATAAACATGCTGTTCATCTGCATTGGCTCCCCCGAGAGTCAGGTTTTCTCCAAATGCCCCCGGTTTCAGATCAAAGCCGAGCTCATTTTTCCATTTTGCAAAATGATCAGAATTATAACAGCATATTGCTTTGTCATTACCTCCGTGATGTTTAGTATCCTGCACCATATCTCCCGCAAAGCCGGTTATACCTAATTCAATACTCTCCGTTTCAATCGCTAACTTTCGGTAGGCTGATCTTGCGGATTGATGGTCTGAAACCAAAAGCTCTGCTTTGCCGAGAACATTTACAGATAAAATATCGATATCCTTCATAAGGGAATTGAGCTGAATAACAGAAGCATAATAAATTGAACGATCATGGTTCCATCCAGATATAAGAAGTAATAATACTCATTTTTCTCCCATTTTGACCTGAATATCAGCCATCCTGATAAGAGAATGGTCAGGGTCAACGCGAAGAAATTACTGTCAAATTGATTGGTAAACAGGAATAATAAAATGAGATAAGCTGCCAGTAAACCCTGGCAGATCAACAGGGCTGTTTTTTCTCCCAGTATAACAGGGATGGTTTTCAATTCATTGCTTCTGTCCTGAAAAAGATCGCGAATGTCAAATGGAACTGTAATAGCCGCAATAAAGAGAAAACGCTTGGCAATGAGTAATATAGTGTCATTTAGTGTAATGGCCGTTTCATTATTGCTTTCCATCTCAAGGATGGGAAGCAGCACACAACTCAGAGCCCAGACTGTGGCGATCAGGAATAGTTTAACGCCCGGAATATTGCGCAAACCGAATCGTTTATCCTGAATAGTGAATATAGGCAGGCTATAAGCTATTGATATTAGGGCAAGAGCAATTAGCAGGATCTTTGATGAGGTATTCAGAAAAAAGCTTAATGGAAGTATAGAAAGGACCGCAATGATCGTTAGTGTGATCACCAGGCGGTAATGTGAAAATATCCATCTTACCCTCCGGAAAGCTGATCTCCCAGGTTTTTCAGGTTTTGGAAGAAGAATA
>JAUXUF010000264.1 GCA_030684645.1 Bacteroidota bacterium | reverse complement strand
GGCTGAATCGCCCTCCAAAATTTACAGTTTATCCTGAAGCAGGTCATAATAGCTGGGATCAGGCTTTTGCAGAACCGGATTTCTTATCCTGGATATTCTCTCACAAAAGATAGTTATTCCGTACCGGGATCTTTTTTATTCAGCCATATTATGATAAACCGCCTGCACATCATCATCTTCTTCCAGTTTATCAATTACTTTGAGTACATCAGCAGCCTGTTCTTCTGTTACTTCAGCAGTTGATTGTGCTACACGTTCAAGCTTAGCGCTGATCACCGGTATGCCCTTCTCCTCCAGCGCTTTTTGCATTTTACCGAAATCCTCAAATGAAGTATGGATTACCCCAATATCTTTCCCGGTTTCATCCACTTCAACATAAAGGTCTTCCAGTCCTGCATCAATGAGTTCAAATTCCAGTTCATCAAGATCCATTTCTCCGGGATCGAACCTGAAACCCGATTTACGGCTGAATATAAAATCAAGAGATCCGGTTTTGCCCAATGTGCCATTCGTTTTGTTAAAATAGCTGCGAATATTTGCAACAGTCCTGTTGGTATTATCTGTTGCTGTTTCTATTAATATTGCTACACCATGTGGGGCATAACCTTCGTAAACTATCTCTTCATAATTGCTTTCATCTTTGTTGGTGGCCCTTTTAATTGCTGCTTCAACAGTATTTTTAGGCATATTTACTGCTTTGGCATTCTGCATGGCTGTCCTTAGGCGCGAATTCGCATCGGGGTTTGATCCCCCGTCTTTTACTGCCATCACGATCTCTTTGCCAAGGCGTGTAAACTGAACGGCCATTTTTGCCCAGCGTTTGAATTTTCTTTCTTTACGGAATTCGAATGCTCTACCCATTGTTTGTACTATTTGAAATTTATTGTTTGATGGACCGAAGTTGCTTAATTATTCTTTATTTTATATCCTATAGGTGCAGGTTTTTCTGTTTTTTGTTTCTGATGCAAGGAATCTACCTTTTCAAATTCTTCAGCATATCTTCTGTCATTTTAGACAGATCAAATTCAGGTTTCCAATGCCAGTCCTTCTGTGCTGCAGCATCATTGATAGACCTTGGCCAGCTCGCTGCTATGGCCTGCCTAGGATCATATTCAGTATAACCTAATTTAAAATCGGGGAGATGTTTATTTATTTCAGTCGCCAGCGTTTCGGGAGTAAAACTCATGCCGGTAAAGTTATAAGAAGAGCGGATGCTGATTCTATCCGCCGGGGCATCCATCAATTCGATAGTACCGCGTATAGCATCATCCATATACATCATCGGTAACTCCGTTTCTGCCGAAAGAAAGGACTTATAACTTCCTTTTTTGAGTGCATCATGAAAAATATGAATGGCATAGTCAGTAGTTCCTCCTCCCGGAGCTGCTTTCCAGCTAATTAATCCCGGATAGCGGATACTTCGGACATCTAATCCATATCGTTGAAAATAGTACTCACACCAGCGTTCGCCGGCTAGTTTGCTTATTCCGTAAACAGTATTCGGATCCATTACGCAATACTGAGGGGTATGATCCTTTGGTGAGTTTGGCCCGAATACAGCGATTGAACTGGGCCAGTAAACCCGGGCAGTTTTAAAGTCGAGAGCCAGATCAAGTACATTCAGCAATCCGTTCATATTCAGGTCCCATGCTAATTTAGGATTTTGCTCACCTGTAGCTGATAGCAGTGCCGCCAGTAAATACACCTGGGTAGGCCTGTACTTTTGAAATAATTGTTTCAGTATATCCTTTTCAAGAACATTGACGAACTCGAATGGGCCTGCATTTTTTATGTCATAGTCGGGGCGGCGGATATCGCAGGCTATGACATTCCCATCGCCATAGATCTTTCTTAATTCGCTGACCAATTCCGTTCCTATCTGCCCGTTAGAG
>JAUXUF010000261.1 GCA_030684645.1 Bacteroidota bacterium | reverse complement strand
TCTGGAACCCTTTGCACGAGCCAGGCCCAGTAAGTTGTGAATCCCTAAAGAACCTACCTTAAGGGTTTGAATGGGGATTTTTAGATAATCTATAGGACTCGCTGGTGAAGCGAAATGCAGGATATAATCCAGCTTATTGGGCACATAAACAAATTTAGAAACATCGTGATGGCAGAATTCGAAATTTTCAAGCTTAAACAGATGCTCGATATTTCTCAATTCACCGGTAATGAGGTTATCCATAGCAATAACATGAAAATCCTCTTTAACAAACCTGTCGCATAAATGCGACCCAAGAAATCCGGCAGCCCCGGTAATCAAAATACGTTTCCGTTGATTCATTTGCCTATTATTTTTCTTCCAATGCTATTGTAATAAAAACCCTCATCGCTCATTTTCTGCAGGTCGTATAAATTACGTCCATCAAAGATAACCTTAGATTTCATAAGATTTTCCAATAAACGAAAATCCGGATTTCTAAACATAGACCATTCAGTAATTATAAGTAATGCATCTGCATTTGTCAAAGCGGCGTACTGATCATTTTCATAAGTTATTTTATCACCAACCAACTCTTTTACATTTTTCATGGCCTCCGGATCAAAAACAGAAATCAAAACACCAGCTTTGAGCAATTCTTCTATAATATACAAGGCCGGGGATTCCCTGACATCATCGGTCTCAGGCTTAAATGCCAATCCCCATAAAGCAAAATTCTTTCCTTTTAGGTCATTATTATAATACTTTTTTACCTTCTCAACCAGAACCAACTTTTGGATCTCATTTACTTCCATTACTGATTCAATGATCTTAAATTTATATTCAGCCTGAACAGATGATAAAGCCAGTGCCTGCACATCCTTAGGGAAGCAGCTCCCCCCATAACCTACCCCAGGAAACAAAAACCGCTTTCCAATTCTTTCATCTGAACCTATGCCTCTTCTCACCGCATCAACATCTGCCCCTACCCGTTCACACAAATTAGCGATTTCATTCATAAAGGAGATCTTTGTAGCCAGAAAAGCGTTTGCAGCGTATTTTGTTAGTTCAGATGATCGTTCATCCATAAAAATAATAGGATTACCCTGTCTCACATAAGGTGCATATAATTCGTTCATTAATTTTTGGGCCCGCTCACTTAAAGTACCGATCACTACACGATCAGGTTTCATGAAATCTTCAACGGCCACTCCTTCACGTAAAAACTCCGGATTTGATACTATATCTACAATATCTCCTAAATCTTGCCCATTGGTAAATATATCATTTGAAAGATTCGACTTAAATACCTCTTTTACCCGGTCAGCAGTTCCTACAGGTACGGTGGACTTAGTGACAATAACTTTATAGCTTTTGATCAAACAGGCTATATCTTTAGCTGCCCCCAGCACATAGCTCAGATCGGCAGAACCATCTCCGCCCGGAGGAGTAGGTAAGGCAAGAAAGATGATTTGCGCCTCGGATACTGCATCAGCCAGATTAGTAGTGAACTTAAGCCTCCCCTGATCAATATTTCTATGAAAAAGCACATCCAAACCAGGTTCGTAAATAGGTAGCCGGCCTTCCCGCATCATTGCTACTTTCTCTTCATTGATGTCAACGCAGATTACGCTATTGCCAGTTTCTGCAAGACAAGTCCCTGTAACCAGTCCCACATATCCGGTTCCTATTACCGCTATTTTCATTAGAATATAATTTGTTTTTTAAAGGTTATGAAGCTATCATGAGCATATTCATTGCTGTTTGATAGCTGAATGCTCATGATGTTTCTGTCATCGAAAAGATCAATAAATTAATGCTTTAACATACCCCGCTATCCCGAGTGAACTGATTTTTTATTCGCATTCTCCATTCTGTATAACCATATAAAATTAAAGGTATAATCCACAACCAGTGTGAAAGCAAAGCAGTAATGCGATGGAACAGCCAGGCACGCGGGGCCGGATATTCATTTATTTTACCATAAAAGGGATTACCCAGCAAAGATGGGATCTGATCAGGCGGTAAAACATTTTTATACAATTCTTTTAAGTTATCACCTTCTAATAAATAGGCAAAGCTCCTGCGTTTCCCACCAGGAAAATCAAGTTCCAGATCTGCATCAAAATAAAGCCACTGACCGTTTATAAAGCCTTCGAGTGCAAAATGATGATCAAAGCTGATCTTCCTGTAAGGAATATTCTTCTTACGGAAAAATCCCATTAATACAATGCTTTGCTGACTGCAGGCGGCCATGGGATATTGCATAATATCATCGGGAATAACAATGGCTGAGAGGTCATACCAGATGAATTTACCCG
>JAUXUF010000256.1 GCA_030684645.1 Bacteroidota bacterium | reverse complement strand
TTTGCAATTTTCCAGGCACCTTCTCGCTTCTGCTATTAAAATCTCACATCTCCTGTCTCATATCTCAAATCTATCCTATAACTTTGAACCATGAGTATCGCGGTAGCAAACCTCTGTAAAACATACGGAGAGCAAAAAGCAATAGACGGAATTTCATTTCAGGTATCTCCGGGCAGGATCGCAGGTTTTTTGGGCCCGAATGGTGCCGGAAAATCCACAACGATGAAAATTCTGACCTGCTTTATTCCACAGAGTTCAGGAACTGCAGCGGTATGTGGTTTTGATGTGAGCACATACTCTATGGAAGTCCGCCGGAATATTGGCTATCTTCCTGAGCATAATCCGCTTTACCTGGAAATGTATGTGAGGGAAGCTCTGGGTTTTATCGGAGCTATTCATCAGCTGGATAAGCGGCAGAAACGTATCCCTGAGGTGATCGAGCTTTGCGGATTGGGGGATGAGCAGTACAAAAAGATAGGAGCCTTATCAAAAGGGTACCGGCAACGGGTGGGACTGGCACAGGCTATCTTTTCAGACCCCGAAGTTCTGATCTTGGATGAACCTACCTCCGGACTTGACCCTAACCAGGTTATTGGTATCCGGAAACTGATCAGGGAGCTGGGTAAAACCAAAACGGTGCTGCTTTCAACGCATATCATGCAGGAGGTGGAGGCCGTTTGTGAGCAGGTGATCATTATCGACAAGGGAAGGATCGTTGCCGATGATGACCTGAGCAGCCTCAGAATGATGCATCATAACCATAGCCTGGAAGATATATTTATAGAACTAACCGGCCCTGACAGTGCTGAAATTAATTAAAGCAAAAAAAATGGTCCAACTGATCCTGCAGGCATTATCCGGGAAGGTAATATTTAAATTTTTTGGGCGTTTCCCGCCGGGAGCGGGCCGGGCTTTTCGCTGCAATCTTTTTGCCACCTTGTGGCAAAAAGTATTTTCGCTGCAATCCCTAACGCAGATCATCGCTTTCAAAATAATATAGTATAAACTTTAAGTTCCGGCACCTGAAATATTTTCTTAAAATTGTTGCAAAGAATTAAAATTTAAATCCGGCACATTGCTAAGTATCCTTACTAAAGAAATAAGTGGTTTTTTCAGCTCCCTGGTGGCCTATATCACCATGGCGGCATTCCTGCTGGTCACAGGTCTTTTTCTCTGGGTTTTTCCTGATTCCAGT
>JAUXUF010000253.1 GCA_030684645.1 Bacteroidota bacterium | reverse complement strand
ACAGGGTTGCATCCTTGATGAGCACAGCGTAATTCAATACAAAGGCAAGCGTTTCGCAACCATGACCTACATCCCCATATTGGGAGGCTACAGGGTCTTCTAAAGGGCCGAGATCATGCGCAAGAGCTTCATTCAATAGCTTGTATTCAGGATTAAGATGATGCTTCATAATCGCATCCACACAACGATCGGCAAGAGCTTTAATTTCCTTATCCTGACGCTGTTTCAGCATTTGCGTTGACACACTCAACAAAATCATCCAGTGTCCTAATATCCTCGGACCTGCTATTCTTTGCTCAGCTTTATAGGAATAATTAAACTCAGGACGATCATATCGCTTAACTGCCTTTAAAACAATTTCCTTTGCCTGATCAAAATATTTCCCTTCTCCACTGGCTTTGGCATATTCGGCAAGGCCTTCGGCAACAAATAGATTGCCATAAATATCTCCTTCGGTATCCGACATGGGCTTACCTTCTTTTGTAAAGCCCGAGATATAATAGCTGCCATCTCCAGGCAAGAGTTTCAGAATAAAATCCTTAGATTTTCCAGCGATTTCCAGGTAGCGCGGTTTTTTTTCGATATTATTATAAAGAAAAGAATACATCCATATCCCTCTTCCTTCAAACCATGCACGTTTATTTGTATTGACCAGCTTCCTTGTCAGAATATCAACCGAACACATAAATCCGCCTAGTTCATGATCTACCACAAAGCTATCCATGTTTGGTATGAATTTCTCCAGTAAAGCTGTCCTGTAAGTCTCACGAAGTTTCTTTAAATTTAAATCAGAAATCTTAGTGATCTCAGCCGATGCTGCCGTTGTATTAGCAGCAACATCCGTTGAAACGAATGTACCTGCCAGGGTTCCCGCACCGATCATACCCAGTCCGGCAATTGAGTTTTGTTTTAAAAAATTACGTCTTGAATATTCCATTTTTTATTAAATTAAGATTGATTCATCATATACTAAATTCCTATAATCCCAACAGAGGATAAATATAAAATACCAACTCAAAATGTATTACTAATTAAAT
>JAUXUF010000241.1 GCA_030684645.1 Bacteroidota bacterium | reverse complement strand
CAGTAATCCTTATAATAGCTATTATCGCCATGCCAATAAGGCTTTTCCACCAGATAATTAAATTCAGGATCAGGTGAGTCTTCAAATTTCTTTTCAATCGTAAAGGGCAAATGACCGGAAGGGTTTACTTTTCCGCTGATGATGGCAGCAAGGGCATTTCCCCGTTCCTGACCGAGAAAATAAGTATAAAGGACACCTTTTACCTTGGGGAGCCAAGGCATATCCAATCCGTTTGAGGCAGTAATAATTATCACTACATTATGATTGAGCGATGTACAATGATTAATTTCAGCATTTACTTCAGCAGGTTCATAAAAGGGAATGTCTTCTCCCTCCCCTGCTGGTTTATCCAACCGGTATAATACTATATCTGCATTCTTTATTTCGTCATCGGACGGCTTAGCTATACATTTAAAATTTTGTCCGTAAACCTCTTGCATCCCTGTAGCAAAATCTGTATGGTTAAAGCCTTTTACAAAACCGCTACCTTTCCCGCAATAGGTTTCCGGGGCGCCCAACATTAAAATCTTTTTCCCCGAAGGAACCGGGAGTATCTGATTTTCATTTTTCAATAAACAGATTGCTTCCTCTGCACATTGACGGGCAAATGATTTGTGTTCTTTGATAGTGGGTAAATAAGTTGAATCAACCGCTTGACGGTCGTAAACACCCATTTCAAACAAGGGCAAAAGATTATCATAAACGATTTGATCCAGTTCACGTTCCACCTCTGCTTTTTTTGAAGGATTATTCTCTAAATACGTTGATAAATAATTGGCAAAGGTTTCATTGGTAGGCATGAGCATGCTAATCCCTGAGTTCAGTACCAGATTTTGCTTATCAGGGTGATAAATGGTATTCTGCCAGTCGGTCATAGCTATGCCTGAAAAACCATATTCTTTCCTTAGCAAGTCTGCAATCAACGATTTATTCATAGAGTTGGGAATGCCATTTAACAAGTTGTTCCCTGACATCACACCTTTTACTCCAGCCTTTTTAATAACCGCTTCCCATGGTGGCAAATAAATTTCACGAAGGGCACGTTCATCTATATCGCTGCTCATCATGTGCCTGCAAAATTCCTGGTCATTGGCAATAAGATGTTTTGCTACGGCAATAACTTTTTTACTTTGCAGGCCCTGAATATAATTACAGGCTATTTCAGAGGTTAAGTATGGGTCTTCGCCCATATATTCATAATTTCGGCCCCCTTCAGAAGTCCGGTACATGTTTATACCGGGGCCGAGTAAAATATCAATTCCTAAGGCACGGCATTCTTCCCCCATTTTTTCTCCAAATGTTTTTGCAAGCTTAGGGTCCCAGGTTGCTGCCAAAGCAAGCATACCAGGGAAAGAGGTACTGACCTGACCTGGAATCTTACCATTCAAATGTACACCCTGGCTTGCATCAGACATTAAAACAGAACGTAAACCAAGTCCCGGAATACCTGGAAAGTATTTCCCCTTTACTCCTCCGGTTAATCGTAATTTTTCTTCAAAGGTCATGTGCTTAATCACATCTTTGGCCCTTTCAGAAGGCAATACCTTGGAATTGGCATATTTTACATCCGGAGAAAGGTTGTTTTGATGAAAACCAGATGCGAGGTCAATAGGCTCTTTAGCATCTGTTTTGTTTTGAGCGATTGATGAGGTATGCGCCAGAACAATAAAACTGAAAACAATAAGCAATTGGATTTTCTGAATCATTCTTTTATCTCAATATTAATTGGAATATATATTTTTCGTATCGGCAACAGCTTTACCACCGGTAACATGTTTTGGATGATCTTTATGAAGAAGTTCTTTCATTTTAGTTACCACCTTTGAATATTTTTGATCAGCAACCAGGTTATGAAGTTCATTCGGGTCATTTGATTCATCGTATAATTCTGTTCCGTTGTCCCCATAACCCCATTCCGTATAACGCCATTTTTCGGTACGAACGCTATGTCCCGGAACCTTTCCCCTCTGAACCTGGGTAAAGGCCGCATGTTCCCATTTTGCTTCAGGATTTTGAAGCAGAGGGGATAAACTATACCCTTGAAGATCAGCCGGAGGCGTTAAACCTGTAAGTTCGGCAAGTGTTGGATAAATGTCCACCAATTCTACTGTTCGAGGACATATCTTTCCTGCTGATTTGATTCCCGGAACAGAAATGATTAAAGGGCTTTTAGATGCTTCTTCAAAAAGACTTTGCTTAAACCAAAGGCCATGCTCACCAAGCTGAAACCCATGATCGCTCCAAAACACAATTATGGTGTTATCGCTTAGTCCAAGGGATTTAACGGCATCCAACAACTGCCCGATTTGGGCATCGACAAACGAAATAGCCGAACAATAAGCCAGTTTACATTCCCTGGTTTGTTCCGTATTAAGGCCTAAATAAGGCCAGGGCTTCGTGGAAGCTAAAGCCAATTCAGGATAATTATTCCTGGTTTCAGCGTTAATCGGCGGAAGCTTCATCTGGTCCATATTATACAAGTCAAAATATTTACTCGGTGTAATCCATGGACAATGAGGTTTGTAAAAACCGGCAGCGATAAAAAACGGTTTGTCCTTATGCTTTTTAAGCAATTTAATAACATCATCGGCCACTATACCATCTGTATGCTCCGCGTCAGTTCCGTTCTTATCCGAATAATAGGCCATGGTTGCCCCAAGGTCTTTATGTGAAGGGGTGTAATTGACCACATCCAATTCGAGCGAGGTTTTATCCAAACCGGCCGGATTAATTCGTTCCATCCAGGAAGCTTTATCATCCAGGCCATTTGTACCAATATCGCCCGGATTGCCATAATGAAACACCTTGCCCACCCTGGCTACATAATAGCCATTCTTCATGAACATTTGCGGAAGGGTCACGACATCCGGAAGTCCCTGCCTGAAATGATACTGCAAATCAAATACCTTGGTGGAATCAGGGCGCAAGCCAGTGAGAACAGATGAACGGCTGGGGCTGCACAAGGGGAATTGACAATACGCGTTTGAGAATGCTACTCCCTGCGATGCCAACCGGTCAATGTTCGGGGATTTCACCAGCGGATTTCCAAAACAACCTAAATCATTGTTCATGTCATCAACGGAAATGAAGAGAACATTCATTTTCCCCTGAGAATAAACAGGGTTCCAGGCAGCTGCAAGCGCCAATGGAACCATAATACTTTTCAGAATAGAATTTTTCATCGTGATAATTTTATTTTTTGATTCCCTATAAACTATAATCAATTATATTTTTATTCATCCCACTAAATAATTTTCATTCGGAAAACCGGAACCCAACTCATACCGTGTTATGCCCAGTGCTGTTGTCGTCTGTATCGTGCTGCAAGTGTCCGCTTTGAAAATTCATTTTTTTTTGGTTGGCTATATTTTAATTCTTAACGCCACATTAAATAGCCGTCCGTTAAGAGGGGCATAAACCTGTCTGAAAGTTGGTGCATCGGTTGGTGGAATTACAATATTTTCAAACCGTGTTTGTCGCACGTCAAACAAATTTTCGCAATTGGCGATGATACTGAAATGTTTGAAATGTTTTTGTGCAACTATTCCGATTGTGAAATAATCCTTTGTCTTTGTGTCAAAGTCACGAAACATTGATGAGATGTAGTATCCTTCAAAGGCAAGAGAAAAATTATCTCCTTTTTCGTAAATAATATCAATATTTATTTTGTGCTGTGGTGTTAATGGAATAAATGATTGTGTGGTATTATATTTTCTACGTGCATCTACAAAAGTGTAACCAACAAAGACTTGAAATTCATCTAAAAACAACCGTATATTGCTTTCAAATCCTGTTGAAATAATTGGTTTGATTTTGTTAACGAACTGAAAAGTATCTAATACCAAAGGATTATTTATTTGTGTGACAAAAAATGACTGGTTGAAAGTTAACATACTTTCATCACCAAATTGTTTCTTGTAGTTAAGATCTAAATTGGCACCGACAGATTTTTCGGATTTAATAGTTGTTGAAAGCGGTTGAATGTTGTTAATCCCTTCTTGTTCTGATTCAGTTGAAAAGATACCCGGCACTTTGTATCCCAAACCACTTCCTGCTCTCACATAAAACTCTTTGCTGAAGTTATACATTACTGCTAATCGTGGCAACAGGAAAAAGCCGAATTGATTTTGATAATCGGTTCGTATCCCTGCCTGCAAAGAAATTTTTTCTGCAGGTTTCCAGTCGTCCTGCAAAAATAATCCCGTGGTGATATAATTGTAATTTTTTTGTTGATGGCTTTTGGTAGTGTCTTCCGAAAAATTTTCAGTGGTAAAA
>JAUXUF010000240.1 GCA_030684645.1 Bacteroidota bacterium | reverse complement strand
ATAATAGTTGAAATATTTCGGTGCTCTGCACCTTTGACTCTTTTTAATTTAAATTTCTACAAATATGTTGGTGCTCTGCACCATTGGTCAGATTCTTAGCAGTCCCGATGAATCGGGACGAAATCTTTGTAGAAACGATTCAAGGAATGTAAATTAGAGGTGCAGGGCACCGAAACAGACTTTTTCCAAAATGGCATATTAGTTTTGGAATTGCTTTTAAATATAAAATGCCCGACAAGCGGGCATTTATATTTATCTCGGTTAAGAACAGTTCCTTCAATTTCAATCTCGATTACCGACGGTCTCCGCCTCCGCGGTTGTCGCGGCGATCTCCGCCACGATGATCTCCACCACCACGGTTATCACGACGGTCTCCACCACGGTTGTCGTCACGGCGTGGAGGACGGTCGTCGTTGCTGCGTTCTGGCCGGTCGGGTATTCCTTCTGGTTTTGGAAGCAATACACGGCGCGATAATTTCATTTTACCGTCGCGGTCCATATCCAGCAATTTCACTTCAATTTCCTGGCCTTCGGTCAATTCTTCTTCAACTGTGTTTAAACGGTTCCAGCTGATTTCAGAAATATGGAGCAATCCTTCTTTCCCTGGCATGATTTCGACAAAAGCGCCGAATGAAGTGATCGATTTCACTTTACCCTTGTAGATTTCACCCTTTTCAGGAATAGCGATGATAAGTTTGATGCGGCGGATAGCAGCATCAAGTGATTCTTTGTTGACACTCGAAATCTGAACGTAACCAATATCATCACGTTCTTCAATCGAAATGACCGTTTTGGTTTCTTCCTGAAGTTTCTGGATATTTTTTCCTCCCGGGCCGATTATTGGTCCGATCATTTCTTTAGGAACCTGAACGATTTCAACGCGTGGTACATTTGGTTTGTAGTCCTCGCGTGGTACTGAAATGACTTTCAGGATTTCGCCCAGGATGTGTTCGCGGCCTTGTTTGGCCTGAAGCAATGCCTGAGAAAGGATTTCATAAGAAAGTCCGCCGACTTTGATGTCCATCTGGGTAGCGGTAATTCCTTTTTCGGTGCCGGTTACCTTGAAGTCCATGTCGCCCAGGTGATCTTCGTCGCCCAGAATATCAGAAAGTACAGCGAATTTGTTGTTGGCCGGATCGGTAATCAGACCCATGGCAATACCCGAAACCGGACGCACCATTTTAACACCAGCATCAAGCATACACATTGTTCCGGCACAAACGGTGGCCATTGATGATGATCCGTTTGATTCCAGAATATCAGAAACGATCCTTACTACATATGGAAAATCCTGAGGAATCATTTTTTTCAGGGCACGTAAGGCAAGGTTTCCGTGACCAATTTCGCGGCGACCTACTCCACGGGGCACTTTGGCTTCACCAACAGAAAATGGAGGGAAGTTGTAATGCAACAAGAACTTTTCGGTTCCCTGGTAAGTCACACTGTCGATTTTTTTCTCATCCATTTTGGTTCCCAAAGTGATGGACGAAAGCGACTGTGTTTCACCACGGGTGAAAATAGCGGAACCGTGTGATCCGGGAAGGTAGTCAACCTCGCCCCAGATAGGACGAATTTGAGTTGTGGTACGGCCGTCCAAACGGATACCCTCGTCCAGAATCATGCGGCGCATGGCTTCTTTCTCAACGTCGTGGTAGTATTTTTTAATCAGTTTGATGTTTGTTCCGAGGTCTATCTCAGAATTTTCAGCGTTGGCAACTTTGTATGCTGAAATGTACTCATCAACGATGGCATGAAAACCTTCAATGCGAAGAGCTTTGTCGTTGAGGCGTTGGGTAGCCAGCGCATAACAGGCCGGATACAGATCTTCGAAAACTTTTGCTTTCAGACCGGCATCGTTTATTTCGTGGCAATAGGTACGTTTAGTTTTTCCAACCAGTGCGGCCAATTCTTCCTGAACTTTACACTGGATTTTGATCGCTTCATGAGCTATTTTGATCGCGTCGAGCATATCCTCTTCAGAAACCTCGTCCATTTCGCCTTCCACCATCATGATGTTATCGTACGAAGCGCCAACCATGATATCGAGATCAGCTTTTTTGAGTTGTGAAAAGGTTGGATTCACAATAAACTTTCCGTCGATGCGTGCAACACGAACTTCAGAAATAGGTGTTTCGAAAGGCACATCTGAAACGGCAATTGCAGCAGATGCAGCAAGTCCGGCGAGTGAATCGGCCATAACTTCTGAGTCGGATGAAATAAGAGAGATCATCATGGCAGTTTCAGCATGAAAATCAGCAGGGAAAAGCGGACGTAAAGCACGGTCGACCAGGCGGCCAATCAGTACTTCATCATCCGAAGGGCGTGCCTCACGTTTCATGAAACCTCCGGGGAAACGTCCGGCGGCGGCGAATTTTTCACGGTAGTCAACCGAAAGAGGCATAAAATCCACGTCTTCTTTTGCATCTACAGCCGCCACAACGGTTGCAAGTAACATTGTATCACCCATTTTAACAACAACAGCGCCGTCGGCCTGTTTGGCTAAACGGCCTGTTTCAATGGTAATGGTACGACCATCACCCAGGTCAATTGTTTTAATAATTGCTTGAATCATAATTTTTTGAATAAATAATTTTTTTTAAGGTACTTAACAAATGGGTGGTGGGGTATTTTTTCAGAAAATAATTACTGAAGGTCTGCGTCATAAAATTGGTACCAACTATATTTTAAAACGCATCTGAAAATAAGAAAAGGCAATAAAATATATTGCCTTTTCAGTGATAAATTATCGACGTAAGTTAAGGTCTTTGATAATTGCACGGTAGCGGTTGATGTCTTTTTTCTTCAGATAATCCAAAAGACTTCTACGTTTACCTACCAGGGTGATCAAAGCACGTTGTGTGCTGAAATCTTTTTTGTTTAGTTTCAGGTGGTCGGTCAAGTGGCTGATTCGGAATGAAAACAAAGCAACCTGCGCTTCTGACGATCCTGTGTTTACGGCTGATTCTCCGTATTTTTCGAAAAATTCAATTTTCTTTTCAGGTGATAAATACATGTAACTGTTTTTTAATTGTTGTACAATGTTTAAGCCGCAGCATCGCTTTCAATAACAACGGCTTAAAATTAATTTTATAAAGCCCGGCAAAAATAATCAAATATCTTTGAAATTCAAGAAGGTAGCTGATTATTTTCGATTGAGGTTTTGTCAACTAGTTTAGACCCAGATAAAATGTAATCTCTGCAGTTCTGGAAAAGTAAAAATAATCATCTTCGGCTTTTTCCCACTGATAGTTAAAGATGGCTCCCATATTGATTTTTTCATTCAGATTTTTCTGGTTTAACATGACCTTTATTCCTAATGAAGGTTCGTTGAGGAATTTGCGGTTGAATCCCTTGTATTCTTTGTGCGTGTGGGTGTTGGGATATAATATTCCACCATCGAAGTCGGTGGTGACGTTGGTAATGCCGGTCAGCAAAAATTTACCTGAAGGGCCAATGCAGATTTTGGTAAAGGGGAGAATCTGAAATTGTGCCATAAGGGCTAATTCTCCGTTAAATGAAAAAATATTCCCTTGCATGGTCGAGTTTGTCGCTTTGCCACCATTCGTAAGATCAAGTGACAAGATTTCGGTACTCAATCCGATTTCTGGTCTGACCGAAACTTTTTTGTCTTGCTGAAGCCAACTTTGCGTTGTCCCCACTTTGAACATCGCACCTGGCTCTCCATAATAAAATCGATCCTTGTCATAAGCAGGACGGATAATCCCAAGCGAAAAACCGGTTTCCCTTTTCCATTGGGCTTTGAGTGCAATTGGCAAGAAGAGAAGAAGCAATACGATAATAAATGCAGAATTTTTCATGGCTTTTTTGAAATCTGCGACTGAACACTGAATACTTTTTACCTCTTATTACTGATTCTCCAACAAATTTCTGAATTCACTGATTTGTGCAGGTGAACCCAGTACAAAGAGTTGATCGCCACGGCTGAGTGTCAATTCCGGAGCAGGATTAAATACATATTTTGCTCCGCTGATTTTAATTCCGATGATGTTGATTCCCGACTTATTTCTGGAATACAAGACTTTCAGTGGTTTGTTTACAAAAAAGGATGCCATAAGTGTACACGAAATTTCTTCAATACTAACGTCTTTACTTTGCTGAAGGAGGATATACTCCAGAAATTCGACCACATCGGGTTGTGTCACCAGTTTCGCCATTCGCTGGCCCCCGATTCGTTCAGGCATAATTACGTTGGTTGCACCGGCTCTGCGGAGCTTCGTGATCGATTCCATTTCCGAAGCACGGCTGATGATTTTTAGTCCCGGGTTGATGCTCCGGGCCGTCAGCACCACAAATACATTGTCAGCATCGTTTGGTGTGGTGGCAATCAAAGCCTTGGCATGCTCAATCTGTGCCTGAAACAGAGTCTCTTCGTGGGTGGCATCTCCCCGGATGTAAAGCAGGTTTTCATCTTCCCTGATTCGTGTGATTACCGTTTCGCGCTTGTCAATGATCACGAAGTCAACACCAAAGTCGCGTAATTCCATGGCGGCCTGTTCGCCGTTCCGGCCATATCCAACAATAATTGTATGGTCTTTCAGTTTCATGATTTTCTTGTCCACTCGGTATGTTTTTAAGTAATTTTTTAATTCTCCATCGAATACAAAACGGGCCAGGTTTGAACCAACCCATGCCAAACTTCCCAAACTGAACATGATCAGCCCAGACGTAAAAAGTTTTCCGGCATCCGAGAGCGGATGGATCATCCCAAATCCGACTGTCGAAATGGTAATGATAGTCATGAAGAAAGCATCGATCAGCGGGTACTGCTCGTGTGCCCAATAAAACAGGGTTCCCGACGAAAGCAGCAACACAAGCATCAAAATTGCCGTTCGGATGGTTTTATTGGATACCTCCTGAAATTTGTTGTACGGTTGGTTCATTTACAGAATGATTGACTGATGTGATAATCTTCGCTCCCAACTGGCAATTTAAACATTTTTTGTTAACACAGTACTTGTTTTTTAACTGTAATAAAGCCTGAGTTTCGAATGCCGACCGGCTGTCGATTCCAAGACTGTTCCACTTCCGGATAATTTGATTCGATTCGGGAGGCATTTTTTCGAGCAACAGCAAGGCCCGGTCTTTCATCTCCTGATCCAGGTGCTGATCGCCATAAATAAACATCAGTGGAACAATGGTATTGATCACAAAATTACTGAATGCCGTTTCACCAAGCTTTTTCTGTCGGATTTCTCCGGAAGTTTTATTAAACCGGTAATGGTTATCCCAATATCCGGAAGCCGAAACATCGAACAGTTTTCGCAGGTCGTCCAGATTTTCGGTTTCCAGAATTCGTGAAAAAAGGGCTGAAGAATGATGGATCAGCATGGCCAGCTGGGCAATCCGGATGGTTGGAAAGTTGATGGGCCTCAAGCGCATAAACTTCCACAAATGAGATTCAATGCCCGATAATCCGTACTTTTTGTACAGGTAGGAATATTCTTTCCGGAGTGATAAAAAATAATCGTCTCCCAATAGTGTTTCGTTCAGCAGGCCAGACTGGCCAAATAATAATGCTTCGATTTGAAACAGGTCGTTTTTGTGTTTCGAGAGTATATTTAGAGGGAGCGATCTGGCAAGCAATTCAAAAGGCTGGCCATTGGTTTTCATTCCGAAGTTTCGGGCCAGCAACTGGTAGAAAGTTTCGTTCCAATTGTTCTTATTCTGTTCCAAAATAGTCAGAATATCATCAGTTTTTGACTCAAGCCGTTCAATCATCAGCGAACTGAACCAGAAACGCAGGATAAACGGATCTACTTCAGACAGCTTGTCCTCACAGGCAATCCAGCGCTCCGACTTCAAAAGTTGTTCGTAGTTTTCCAGAATCTCGGACGGATAGCTAATTTCGAGTGTGGGTAGTTGATGGCTTTTGACCAGTACGGGGCTGTCGTGCTGTTCCACAACATGCAGAATCACGTTGTCGTAAGCGGCATCAGTGTTGTGCCGATGACGGTACCAGTGTGATGATTTCTGGTGAATTTCGATGTTTCCGGCCCAGACGGTATCTTCGATCCGAACACGGGCATTAAAAAAATCAGGACCTGAATCGGAGTTTGGCTGCCCGGTCGAAATGATTTCAACAGGTCTTCCGTCGGTAGATTTCAGATCATTTTTAGTGAACAATCCATGTTCCCAGATAAATTGTAAAAATTCTTCTTTCATTCTGAGGATTTAATTTACTGTGTTCCGGAGGATTTCACCGGATGTGCTCAATAAATTTAACAAAACGAATTCAGAATATCAGGGTTTTTAGCCAAATTTTGGTTTAGAACAATATGCCTGCTAAAAAATGACTTTATAACCTTCTTTTTCAACTACTTTCCATGCCTGTATAAAACGTTCCTCTCCATTTATCCTGATTTTGTTTTTCCGGAGAAGTCTTTTGATCGGCATTTGCATTTCTTTTTTAAACTTGGCGAGTAGCCCTGCCTGATTTATCCTGACTGAGGTGAATCCTTTTTCAGGTGAGTAGAAATAGAATTGATAATCATTGCTGTAAACCAGATTTTTCAAAAATCCTCCCTCATCTTTGTACCCTGACGATCCGGTGAGGCTCACTCTGCGGAAGGCAAGCAGATTTGTTTGTCCTTCTGAAAGCACTTCGAAAAAACGGTCGCCTTTCATGTACCCGTCATAGTACAGTTTCCAGAAAACCCGATTCCTGCCATATTTATCCGTATAGGAAAAACCTTTCAGGCTGATTTTATCAATCACGATCTGAGTGGCGATGGGCTTGTCGTAATACACTACTTCGTCCTTGAACGAGCTGTATCTCAGGTAAAGACTATCGGCAATTTCACCGTTGGTATATTGAATTTTTCCAAGGTCCCAGGTGTCATTCAGAAACGGGAACCCTGTGTAAGCCGGATTCGGTAGATTGCGCACCCCTTTAATTTTTCCGGCATCCCAATTGCGGTTCAAGGGTTCCTGGGCACAAACCGAAAAGGTGAAACTCATTGCTAAAATAAGGAGCGCTATACGTGAAAATCTGCTGGTCATGTTATTTTACCTCAAATTGTTTCTCTGCAAAAATCATTGTTCCATTTTTTAATCGGCCTCTGACTATCAGTTTATACTGACCAGTAATGGCTGAAGTATTGCAATTTACGGATAGAATCCGATCAGGCTCTAACGACGGATTCCAGAAAATAACCTGCCTCAGGTCAGGAATTGACGATTCGGATATTTCGGGCGGCGCCAGGCTGGAAGGTACCTGAAAGCCTTCGAGTTTTAAGCGGATGAACTGGTCTGATTCAGGAAGCCGGGAATAATCGGCTTTTGTGGCATAAATGGCTACCACACCTGGAAATCGAAGATCACCATAAAACCGTTCACTCTGGCAAATATCCACTCGTTTGATATCAACGGTTCCCATATCTTTTATCAGATTCAAATCCCTGATCGGTATTCCGTCGATCAGAACCAGTGGGTTTTCTTCGAAATAGTAATGTTTTGCAGTATTAATAACCTGCATGGTTGGTTCATTGTTGTAATTCCTGAATTTTACACCGGCGAGCAATTCTCTTGAAACTTCCGTGAAATTCGGAAGGTCAATAAACAAATGAGGATTGACGGTACTAGTGGGCCTCCCGTAATAGGCATAGTCTTCCTGTATCCTTACCGGAGGTGTCGAAAGTTTGATTTTATTCTGTCCAAATATTTTCTGAAAGGTTACTGCTTCAATGTTCCGGATTTGGTTTGTTTTAAATTCTTCGTTGATGGACTGTTGTTTGAATTTTGGCAAAGTCCCGGGCTCTGCGAAAAGTTCATCCATCCTGATTTTTAATCGTTGTGCCGGAGTGTTCCCGAAACATTGAACGATAGCCTGAACCGAGCCGTAATAGTTATCTAACAGAAAGTAAAACCGTCCGTTATTCCGGGTTTTGTAATATTGAAATCCGGGAATGGAATCCGGGATCGTCAAATACACGGTAATTCCGGAGGCAGGTTCTGAAGTTTTTTTGTCGGTAATTGTTCCGGTAAGGATCATGCCTTTTTTTTCATTTAATCCTTCTTTTCCCTCACTGGCACTCCATGTATAAGAAGCAGGAATAAACGAAGGATCGGTTTGGGCTACACAAACCATCAGATTTCCGTCGATTTCGTTCAGGAGTGTTTCGTCAATCTTAATGGTTCCGCCGATGTTGCTGTTGGTCGCATAGGCAGGGTTGATATTCTCAATCTCAATTTGGCTGGACCTGGTATCCTGAATATTTTCAGAATCCAAAAGCCGGTTTATCTGATTCGTTTTTTCCAATCCGTCAAACCGGTTCGAAATCCAAATCTCACGAATTATTTTGAGTTTCGCTGCTGTATTTTTCAGGTAAGCCCGAAGCAGATAGGTTCCGGAGCTGAGCGAATCGGGCAACTGAAAAAAACCATCGGCCTGATTGTTTTTGATCACGGTTGAAACACCCGAAATTCGTGTACCATACTTATTGACTAAATCAAGGTAAACAATACGGGATTTATTCTCCGAAGGCGTATATATTTTTGCGAGTAAGGTTTCGCCGCTGACATACTCATCGCGGTCGGTATAAAAACTGAAACCTGGGCTCTTCTGTGCTTTGATTGTCATCGCAACGACCAAAAAAAGGATCGATATGATTATTTGTTTCTTCATATTTTAATATTTATTTTCCCAAAATGCCGGACGAATGCCGTTGTCAAAATACCCATCGTTGGGAATAATGTAAAAATGGTTTAGCCGACGTTGAACGACCGTTGTTTCATCGCCAGCTCCGAGGTCAAGGAAATAGCGGTATTGACGGTATGAATTCAGATCAAAAAAACCAAGGGCGATCTTGGAGGGATCATTTTTACAGTGGATATTTCCATAAACCTGCGTCAATACCGGATCAAATAAACTTCCTTCAGCAACAAACTGTTGGTTCAGCTTTTCGTGAAAATCAAACGAAGCCTTTGTAATTCCATATTGATCCATGATCAGGATCCAGCCGGACGGAATCTGAGCGGCAGAGTCGAGGTATTGTATCTCGTTGTATGGCAGCGAAATGATAGGATGTGTGCGAACTTTATCGGAAACACTGAATTCCTTCGGACCTGCAATATTAAATATTCCTTTGTCGTAGGTTGACTTCCATCCGAAAATTGGCGGGGATGGGGGCCCCATTGTAGCAGGCGGATAGTAAACCCACTGAATAATCGCCCGCCAGTTGAAACGATAATATTTCAATTGTGGAGTAATGGGCGCATCAATGTAAATTTCGCGCCCTGGGGTTTCAACCTGGGCCGGATTTCCATACGCATCAGTGCGGAACGATTTTTCAACCTTGTCTTTGGTATAAAGCGAATCGATGGACGGAAGGGGTGGCATTACCACAAACTCTGATTCATAGGTGTCTTTCAAATAAAATACCCGAAGTTGGTATCTTTTCCCCGCAACCGGAGTTTTCGGAAATGTAAAATATCCGGGATTGCTTTCGGTAGCTTTCGTGGTCTGACCACCTACTTCAATAAGGTTCACGGTGGCTCCACTGGCAATCTTATCCGGGCTGCTACTGTAGAACCCGCTGGTTACCGATAATATTAAATAGTTTTGATTCGGATCGTTGGTAATATGTGACTCAACTACCAACATACCGGAAACTGGTTCCAGATTGGGATAGTAATACTCTTCGCACGAAACGAACAGAGCAAATAGAAAGGTCATATAAAGTAATTCTTTTCGCATCAGAATTTAAAGTTATAGGTAATAGATGGTACAGGTACTCCAATAACCGATAGTTTATAAATGGCATATTGATTCTTATCCGTCTTCTGAATGGAAGGATCTTTCCGGTAAAATACCGAATATGGATTTTTTCGTCCGTACAGGTTATATACCGAGAATGTCCAGCTCCCTTTCCACATCCTCTTTTTACGCAGATTTTCGTCCAGGGTAATGCTCACATCCATCCGGTGATAAGGCGGCATCCGGTATTTGTTCCGGTCGGAATAAAAAACCACTTGCCGGTCTTCAAAAATGTATTTCTGTTCAGGCAAAGTAATTGGTCTGCCCGACGAAAGCACAAAATTTCCTGAAAACCGCCAGCGACGACTAATCTGGTAATTCATTACCGTTGACAAATCGTGTGGTTTATCGTAAACTGAAGAATAATATTTCTGAGCATTGATCACTTCATCCGGGAAGTTGCTGTTGGTCTGCCGCAAGGTACGCGAATAGGTATAGCTGACCCAGCCATTCAGCCTTCCGGCATTTTTCTTAACATACAATTCCAGCCCGTACGAATAGCCTTCCGCATTGATGATATCGGCTTCCACGTGATGGTTCATCACCAGTAATGCGCCATTCTTATATTCCAGAAGGTTTTGAAGTTTTTTATAATACAGTTCTGCTGAAGTTTCGAATAATCCTTTTTGTGGATTTTTAAACAACCCGATTGCAAACTGATCGCTGATTAATGGCAGGATGTGTGCATCGCTCGATTTCCAGAAATCGGCCGGTGAAATAACCGAAGTATTCGAAACCTGGTTCATAAACTGATGGATGCGCTGATAGCTCATGCGGAATGAACCTCCGCTGCTGAGATTGAATTTCAGTGAAAGGCGTGGTTCTATACCATGGTACATTTTAGCAGTTTTCCAGGCGCCGAAAACGGTTGAATCGACTACCGATCCTGAGTTAATGGATTGTTTGGGGTCGTAATTTAATACGGTGGTTGGCCCCATGCTCATGAAACGGGCATAGCGCAAACCTACGTTGATCGCAGTTGATGCAGAGAGGTCGATATCATCGTCGATGAAAAGCCCCAGTTCAGCCGACTGTTCATTGGCTACTTTTTCCGGAATTACATTGGTTGGAAGACCGTCAGGAAGAATTTTGCCGGGAAAAACCTTGTACCCGATAGCCTGAAATCCTGAGTTTACCCGATGTTTTTCGTTAGGTAACCAGGAGAGAATGTATTTCATGCTCCCATATTCCAGACCTGTAACCAGGGAATAGTCATCTTCCTTAATATTCGGATCTTTTTGATCCAGTTTAAAATCATATTTACTGAAAGAAAGATTGA
Source organism: Bacteroidota bacterium (assembly GCA_030684645.1). Lineage (GTDB taxonomy): Bacteria > Bacteroidota > Bacteroidia > Bacteroidales > Prolixibacteraceae > Aquipluma. Next base: position 15,816 of record JAUXUF010000240.1, on the reverse strand, counting down.
GGTTAGAAATCAGGCTTTTCGAAATGTTCATTTTCCAGTTGGCCGAACTGATGATGTTCCCGTAGTTATATAGTGAGTTAGAATTCAGGTTGAAAACATCGTTGCTGGCATAACCCATCAGTTTCAGATTGTTGTTTTCGCCAAGCGCAAGGTTAACCGTTCCGTTGATGTCGTAAAAATAAGCCACACTGTTCATGAACTGAGCGTTTTTTGATTGCCTCATAACCCAATCCGAATACGTCGATCGACCTCCGATCAGGAAGGTGCTTTTTTTCTTCTTCACGAAAGGGCCTTCAAGGGTAAATCGGCTGTTGATCAGGCCAATTCCTCCGTAAAATCTAAGGTTTTCAGTGTTTCCTTCTTTCAGCTGAACATCCATGATCGACGAAATGCGCTCGCCATACGAGGCCGGGATTCCTCCTTTGAATAGCGTCACATCTTTTACCGCATCAGGATTGATCATGGAGAAGAACCCAAACATGTGAGAAGTGTTGAAAACCGGAGCTCCATCCATCAGGATCAGATTTTGATCAGTATTCCCGCCACGTACATTGAAGCCGGAGGACATTTCGCCCACACTCTGAACTCCGGGCATCATGATCACACTTTTAATAATGTCGGCTTCGCCCATCATCACCGGAAGTTCCCTCATTATCCTGGAACTGACTTTGATCATGCTCATTTGAGCCTTCGATGCTTTGGTGTCATCGCCTTTGATGGTTACTTCTTCCAGGTTATGACTTTCTTCGAACAATTCAAAATTGGCTGTCCCGTTTTCAATCAGTTTTATTTTTTGGATCAGCACTTCATAACCCATGAATGAAACCTGAAGGGTATGATCGCCGGTTGGGAGGTCAAGTTCGTAGTTGCCGGCTGAGTTGGTCGTGGTGCCAATTCCGGTTTGAGGGTGAAAGACAATAGCTCCGGTAAGTGGTTCACTGTTCTTTCCGTCGAGGATCTTGCCCTTTATCCGGGCTGTGGAATAGCGGCCAACATTCAGCGGGCCGCCAATAACCAGTATTTGCGGTTCATCGGCGCCCGAAACATTGCGTCCGTCTATTCCTTTTGGAAAAATCACTACGGAGCTATTTTGGAAAAACCGAAATGAGAGCGGCTGCCGGTCAAAAAGCAGGTTGAGTACCTGGATTAGGGGCATTTCCTTAAATTCCTGATTGATCATGTAGGATTTGACCCATTCGGAACGGTAATAAAAGTGGATACCGTATTCTTTTTCAAGGGTATTGAAAAACTCCTGTAGGTTGGTTTTCTGAAATTTGCCGGTAATTAATTTTTCCTGCACATTTTGAGCAGAGATTGATAAACAGAGAATGAGAATAAAGGTAAAAGTAAAAATAACTTTCAGGCAGGCTGATATCAATGGTTTCTTCACGGATAGGTTTCTTCTGGTTGTTATAGGATTCTGGTAAAACTACGCATTTAATGCAATAATTTGAATTTATGGACAGGGTTTGACAAAATGTTACTGAAAAGGTTTAATCCGGATCTAGAACTGAACTGGTTATTTAATTGTGACCTTGAAATCGCAGTGATTGAATTCTGTAAAAAACGGATTAATTCAGTTATTTTTGGGAACAGAATACAGAATTATGGAACAGGCATCCCCAAACGTATCCGATCGAATCAAGTCAAGAGCCAGAGAGCTCGGGTTCCTGGATTGTGGTATTTCGGAGGCGAAGTTCCTGGCAGATGAAAAGGACCGTCTGATGAACTGGCTTCAAAACGAGATGAACGGCGGTATGACCTACATGGCCAATAATTTGGAAAAACGTCTCGATCCGAGGCTTCTGGTCGAAAATGCCCGCTCAGTTGTTTCCGTTTTGCTGAATTACTTTTCCTCTGAAAAACAAGTTGATCCGGATGCCCCCATACTTTCTAAATACGCCTATGGCGCCGATTACCATTTTGTGATGAAAGATAAACTGGGTGAGTTGCTGAAATTTATTCAGTCTGAAATTGCACCTTGCGAAGGCCGGTGCCTGGTTGATTCGGCGCCGGTTTTGGACCGGGCATGGGCAGCCCGGGCAGGTTTGGGCTGGATCGGGAAAAATACCAACCTCATTTCGACCGAACATGGCAGTTTCTTTTTTATCGGCGAGCTGATCATTGATCTGGAATTGCCTGCCGATAATAAAGTAATTCGAAATCACTGTGGAAACTGCACCCGCTGCATCGATGCCTGTCCAACCCAGGCTTTGGTAGCGCCTTTTGTTTTGGATGCCCGGCGATGCATTTCTTACCAGACCATTGAGAATCGGGGAGAAATTGATCCGGAGTTGAAAGGGAAGTTCGAAAACCGTGTATTTGGATGCGACATTTGCCAGGATGTGTGCCCCTGGAATTTGAAATCTGAAACACACCATGAACCTGCATTTACCCCCAATTTTCAATTGATGAACCTGACCCAAAATGAATGGAAAAGTATGGACAAACACTTGTTCAACGCGCTATTCAGGAATTCTGCAGTGAAACGGACACGGTTTGAAGGACTGAAACGAAATTTAGGGTTTTTGGAAGAAGGTTAAAAAACAAAGGGAAGCAATTTGCTTCCCTTTGTGGTGCCACCTGGATTTGAACCAGGGACACATGGATTTTCAGTCCATTGCTCTACCAACTGAGCTATGGCACCATTTTGAGTCCGGTGCGGACTTTTCCGGAAGCTTGCAGAGATCGCATGAGGCTAATCTGTTTCGCTTTCGGGTTGCAAATATAGCCCAAATATTTAAACTACAAAAAAAATGGAGTCAACTCCTGCATTTATTTTGGTCAGGGTGTCGAACCATTTCTTTTTCATACTTTTGCAGACCAAAAATTTATCAATTTTTCAGGAAAATGATGCAAACTTTCGTTTTAAAGAATGGTATCCGGATCATCCATCAGGAAACAAAATCTCCTGTTTCCCATTTTGGCGTCCTCCTCAATACCGGATCGAGGGATGAAGAAGCTGGCGAACAAGGCATCGCTCATTTTATTGAGCACGTGATTTTTAAAGGAACCCTGAAGCGGAAAGCATTTCATATTTTAAACCGCATCGAAGATGTTGGCGGCGAGTTAAATGCATATACAACCAAAGAAGAAACAGCAGTTTATGCTACTTTCCTAAGTGAATATTACCAACGCTCCATGGAATTGATCAGCGACATCCTGTTTAATAGTACTTTCCCGGCTAAAGAACTGGAACGTGAAAAAGAGGTGGTGATCGAAGAAATAAACTCGTATAAAGACAGTCCTTCGGAATTGATTTTTGATGAATTCGATGAAATTTTGTTCGATGGACATCCAATTGCCCGCAATATTCTGGGTACTCCCGAGCTGATTAAAACCTTCAACAAGACCAGTCTCCTGAAATTCATGGATGAAAACTACCATACCGACCAGATCGTTCTGAGTTCGGTGGGGAACATTTCTATGGCAAAATTCATCCGTTTGGCTGAAAAGTTTTTCGGGACTATTCCGGAGAAAATTAGGGTAAAACAAAGGTCGAATGTGTATAATTATCAACCTGAAAAACGTGTCATTCAGAAAGACACCTTTCAGGCGCATTGCATTATCGGCAACTTGGCGCCCGATATTTTCAGCCCGAAACGAATGCAGATGGTTTTGCTAAACAACATTTTGGGCGGTCAATCGATGAATTCGCGTTTGAATATGGCGCTTCGTGAACGTAACGGAATGGCCTACAATGTAGAAGCGGGCTATACCGGTTATTTCGACACCGGCGAATTCAGCGTGTATTTTGGGACTGACAAGGAGAATCTCGATCAGGCTTTGTGGTTGGTGAACAAGGAATTAAGAAAAATGAAAGAAATCCTGATGGGCGTTGTACAACTGAGCCGGGCAAAAAAACAATTGATCGGGCAGCTGGCGGTTTCTACAGAAAACCATGAAGATCTGATGCTTTCGATCGGGAAAAGCTATCTGTTTTTTAATCGAGTAGATACGTTGGAAAACATTTTCAAGAAAATTGAACTCATCGAAAGCCGGGAGATTCTTGAAATTGCCAACGAAATATTTGATGAGTCGCAAAACAGCATTTTAATTTACCAGTAGTATGGCCGATCCTGTCTTACTAGACCAATATATTTTATCCCACATTTCGCCGGAAGATGATTTCCTTCGTGAGCTAGACCGTGAAACCAACCAGAAAATGATTGGTTCCCGCATGTTGTCGGGTCACCTTCAGGGACAGATTCTGAGCATGATCAGTTGCATGATTAAACCCCATTTCATTTTGGAAATAGGCACGTTCACCGGCTATTCAGCTTTGTGCCTGGCCAAAGGTCTGGCTGAAGGAGGGCAACTCCACACCATCGAAATCGATGACGAAATGGAACCCATCGCACAAAAATATTTTATGAAATCAGGTGTGAGCGACCGGATTACGATGCATATCGGTGATGCACAGCAGATTGTTCCATTGCTGAAACATCCTTTCGACCTGGTTTTTATTGATGCCGACAAGCGCGAATATTGCGATTATTACCAGTTAGTTTTCGATCTGATCCCGGTGGGTGGATTTCTATTGGTTGACAATATTTTATGGAGTGGGAAAGTGGTCGATCCGGCGGCTATTCATGAAGATCAAACCCGTGGAATTCTCGAATTTAATGATTTGGTTCAAAATGATCAGCGTGTAAAAAACGTCATTCTCCCTGTGAGGGACGGAATTATGCTCATTCAAAAGGTTGCAGATTAGATTTTTAAGTGTTTCAAACTGTATGTTGTGGTTATTTCAATACTATTTTATAGGTTTTTGGCATCTTCTGATCAATCCTGATGAAGTACAAACCAGACGGGTTTTCTTTTAGGTTCAGGTTTTCTTCCAGGTTATCTGCTAACGATCTGGAAATTATTTTCCCTGAAATATCAGATACAGTTATCCATGTTCCTGCTTTTGGAATCTGGCTGAATTTTAGCTGAATATTTCCCTGGGTAGGATTCGGAAAAATCTGTACATCAGTAATGTCAATCAGCGGATTGATCCCGGTTGGAATCTTTACCTCAACCTTAAATCTGGATTGAACTTCTTTCCCGTTTGAAGTGGCTGAAATCACAATATCCGAAAGTCCTGTATTTTCGGTTGAAAAACTTAATGTCAGATTAGAACCGGCTAAGGTAGCTTTAACTACCTGTTCGTTGGAGTTCGACGAAACGCTGTAAACCAATACATCACTGGGGTCGTAGTCAGCAAAAACCGATTTAAGATCGATGATCTGATCCGGATCTCTTTTGTAAACCGAAACATTCTTGATGGAGTCTTTTACATATGGTGGATGATCCACATGAGCTACATGAATGGTAATGATTTCAAGAGTGTTTAAAAGTCCGTCCGTAAGTGTCAGGTTAAACTGGTTATCGCCCAGATTATTGTTGGTGAAAGTTCCGGATAATGTAGCAGAGGTATCCGTTTTTTTTGTCAGTGTTAAGAATGAAGGTAAATTTCCAATTGAAAAACTGATCGGATTACTGTCGGGATCTGTACCTTCAAGTAAAAATTCAACTGGTTCGTCTTCCCTGGCGTTAAATAGTTCCGCTGAAGTATAAGAGGGCGCTTTGTTTACCTGTTTGACCGATATAACTACCTGATCAGCCGGTGAATCAGCTTTGCCATCGTTTACAACCAGTGTGAAAGTATAATCAATATCGGCGTTGACTTCCGGAGCAGTAAAGGTAGGTTTGGCAACAGTTGCAGAGCTTAATACAACTCCTACGGGCGCTGTCCATTGATAATTTAGCGGATCATTATCTGTATCAGTGGATGCAGTTCCATCCAGAGTGACTAAAGTTCCTTCGTTTTGTGTCTGATCAGGACCTGCATTGGCTATGGGGGCCGAATTGACAGGTTTAACCGTAATAACAACCTGATCGGAAGGAGAATCCAGCTTTCCATCGCTAACAACCAAAGAGAAATTGTAGTTGGTATTGACATTCACAATTGGAGCGGTGAAGGTTGGCCTGTCAACTGTCGTTGAACTCAGTGTAATTCCTGCCGGTGCAGTCCATAAATAAGTCAGGGCATTGTTATCAGGATCGGATGAAGCAGAAGCATCGAGGGTAACCAATGTGTTTGAAACAGGCGATTGATCGGGTCCGGCATTGGCAACCGGAGCTTTATTGACTTGCTTTACCGTAATAATAACCTGATCGGTTGGTGAATTTGCAATTCCATCGCGTACGACCAGGGAAAAGGTGTAATTCGTATCAGCGTTGACTTCAGGAGCTGTAAAAGTTGGTTGGATCGCGGTGTTCGAACTTAGTGTAATTCCTGCCGGGGCTGTCCATAAAAAAGCCAGGGTATTGTTATCCGGATCAGAAGATGCTGTTCCATCCAGAGTAACTACAACACCTTCATTCAGTGACTGATCGACTCCGGCATTGGCAACAGGAATTTTATTTACCTGCTTAACTTTGATTACCACCTGGTCAGCAGCTGAATTTACGGTTCTATCGTTCACGACCAGGGAAAAGGTGTAATCAGTGTCGATGTTGACTTGAGGAGCGGTAAAGGTTGGTTTGGCAACAGTAGTTGAACTCAGTGTAATTCCAGCCGGAGCAGTCCATACATAGGAGAGGGGATCGCTATCCGGATCGGAAGAAGCTGAACCATCCAGATTTACAGGATCACCTTCATTAACCGATTGGTCGGGACCGGCATTGGATACCGGCGTTTGATTAACCGGAGCAGCAACCGTTAGTTTTACAAAGGCTGTTTCGCCTATTGTATATGTAGGTGCGGTAGTTGCAAATCCTGTTATCGGATCAAAATATTCGGTTGATATCCCCAATATTTCTTTGCTTTTACTAGCGTCCCAAAATTTGTAAATAATGGTGTGACCGGTAGTGTATCCGTTTCCTGAACCATCATCTCTTGAGGCAGCTATGGCAACAGAAGTATTGATGTCAGAGAAAACTATTGGTTGTGTAAGTATGACTTTGCCACAACAAATGGTGCCATCGAATGCCGCAATTTCATCGCCTGCTTCCATCGCTACTCCTCCAATGGTAGCAGTCAACACGTTGATGGTCATGTGATCCTGTCCGATGTCGCTAAAGGCAAGGACGAAATGTCCCTGAGCAAAACTGTTTGCTGTCAGAAGGAGAATCAGGATTAAATAAGTAAACCTTTTCATGAGATTAATTATTTAGATTTATAGCTGGCTAATAAATATTGAATCGCTTAGTGCCCTAGAATTATTTTTTCGACCTTATCATTTACTTTCAGGAAATATCCTCCGGAAACCACTTTCAGACCCAGATCATTTTTGCCATCCCAGATCAGTATTTTACCTTCAAAGCCATTGCCCTTATAAAGATAACGAATTAATCGTCCACTATTATCAAATATTTTTACATCAAGTTTTGGGACGGAAGAAGTCGCTATTTCGATGGTTATCTGTTCGCTAAATGGGTTTGGATAACATTTTACCGTGACGGATTCAGTTAATTTATTTAGATTGGTTTCTAATCCTGAATTCGTTCGTGCAAATATGGATTCTCCTTTTAAAAAGATGCTTTTGCTGTTATTCAGCATTTCCGGCTTAAGCAAATATTCCTGGCTGTTCCTGAATAAGCGTATGCTTATCATGTTCCCGGGTGTAAATCCATCGGGTTGAGCCTGTATTTCATCATTGCAGGAAGCCGAAATGCTGATTAGATCAGAGAACATTTGATCGGGAGCGATTTGAGCTGAGCCAACACAAAGTTTTCCATCGAATATTCCAATTTCGTCACCGGCTTTATAACCAGTTTTTTCCAGGTCAACCAGGTTGATGTTCATGTGATCGGTTCCGTTTCCGATAAATACTTTCTGAAAATGCGACGATGCAAGGATTTCGGATGGAATGACTGCCAGCTTGGTACCGCCTGCAGGTATCGTTAATATTCCGGGTGAAAGCATTTTCACCTTGTAACCTTTGTTTGGTATTAAGTTTCCGATGCTGTTCTTCCATCCGCCAAAAACACCGAAGTCTTCAAGGACAAATCCTGCCTCATCCATCACTTTTTTCAGTTTTCCGGCATCAATCAGAGGTTGGAAGATCGTCAATGCATCCTGGGGATTAGCTGATGGGTATGCAATAATGTTCCAGCCAGCAGCCAGATTGATGTCCATTGGCAATGAAACCGGTGTTCCCAGAAGATTTAAAGCGACGGGTCCGGTTAAATAAACTTTATATCCCTTGCCAATAGTCAGATTGCCAATGTTGTTTTTCCATCCGCCGAATACGCCAAAATTTTCCAATGCCCGACCTGCTTCATCCATTACCTTTTTTAGTTTTCCGGCATCAATTAATGGCTGGAAAATATCTTTCATATTCAGGTTTTCCGGAATTACATTGGCTGAGAAGATATTCCAACCGGTACTCAGGCTGATGGTCTGGGTACTCAGGATATTTTTCACGATTACCGAAACTTGCGAGATCGTTGAACTGGCTTTACCATCGTTTACAATCAGGCTAAACGTATAGGTTTGATCGGCACTAACTTCCGGAGCTGTAAAATCAGGTTTGGCTGCTGTTGCCGAACTTAGGGTAATTCCTGAAGGAGCTGTCCAGCTGTAAATTAGTGCATCACTATCCGGGTCGGTTGAAGCTGATCCGTCCAAAGTTACCAAGGCGCCTTCGTTCACCGTTTGATTCGTCCCTGCATTGGCATTTGGCGCCTTGTTGGCATTTACAATGCTCCATTGAATTTTGGATACCGATGCTCCCTGTTTTCCGCTGGTGTACTTTTGTAATTTACTGACATCAAGTGTCAGATCGTAAATTCCACCGGCAATTCCAACCTGGTCCATCCCTGACAAAACATAGAGTTTATCTGTTGATTTCAGGATACTCAGGTTTTGGGTTCCCAGTGATTGTCCGTCGTGCTCAAATTTCAGGTTTTCCTTTAGTTTGGTGTCGTCGAGCAATTTGTCGGAGAATTCGATTTGCAATGAGCCGGGCTGAACCAGGAGTGCTGCCTGTGGTGCGTTTTTCCAGGTCGAAACCAGAGCGGCCTCGTCGATAAATACCGGTATTTCTGTAAGAATCCGGTTGGTGTACTTGTCGATACAATAGGCCTGCAAAGTTAGATTTCCGGAATAGCTTAGACTTATCGGCAACGATAACTGACCAGCATTTACATTCGCCGTATCAGCCAGCAGAATTGGATTTACCTGATCGGTTTGATAAACCTGTATCCGTGAATTGGGTTCGTTCACAGTCATTAGGACAACCAATATTCGTGTTGAAGTGACATTGTCGATATTCGAATATCCCATGTCCGGAGTGATGTGCAGGTTGGTCACTGCCTTTGGCGGAGTCCGCTTCACGATCCATTCATACCTGGTTGTATCGGAGCTTGAATTTCCGGCCAAATCAGTAATATCCTTCATCTTAACTTTCAGTACATATTTACCTTCGGAATAGGTGAGCAGCCTGAATTCTGTAAACAGGTATTCCGAATCGGTCTTCTTCGTAAAATTCACTTGTGATAGAGGCTGTTTCAGACCATCTTTCCATAATTCCAGGGAGTTAACTCCGAAGCCCTTAACCGGTTCGCTGAACAGAACTGTAAATGAAGTATTATGCTGCGAGTCGTATCCACCATTTGTCGAAGGTGTAATTTTGCTTACCGCTGGCGGTTTCTGGTCAATTTCCCATCCAACCGATTGGGTTAATATACCTGGGATGCCATCCAGCGTTTTGATGTTTGGCAAATCAACCGTGAGTGAATATTTTCCGTCGGCAGTCATAAACGAGTTCAATCCGGAAATCTGGAACAATGTGCCTTCAGTATCCATAGGAGTGATTGTGACGGTTCCTGAAATTGTTTTTCCATCTTTCTTCCAGATTAACCGGGTTGGCAAAAATGTTGATTTGTCAATAGGAAGATTGAACCGGAGCATGATGAAATCCATCGGCGCTCCGATGTTATTGGTTGGCAAACCAATAAACTCACTGACTGCAGGAATACTGATGAATTGTGTCCAGGTGGCCTGTTTGCCAACCAGTCCCGGAGTTCCTGTCAGACTGTTAATCTGGCTGGCCTGCACGGTCAGTACATAATATCCGTCTGAAATTGATTTACTGGTCAGGTCAATCTTAAAGGTTACCGGATCAAGCTGGGTGACGGTGACTGAATTATCCATTACATCGGGTCCGCCCTGAATACGCAAAGTCATATCTTGATAGTTGAAGGTAGCCGGATCAATCGGTTTGTTGAATACCACATTCACTGAAGTTAATGGTGAGGTTATTGCAGAAGCCGGAACATTGTCAAACCGCACAATTTCAGGAGGATTCTGGTCTTTGGCCGTAAACCGGATGGTGTATTTTTGAGTTGTGTTCGCCGCAAATACATCCAGAAAATGCATCATGTTTTCATATACAGGTTCTTTTCCGTCGGGCAAAGTGACAAAGGTTTGCCACACATTATCCAGCGGAATAACCTGGCCATCCTCTCTGGTAACGCTTGCAATGTTATATTTGCCATCTCCCGGATCAGCGAATTTGATGTAGTTCCAGCCTATCTGTTTAGGAGTGACCAACAATTCGATCTCATGATTTCCGGAGGCAATGTTTCCGGTAGTACTTTCTGAAGGAGCCGGATAAACGTCGAGAACTCCACCATTGGAAAGGTAAATGACATCAGGAAATTCTTTCGCATCCTGAACTTCGTTAACCAGAAAATCATTAATTCCATCTTCGACTCCGGAATATACCCGGACACTACGGATCAGTTCGTGCAGTGTCGCTCCGCTAATCAGGCTGATATCCGGATTTCCGCGGCTATCCAAATGGGTTACTTTGGCTTCGTACGAAATGAAATGACCCAACAGATCGCTGGTAAACCACCATTGCCCGATGGCTGCCTTTTTCGGTGCGATGTTACCAAAATCGATGTTGGTCAAACCCAACTGACGTGGCTGACCGTTTAGGTTCGACCCGATTAATGCAAAATTGATGGCCAACCCTTTTTCGTTTTCCACAATTTTGGGCTGGGCACTTTCGATGCGAACATTCTGGGCTACGCCAAATCCGTTATTTTGAATCATCACAGCAAATTCAGCCGGAACGATAGGTTCAATAGTTGGGGTGGTCAATGCATCATCGCCCAAAATATCACGTTGCATAAAGTAATGCAGGTAAAGATCAGGACTCGGATTCACGTCGAGTGTAACCGGGAACAAAGGTTTGGTAACCGTTACACCTGTAAACGGATCGAGGTAGGAGAATGAACCGCCAAACGAGTAGCTTTTCGGTACGGTTGGCGCGGCCCCTTTTGTTGGAATAAACAATACTGTTGCACTCCCTTTTTCATCGGCGCCAAGTGTTCCTGTACCATCAATTCCGGTAAGTATTGACAGTGCTTTTGTATCAATCTGGAAAAGGTCGTTGCTTAAAACCCCGTTTTCGTCGCGAATTTCAAGGTTCAATTTGATTTCCTTCATCGCAGTGGTCGTATTGCCGTTAAAAATGGTCAGTGTTCCTTCAAAGGCTTCACGGGTCATAACCACTTTTTGGGTAATGTTAATGCTAACAGAAGCACAAACTGAACTGCGCCCGTTTTCAACCTGCTCATTAACGTCTGCAATTGCCTGAGTAGACATATCGCCAACTGAAGCGTATCCCCGGGAAAGGGCATAATGTTGGACTGAATCAGTTTTATGAGCATACTCTTTCAGTAGGTTATTGTTAATAATGTTCGGATGATCAACTGTGGGAACGAAAACATTCAGGTTCCAGGCAATCATTGTATTGTTCCATCGGGTTGCAAATGCACTGATTTCGCCAGAAGTAATGTCGGTCCCGGCCATGCTTTGCTGAATCAAAAGAAGATCAGCTGATTGAATCTGATTTTTCCCTTTTGTGAAAGGGTCTATCAGTTTAGCGAAATCGACAAAACTTTCTTTCGACTGCCAATCCATACTTCCTATAAATTCGCTAATCCATGCAATCTCAGCATCATGTTTATAAAGAATATATTCCAAATCATGTATTGACTGTTTTAGGATTGGAGGCATATTGCCTGTTGTGCCATTCTTTAGTTTTTTTAAAAATAAAGGAGGTTCGTTATAACATACAATAGCAGTATTTACTATGTCAGAAATACAACCAATAACTGGAATAAATCCAACTCCACACATAAAAGCATCCAAAAGAGATATTTCAAGATCACCAAAATCTTTGAGACATGAAGTGCCATTTACTGCTAAATCAAGTAATTTAAAACCTAATAGATCAAATGTGCAGCCTAGAATAGTAAGAGCCATTTCAATTTGGCAATTGTCGCAATTTTCTGTTGGTACTTCATATGGATAAAGTCTCTGGGGTTCGTCAATAATTGTAACAATTGGTCCTCTCTTTGGAGGCTTTGGAGGATTAGGTAATGGTAATAATAATAGCAGATCTCCCAAACAATTCCTTTGAGAAAAAGTAATACTGTGCGTTGATTGTTGCCATAAGTAATCCCTGCATTCCCATCCGTAAAGAGTTACAACATTCTGCTGACATTGGAGAGTTAAAGTGGTTGATTGATCAGATTCACCTGATTTGAGTATGGTTTTTCTCTTCATCACCACCGGAACCTGAATAGACTGATGTGCCAGAAGATTCATTTTAGTGTAATTAGTTACAAACTCATATTCCATATCGTCCTGAGGAAATATAATCTGTACGTCTAAAGCAGTTATTAATCCTTTATTTGTCAAGGTAACCAAAAATGGATAGGTTTCATCATTTATGAGCTGCGGCATTGTATCAGGCATTTCTACGATTACCACCGGAACCGGCACATTGGTTTCGTATTTCATCACCAACTGAACTTCATAGTTATCCTGTATTCCGGTTGGTACCACTTCCCAGGTATAAGTAATTGCCTGAAAACTTATGAATACGCTTTGTTCATTTATCCGTCCAGGATCAATTGTGATGGTGGTCTGGAAGCTTTGGTGTTTATCGGCATCAACATTCAGATAGTATGCACCTTCCGGCAGATTGCCGACTGAGAATGTGCCGTCATCGCCGGTAAATCCGTCAGCCATAATTTTTCCGGAGAAAGGATGACGGACCACCACATGAGCATTTTTAACATGTGGCTTGGCTTCTGTAAAATAGGTGTATTCGTCAATTACATCCACTCTTAATCCTCCGGTTTCTTCTGAAACTACTTCAAAAAGATAAGGTACCGATACACCATTGCCATTGCCACAATTGACAGCAATACTTCCCGAAATTGGCGTATTTAATGGAACGTCGGCAGTTGGTGAGAGGTTTAAAACAACCTTTGCCGTATCTTGAGGCGCCAAATTTGCAATGGTCACCGGGCTTACCAATGTCATCCAGTTAACATTGGGTAAACTAATGGTCACCGTTCCTGTTTCGCCAGCGCCGTTGTTGTAAATATGCAGTTCGTAAAGCCTCGATTTTCCTTTGGTCATGGTAGTATTGATGCTCGCTGGATCAGCTTTCAACTGTGCTTGCAAAGCCTGACAATAGTAGTATGCCGGGAAATCGGTAGTAATTCCTTCACTGGATTTTACCTGGAAGTTTATCTTTTCATAATCCTGACCGCTGGTTAATTCAGTTGCTTTCAGGGTGAAATGGAATTCTTTGGTTTGATTTCCTGCAAGTACTGTTATTGTATCAAATTTAATCTGACAACCTAAAGGCAGCTTGTCTGCTTTAATGAATACTTGGTTTAATGGCGCTTCGCTGGTGTTTGTTACGGCTATTTTCCCAGTTAATAATTGACCTTGTTTCATATCCCAAATGATATCTGAAGCTGATTCCAGTTTAATCCCTGGGATGTCGAAAGCATCTTGTGCGGCACTAAGATTCTGTTTCGGGAAACTAGCTCCGATTGTATAATGTCCCGATTCATTGCTATTTGGAGCAAAATCTACAGTGTATTCACCAAGATTGTTTGTTTTTGCTTTTATTTCCCTGCGTGTTCCGCTAACTATGACATAAACATCAACATCCACATTCGGAATTTTTTCACTCTTGTTGTTTAGGGCAGCCCCATGAATGGGAATTGTTGTGTTTGGCAGGTAAAGAATTTTGTCGGCAATAGCCGTAGCGTTGTATTCCGGAGTAATGGTTAAAGCTACCGCATCCGAAACATTATTAAAATAAACCAACTCCGTAATTGTTTCGGCAGGATTGATTTTTGCAATTATAAAATAATTCCCAGTTTGATCCGGAACATCCACCGTCTTCATGAAATTGGCCGTTGTATTTTTTGCGATGGGCGATGGAAATGTAAATTCACCAAGCAGAATATCGTTGGTATCAATGGTTTTGTCCTTCGAACAATAGAAGTTCATTTTTACTCCTGAAGGAGCAGTCGCAAAACCGCTGTTTAATGCCGACCCGGTAACTTCAATGACTTCGTTAGTGGCCGCGGCACTCTTGTTTACTGCAATATCGGTGATTTCCATATCTGGTTTATTCAGGTCGGTTACAAAGACATACCCAAATCCTGATGAAAATGTCGGTGCACTGGCCTGAATGGATACCATCTGATTTCCATCTTCGATGTTGTCATCGATCGTGTTAATCGGAACCTGAACAAACTTTTGTCCAGCCAGAATGGTGGCTGAAGTTTGAATATTTACTTCTGTTGGATCATTATGCGAAATGGTTATCGCCAATGCATCAGTTGTTGGCGTGTTGCGCGAGATGGTTAAAGTTCCTGCATTCAGCTTTCCTTCGGGCAGCGAAACCGGAAGGACGGAGACTGAAAGTGAAGGCCCATCATTGTCGGCAATAACCAGATTAGCGGATACTACTCCTCCATTTTCCGCAGTAGTTCCGCAATTGCATGCTGAAATAAAAACTGATCCGGAAAGAATCACTTTCCGGTATCCATCCACATCAACATTGTCTATTACTCCAATGTTGAATTTTAATTCCATGGCTCCTTTTGGCAACGAAATGCTGGCAGGGAAAAGAAGCGCATTTGGGAGACTGGAAGTTAAATTCACGGTGATTATATCGTCACCTTTCACCCGTTTGATTATTCCCCAGGTGGCATAAACTCCGGCCGACTCCGAAACGGTATCAGATAGTAATTGAATGCTTACCTCCGGAACATCATTATCTATTATACTGGCAGTTACCTGACCGTTAGTAAACCCGGCAGAACTGGCATAAATATTCGCATCATTTTTTAGTTCAGGAACTTTATCATCGGTAATGCTAACCAGCATATTAGCTGATGCGGTATTTGCCGGTATAACCACGGAAGCAGGAAAAGTCCACTGTGAAGCTTTGTTAGTTGAAAGACTTACGGTCAGAGGCTGGTTTGTAACCAGATCGCGGGAAACTGTTAATGTAATTGTTTCTCCCTCTGTTGCGGTATTTTTACTTAACAGGGCAGTAACCGTAGGGATTTCATCATCAAGAATTGTGATTGATTTTACTGCATTAGTGTAATTTACCGCACTAGCTGTTATATTAACATCTCTTGGCCCTTCCAGAACTGCATTGTTTACCGGGCTAAGGTAAAATACAAAGGACGACTGGTTGGCAGGAATGGTTACTGTTGCAGGAATGGTAACTTGACCAGCTACTGAGCCTGATAATGAAATAACCAGATCATCCTTATAATCACCGCTGCGGGTAATCATGCAACGAACCGGAGAAGGTGTATTTTCGAGTACGGAAGTAGTTTGTAAATCCAAAAACAGAATATTTTTAACCGTTACCTTATTGGCCGATAAGGCTTTGTTGTTGGCTTTATTTGCTGCATGTTCCTGAAGCTCAGGGAATGGAATCAACTCAACTTCAATGTTTGCTTCGCCTGAAAACCGGA
>JAUXUF010000236.1 GCA_030684645.1 Bacteroidota bacterium | reverse complement strand
TATTGATGCCTATGACAGATATACTGATGATAATCTGACTGTTGTCCCGGTATCAGGAACATTCTGTCTTCCAGCTCCCACTGTAAATTACGGTGCAATGAGCAATAAGGGTATCGAAACTGAAATGAGATATTCCAAAATGAAAGGTGAATTCCAGTTTGATGTCTCACTGAATGGTTCATACAACAAGAACAATGTTGAAAAGTATTTCAGCAGGGATATTTTCGATGTTGCCGGTGAAGGTGGTGCAATTGTAAGAGAGAAAGGCACTCCATGGAATTCTTATATAGGATATGAGTGGATCGGATATTTCCAGAGCGATGCAGAAGCAAAGGCAGGTGCAGTTCATAATCCGAATGTCGGTGCCGGAGACTTGAGATTCAAGGATCAGAACGGTGATGGTAAGATTGACGGAAGTGACCGGGTTATTCTCGGAAACCCTGTTCCAAAATTCACTTATGGAATGAACCTTGGTTTCAGATATAAAGGATTTGATTTCTCAACTTTTTTCCATGGTACTGAAGATGTGTCCAGGTACCTGAGGGTTCGTGGTTATATGCCGTTCATGCGTAACGGTAAAGCATTGAGCATGCACCTTGACCGGATGATCGTACAAAATGGAGTTGTGGTAAAACAAGGCTATTTCCCTAAAACACAACTGGAAGGAGGAGCAGGAGGAAAAAATGTGGTTGCCAGCGGATTTTCAATACATGATGCATCTTATCTGAGAATGAAAAATATCCAGCTTGGATATACTTTACCGTCTTCTTTGGCAAAAAAGGCATTTATGTCACGAGCCAGGATTTATGTGAGCGGTGAAAATCTTCTGACATTCACTAAGTTCCCTGATGGATACGATCCGGAAGCAAATAATACTGCATTCCACGGACACATATTTGGAGGTGCTGCAGGCTGGAGCTATCCTCAGGTAAAATTCTACACGGTTGGTCTTAATGTAAACTTCTGATTTCTTAGATCAGCATTATTAAATTGTTTTAATAGAAAATTAAGGTTATGAAAAAATTTAAATATATATTTTCAGTGATATTTCTCAGTTTGGGAATGGCTTCCTGTACTGACAAATTTCTGGATGCCGTACCTAATGATCAATTAAGTGGGGCAACTTTCTGGAAAACAGAAAGTGATATCAATATGGCCCTGGCAGGTGCTTATCGTGGCTGGGACAATGGTATGGATGTGGTCATGCGGGATGCGATGACCGACAACGACTATAGCTGGATGGCCGTTACAGGTTACCAGCAGGTTGGGAACGGAACTGTAAACCCGCAAAACGTTACCATAGGAAATGGCGGAAGGGTATTCAGCTATGCCCAGATCCGGAAATACAATTCATTTCTGGAAAATATTGAAGGAATGACAATTGATGGAGCATTGAAGGAAAAACTAAAATCAGAAGTCCGGTTTTTAAGAGCTTATGATTATTTCCTGAAAGCTATGTTCTTCGGGGACATGCCTTTGATAACAAAAACAACAGCTTCCTCTGAATTACCGGCCCGTACCCCGGTTGCCCAAATCTATGCGTTCATTCTGGATGAGCTCGACAAGATCAGCAAGATCCTTCCCACCCAGAATAATATTGTGGCAAAAGGGCATATGACAAAAGGTTCTGCACTGGCATTAAAGGCCAGACTGGAACTTTACCTGGGTAAATATGCAGATGCGATGGCATCTTCCAAAGCTGTAATCGATATGGGTGTTTATGAACTATATCCAAATTACGAGCAGTTATTCTATCGTCAGAATA
>JAUXUF010000235.1 GCA_030684645.1 Bacteroidota bacterium | reverse complement strand
TATTGATTCCTGTACCTAAAGCGGTTCCGCCTAAGGCCAGTTCAGATAAATGGTCAAGGGTATTTCGGAGTGCTTTCAGGCCATGGTTGAGCTGGGAAACATAACCCGAAAATTCCTGGCCTAAAGTTAATGGGGTGGCGTCCATCAGGTGGGTGCGTCCTATCTTGACCACATCCTTAAATTTTTCGACCTTTTGCTGAAGTGCATCCCGGAGTTTTTCAATACCAGGTATAGTACGTTCAGAAACCATTTTATAAGCTGCAATATGCATGGCCGTTGGGAAGGTATCGTTAGAAGACTGTGACTTGTTCACATCATCATTGGGATGTACAAAGCTTGTACCTTCTCCAAGCTGATTTCCCTGCAGAACATGTGAGCGATTAGCAATAACCTCGTTCATATTCATGTTCGACTGTGTACCGGATCCTGTTTGCCAGATCACCAGCGGAAATTCTGAAGCGAGTTTGCCTTCCAGGATCTCATCACAAACCTTCGCGATCAGGTCGCGTTTTTCTGCAGACAAAATACCGCTGTCGGTATTCGTAAATGCAGCAGCTTTTTTCAGGTAAGCAAAAGCTTCAATGATCTCTTTCGGCATGGAGGCTTCAGGTCCGATCTTAAAATTATTTCTCGAGCGCTCGGTTTGTGCACCCCAGTATTTATCAGCAGGCACATTGACTTCGCCCATGGTATCGTGTTCTACTCTGTAAGTCATTGGAATAGGATTTATTGTTTTGCTGCAAATTTAGATTTTTTTACCTAGTGTTGCTGGCAATAATTCATATTTTTTGATGCTGGGTTCGAAATTTAAAACCAGAAAATCAGGTTTGTGTATAACTCTTTTACCGGCCTGATTATAATATTTTCTAATTTCCGGCATTTAATTATAAACGCTAACAATCTCAATGATCTATAATTTACGTAACTCCCTGATTCTGTTTGCACTGCTTATTTTAATACTGGGTTGCAGCTCGAATCCGACTACCACAGAAAAAAGAAAGGAACGAATGCTCAGTGACGAGCAGTTAGATAGTATTGCATTAATCTATAATCCGCAGAAGGCGGATAAAAGGATCGATGACTTTGTCGGGAACCTGCACCGCAGATCAGGTTTTAATGGAAATGTGCTGGTTGCCAAAAATGGGAAGATCATTTATGAAAAGGCGATCGGCTGGGCTGACCATCTTTATCGCGACAGCCTTAAAATTAGTTCGGTTTTTGAGTTAGCTTCTGTT
>JAUXUF010000230.1 GCA_030684645.1 Bacteroidota bacterium | reverse complement strand
ATTTACTCAGTGCTTCAGGATAATTTTTCAGGCTAAACAACTGGTCGGCATTTTTTAAAACCTCCGTGTATGCAGTCAATTTAGCCAGATTCTGATCTTCCAGCTTTTTCTTTTCAGCCAGGATGTTGTTGATTTCTGCAATTTTTCCGGAGGCATAACTATCTTTTGGCTTCTGGACCAATGCTTCATTTAATGAACCAAGCGAACCTGGATAATCTTTCGAACCGAACAATTTATCAGCCTTCCGGATCAGCGATTGATAGGTTTCGATTTTTTTGATCTGATCTTTGGGATATGTTTCTGTTTTTTTGATTAAAAGTGCCCGGTTGTATGCCGAAAGCGAGGCGTCAAGCTGATCATTGCTGAACGAAAGATCAGCCTGAGCTATGAAATCAGCATATTCCTTTTCTGCAAGTTGTGACTTTTTCAGGATTTGAATGTCATTGATCCGTTGTTGAATGGCCGGATTTCTTGGTTTTATTTCCAGCGCCTGTGAAAATAGATTTACAGCTTCGTCGAGTTTATTGATGGAATAAGCTTTTTCAGCATCAGCTACCAGTCCGTTAAACTTTATTTCTGCCGATTCAGTCATGGCGATTTCTGCCAGTTTGGTTTTTGGATAGGCTTCTGCCGGCTTAATTTTCAGGGCTTCCTGATAGTTCAATTTTGCCTGCGGCAAATCATTGGCAGTCAGAGCCTGGTCAGCTAAACGAATGGCATCCTGGAATTTTTTGTCGGTCTCGACAGCTACGATGGCAAGTTCTGTTTCTGCAATTTTATCTTGAGCAAGTTTGCTGTCAGGTTTTATACTGAGTGCTTTCTTGTAGGAATTCAGGGCTTGCAGATAATCCTTTTGTTGGAAAGACACATTGGCCGACTGAATGGCCAGGTTGAAATCTTTTTCAAGTTGAGCCAGGGTTGCCTGCTTTAGTTTTTCCTGAGCGATCAGGTTAATCTGACTTTGCGGGTATTGTTCTTCGGGTACAGCCTGTTTAGCCTGATTGTATAAATCGATCGCCTGATCGTAATTCTTTGATTGGTAGTTGATATCGGCCTGGGCGACCAGGTCTTTGTATTGCTTTTGCTTTTCAAGAAGAGTCAAAAACTGATCGATTTCGTTAATCCTCCCGTTGGCAAAAACATCTCCAGGCTTGTATTGAAGGGCTTCTACATAGCCTGGCCTGGCTTCCGGATAGCTCTTCCGGTCGAAAAATCCATTGGCTTTGGCAATGGCAGCCTTGTATTTTTGCTCAAGTTCTGCCTTTTGCTTTTCAGTATTTTCGAGAGCTTTCACTAAATCCTGAAGTTCGGCCACACGATCATTCGGATAGGCTTTTTCAGGAAATAATTTTTTAGCCTCCAGGTATTTCAATAAAGCCATCTGGTATTCGCCACGCTGATAATGGGCATCTGCCTCTTTGAGCAGCTGGTCAAAATTCTTTTGTTTAGCGGCTAATTCCTGGGCATTCTCTTTCGAAATCGACTGTGCTTCTTTTTGAACTTTATTGGCTTGTGACTTGGCCGTTTCAATCTGTTCTACAAATTGAATGTCGGAGATGTAACTTTCTTTTTCGAAATTGTCGATGTCTTTCCCGTAGTATATTCTTCCGTAGGGTTTTAGGGTGAAACTCTTGTCAATTCCTTCAAATTCTTTTAGCAACTGGATGACCACCGGAAATGGCGGAAACTCGTTGTCACGTTTCCAAACTTCCTGAGGAATGACGGTCGAGACAATGATTATTTTATTGAAATGCCCGGGGTATTTGAAGGTTAAATTGTACTCATTGAAAAATTCGAGTTCGAACCGAAACCGGCCATTTTTAGGGATGTCAATCGTTGATTTTTCCTTCCCGTTTTTAGTAATTTCAATAGACCCGTTTTCAGGTCCTTTTGCTTCAGGTGCAATATTGCCAGTGATAACAAAATATTTTTTGCTTTGTGCCTGTAATGGAAGCTGAAACGAAAACATGAAAATCAGAAATAACCACATCCCTATCCGACCAATCTTGTGCATATGTATTTATTTTCTATGAAATAATAAAGTGGCAACATATATTTCTTTCAAAAAAATCTGAAATCCCGTAAAATTAACCAAATCAATGTAAAA
The DNA here is from genome assembly GCA_030684645.1 of Bacteroidota bacterium. GTDB lineage: Bacteria > Bacteroidota > Bacteroidia > Bacteroidales > Prolixibacteraceae > Aquipluma. Next base: position 50,539 of record JAUXUF010000230.1, on the reverse strand, counting down.
ACGTGTATTTGGGTTCATGATTATTCGGGAAAGGATGCAACAAATAAAGAGTAGGATGGTGAAATATCCTTCATTCAGGAAAGTCATGGCCTGAATTATTAAGGAATGTGGATGTATTAACTGATCTAAACGAATCAGAAAACAAGCTCTTTTATTAAAAGACCTGATAGGTCTGCATTTTTGATTTGTTGTTCTGAGACCGAAGTGCTTGATTTTGATCAGGTTTAACTGTTTCTGCATATTCTGAATCATACAAGGAACCTACCCGAAGGAAAGAATTTTTTTGTTCAGAATAAGAAATCTGATTGGTATGCTCTTCAAAGTACGGATTTGATGCAACAGGATTGACATCATTCAGTTTTACAGCCATTAAGAAATGTGGAAAATTTTCAGGTCTGATCATCAGATTCTGAGGAATCGCGGTATTCACGATGATGGTTTTGGTCCGGGACCCTTTCTTGCTAAAGATCAGCTGATATTCAGCATTGTAATCTAATTCGAGCCGGAACCGGCCATGTTCTGGTATTTGAGATTCGGTTAGCTTATTGTTTTTGATGATTCGAACGGAACTGCTTTCAGCCAATTCAGTTTCGGAAATAATTTTTCCGGAAATAATAAAATACTTATGGATTTGTGAATAGGTGGAAACATGGAGGACTAATGTGAAAAGGAAGACCAACATGACCTTATAGCGACCTTTTGTATTCATTTTTATCCGATAGTTTTATATGAATGATTTACTTTATTACAATAAAGTTTACGCAAGACTAATGTATATTCCCAATTACAGGAAAAGGTTACCCTCAAATTTCAAATATTTGCATTTTATTATTTCCTTTAGTCTCCATTCCTTGTTGTTTTGAAAGCTGATAAACAAAAAAACTGATACATGAATACGACGGAAGGATTAAAAAGGGAAATCGGAACCTGGGGTTTAAGCGCCAATATTATTAACCTGATTGTGGGAGCCGGAATTTTTGTGATTCCTGCTATTGTGGCCGAAGGACTTGGCGCCGCCAGTATCGTTGCCTATCTTTTTTGTGGATTCCTGATCATGCTTATTATGCTTTGCTTCGCTGAAGTTGGTAGCAAATTAACTCAATCGGGCGGCGCATATTCATACATTGAAGTAGCTTTTGGCAAATATTTTGGATTTTTAACGGTAAATTTTTTCATTCTGGGAGCAACCATCATGGCAGATGCCGCAGTTACCAATGCACTTGCCGGAACTATCGCTTATTTTATACCCATTTTTAAGGATGAATTCGTAAGAGCTTTATTTTTCATTTTCATTTTTACTGGCCTGGCTCTGATCAATATTAAAGGAGTCAAACAGGGAATAACCTTGGTGGGAATAACCACAATCCTTAAATTAACGCCATTGGTCCTTCTGGTATTAATAGGATTCACAAAGATATCCCTTTCCAATCTGGTATGGGATTCCGTTCCCTCAGCCAATAATCTGGGACAAGTATCGCTTGTCCTTTTCTTCGCTTTTCAAGGCGCTGAGAGTGGTCTAAATACCGGCGGAGAAGTAAAAAATCCGCAGAAGACTTTCCCCAAAGCTATTCTGATCAGTATTTCTTTTGTAATTATGCTTTATGTTTTCATTCAATTGGTTGCACAGGGGATTTTAGGAGGATCACTTTCATCGTTTAAAGAGGCTCCACTGGCTGAAGTTGCAAAGCATGTTATGGGGCCATTTGGCGTCACGCTTATCCTTGTGGGCGCAGCAATTTCGATGTTTGGATTTTTGAGCGGAGATGTTTTAAATATGCCACGCGTAATTTATAGTGCAGCCCGCGACCGGGTGATTCTGCCTTATAGCTTGTCGAAAATTCACAAAAGGTATGCGACACCTTATTGGTCAATTATTTTATATGCCACAATGGGTTGTTTCTTTTCGATTACCGGAGAATTTAAACAACTGGCTATCCTTTCCAGCGCTTCGGTTTTACTCATCTATCTAGGAGTAGCTTTGGCTTTTATTAAGTTGAGGTTGTCAAAAAAGGCAGAATCCGGAACGTTCAGAGTATGGGGTGGTTTTACGGTTCCGGTCATTTCAATCCTGATTATTCTGTGGGTACTTTCAAAGTTGGCAACAAATGAACTGATTGGAATTGTGAGCTTCACCGCAATAATCAGCGCGATTTATGTATTGATGAAATTTCTAAAGAGGAATAAAATCACTGAATAAATCAATTTGGCGCAATAAATATAGCACTGAAATTTTATTTACCAATTTCGTGACTCAAACAGTGTAAAGTTCCCAATCCCCAAATCAAATCGACAGCATTGATGCCAATTACATCACGATCAGGAAATAATTCTGTGAGAATCCCCAATGCTTTGTAGTCGTTTTTGTCGTTAAAAGTAGGCATGAGCACGCAACCGTTGGTAACCAAAAAGTTCACGTAACTGGCCGGCAAACGCAGGTCTTCGAAGTCGAGACGGCCAGGCATGGGCATGATCGTCACATTTAGCTTTTCGCCGGTTTCGAGCCTGGCATTTTTTAGAATTTCAAGGTTGGCTTCCAGTTTATAATGGTTCGGATCGCTGGTGTTTTTTTCCTGAACAGCAACTACCGTATTTTGGTTGACGAAACGACAAATATCATCCACATGGCCGTGCGTGTCGTCTCCTTCGATTCCTTCACCCAGCCAGATGGTGTTGGTCACTCCTAAATATTCCTGAAATACCTTTTCGTAATCTTCCTTTTTGAACCCTTTGTTGCGTACCTGTTGGACCGGATCCATCAAACATTCTTCGGTAGTAATCAGCGTTCCACAGCCATTGACATCTATCGAGCCACCTTCAAGAACCACCAATTTGTTGTTATATAGGGCCGGAGTCAATGGAATCCCAAGATGATTGGCAATTGCTGCCGGAATTCCCTGGTCTTTTCGGTGATTTTTATATTTGGCCCATCCGGTAAATCCAAACCGGATGGCTTCGCTGCCGCCATCAGTAGTTTTTACGATTGCCGGACCCGAATCGCGCATCCAGTTGCGGTTGGTATCTTTGATGATGTAACTGACCTGAGCAGCATCAACATGTGCCTGTTCGAGCATCACATTTACTTTTTCGCGCAGTTCGTCAGATTTCACAACCAGAACAACCGGTTCGTAAATGGCCACTTTTTTGATCATCTCCACAAATGCCCATTTGATGGCATGGTATTTCCCGGGCCAGTCGCGGCCTTCAGAAGGAAATGATAATAAAGTAGCCTGATGTTTTTCCCATTCGGCAGGGAATCGTCGGGATGTGGAGTTCATGTTTTATAGGATAAAGGTGCATCGCATCGTTTTTCGACCTTTCAGGAATCAATCAATAAACCTCCTGGTAATATCTCCATAAGCATCAATCCGGCGGTCGCGTAAGAAAGGCCAGTTTCGGCGAACATCTTCCATGAGAGTCAAATCAACTTCGGCCATGATAATTTCTTCCTTGTCGTGTGAGGCTTGCGCCAGTATTTCACCTTGCGGACCTGCAATAAACGAAGCTCCCCAGAACTCAATTCCAGCCGTTGTTTCAACAGGTTTTTCGAAACCGACCCGGTTGCAGGCAGCCACAAAAATGCCGTTAGCTACTGCATGTCCGCGTTGAACGGTTTGCCACGCGTCGTATTGTTTCTGTCCGTATTGTTCTTTTTCGGCAGGATGCCAGCCAATGGCAGTAGGGTAGAAGAGTACTTCGGCACCCTGAAGCGCTGTAATTCGCGCTGCTTCGGGATACCATTGGTCCCAGCAAATCAATGTTCCAATTTTCCCGACTTTAGTGTCGAAAGCTTTGAATCCGATGTCACCCGGCGTGAAATAAAATTTTTCGTAAAAACCGGGGTCGTCAGGGATGTGCATTTTTCGGTACAAACCGGCTTCTGATCCGTCTGTGTCAATAATGTATGCCGAATTATGGTACAAACCTGCTGCTCTCCGTTCGAAGAATGGTACAATCAGAACCACACCCAGTTCAGCAGCCAAAGCACTGAATGCCTGATAGGAATCGTTATGAAGGGATTCAGCCAGATCAAAATAATCGTGGTTTTCGCTCTGGCAAAAGTAAAACGAGCTGTATAATTCGGGTAAACATATCACATTTGCTCCCTGTTTAGCAGCCCGTCTAATCCATTCCAGACATTTTTTCAGGTTTACTTCAGGAGTTGCATCCAATGAAATCTGAACCAATCCTATGTTATAGTTTTTGTTGTTCATCCTTTCAAATAATTAGGTGGGTAAAAATAATCAAATTTCAGAAACTGCTTCGAACGGACATGTCCTGTCCCTACGCTAGATTTTCTTAAAATATTCTTTCCCCGCATTGCAGATCGGGCATTTGTAATCCTCAGGCAAATCTTCGAATCGTGTTCCGGGAGGAATTCCCATGGCAGGATCGCCTTCTTCAGGATTATAAGTGAATCCGCAGATCACACAAACATAACTTTCACCGTCAAAGAAGTGTTCATGTTCAGGTTCCTCTTCCTTTTTTTCTCCTGAAGTATCTGACAGTTCAGCATCCAGAATGGATTTCTCGATGTAAGTCGGCGAATTCTTTGGAGAATACATTTTGTATTTTTCGCGGTAATGCTGATAAGTCAATGGTTCTTCATCCGATATTTCGTCGGCATCAAGGACTTCGCCGATTATCAGGTAGTGGGAGCCCAGATCGACCGACCTCACTACCCGGCAATCGAACCAGGCCACTGAACTATCTATTACGATGGGCGCGCCGGTTTTCGCGGTGAAGGTATTGATTCCGCTGAATTTATCGATATCGGTGGACGACATAAAACCAAAGTCGCCAATGATTTTCATGTTCACCTCTTTCTTCAGGACTGAAACCGAGAAAATGCCTGAATCAAGTATAACTTGGGTAGTTTGGTTTTTTTTATGACACGAAATAGCCAGTTGTTCCGGATCGGAAGTTACCTGGAAAGTTGTGTTGGCAATATATCCGGCCTTTTTACCCTGATATTCGGAGGCCACCAGGTACAATCCGTATGAGATTTTATGGAAAGCTTTAAGTTTCATAATTCTGAATATTTTACTGTTATTACTGATGAACGAAATTAGACTTTTTCACGAAGATTCCTTGCACCTGATAACCCAATCCCACGATAGGGAAATTGATCGATAATGAGATGGAAAATCACCAAATTATAATTGAAGTTTGTGGGGATTCGCTGAATAAGAATTTAATGGATACAACGGAACACTATTTTTCGGCCATCAACTGCCGGGCTTCCTGCTGGAGAATGGCTGGCAGATGAATATGACGGAGACCAATGCTGGTCAGCCATTTGCCGATTTCATCAGGACGAAGCGTGTAAAGTACTTCCCTCAAATCATCAATTTGTCTGCCCGTAAACTGATCTTCGCGCACATTACGCAATTCGTCGAGTTCTTCGTCGTTAAAATAAACGATCTCCTTTTCCTTAAAAATAGACTCGTCGAATTCGCAGATTTCATGTGCTCCGCAACAATCCGAGGCGACCAGCTTTTGAGTTTCTTCACTCTCCGATGTTGTTTCAGAAGTAATGCCTTTCTTCCTAAGAACGAAAAAGGCAAGTATAAGTACGATTATAAGGATGCCGGTGATATAGATCATGAGTACAAAAATAATCATTCAACATTAACCCATTCAAACAAACCGATAAGAAGACTGAAATTTTACATTTATTAACCCTGTTGTAGCCCATTTGGTTGAGGATTTTATTCTGCTATATTTGATATCCCGGAATTAGCCTGAATTAACTTCATCACTATTTCCGGAAGACTGGTCCATTATTTCATTAAAATCTTTTTGAATGAAACATATTTTATTCATTGCCTTTATTTTGGTTATTGTCCATCAGTCAAACGCCCAATTCAGTAAAGTCTTTGAGACGAAGACTCTTCGGCTCGATTATTATCATTGCGGAAATGTGGAAACAGAACGGTTTTTCTTTGATGAACTGATTCAGGAACCATACTGGGCAGGTTCACAAACAAACCTGATAGACACCAAAGGTTATGGAAATCAGTTGATGGAAGTACACACTGTCGATTCCGGAGAATTAATCTATTCGCGAGGGTATAGCACCCTATTCGACGAATGGCAATCTACGCCGGAAGCAAAAACTACCGGCTGCTGTTATCCTGAATCGGTTATCATGCCTTTCCCCCGCGAGAAGGTGGTTGTTTCCATTCAAAGCCGCAACCGGAAGGGGATTTTTGAGAAAAAGTTCGAATATGCGGTTGATCCGAAAAGCCATTTCATAAAAAATGAGCAAGAGAAACTCCCGGTTTTTGATGTACTGAAATCCGGAAATCCAGCTACATCTGTTGACATCGTTCTGCTTCCGGAGGGATACACCAAAAATCAGGAAAAGCTTTTCAAGGATGATTGCCTGAAATTTGCAGAAGATTTTTTTTCGTATGCCCCTTATTCCGAAAACAAAAAGAAATTCAATATCCGTGGTGTTTGGTCCCCATCGAAGGAATCTGGCCCGGATATTCCCGGTGATAATATTTGGAACAAAACCCTGTTGAACAGCTCGTATTATACATTCGATTCTGAACGCTATCTGATGGTTAAGGATTTCCAGGGCATACGCGATTTGGCTGGAAATGCGCCCTACGATTACATTTACATTCTGGCCAATACCGATAAATATGGAGGTGGCGCTATTTATAATTTCTACGGAATAAGCGCCGCTCATCATGTTGATGAATCCGGGAAGATTTACATCCATGAATTTGGTCATTTGTTTGCGGGACTGGCTGATGAATATGTGGGGGGTGTTGAGTATTCCGAATTTTATCCGAGCGATGTGGAACCCTGGGAACCGAACCTGACAACGTTGGTCGATTTTGGTAAAAAATGGAAAAGTTTATTGCCCGAAGGTCCAACAATACCAACACCGGTTCTGTCAGAGAATTATGAAAAACTTGGCATTTATGAAGGCGGCGGTTATGTTTCGAAAGGAATTTACCGTCCGTGGATTAATTGTCTGATGAATAACCTGCACCGGATCGATGTGTTCTGCCCCGTTTGCAGTAAATCGATTCAGGAAATGATAGATATTAATTGTGAGTAAGATAGTAAAACACTAAAACCAGGAACCCTTGCAAGAGCATGGTTCCATCTAAAATACCGTAATGATAATAGTTTGTTCTCCTGTTTTTTTTTGACCACAAAAACAGGAAAGTGGTTACTGTAGAAATGCCCAACGCCCAAATCAAGAAACCGCTACCACACACGGATTTTTACCTCCCAGTTCAAGCGAGAAAGGTGTTAAACCAACACTTGTTTAAAAACTTCAATCTTCCTGAAATGCAAAAGGGAACAACCCTTTCGGATTGTTCCCTTTTTATTCAGTTTGTTTGCTGATTTATCAGCAATTCAGTTCTTGTTATTTGGCGTGTTTGATGTTTGCCTGGGCAGCAGCCAAACGTGCAATCGGCACGCGATAAGGAGAACAACTTACGTAGTTCATTCCTAATTTATCACAGAATTCAACCGAACTTGGTTCACCACCATGTTCGCCACAAATACCAATTTTCAGATTGGATTTTGCCGAACGACCACGTGTAACCCCAATTTCCATCAAGAGTCCAACACCATTCTGATCCAACACCTGGAATGGATCCTGTTTCAGGATGCCTCTGTTCAGATAGTCAGGTAAGAATTTTCCGGCATCGTCGCGCGAGTAACCCAAAGTCATTTGGGTTAGATCGTTGGTTCCGAATGAGAAGAAGTCAGCTTCGGCAGCAATGTGGTCGGCAGTTAAAGCCGCACGTGGAATTTCGATCATGGTACCCACCTGGTAGTCGATGCGGTCGCCTTTTTCAGCAAATACTTTTTCAGCAGTGGCACGGATGATTTCGGTCTGGTTTTTCAACTCGGCTACTGTACCAACCAGCGGAACCATAATTTCCGGACGGGCATCAACACCTTTAGCCTTCAGGTTAAGTGCAGCTTCGATGATGGCGCGAGACTGCATGGCGGTAATTTCAGGATAAGTAATTCCCAAACGGCAACCACGGTGGCCCAACATTGGGTTAAACTCATGTAACGATTCCACTTTGTGTTTAACCTGCTCAACCGAAATGCCCATTTCTTTGGCCATTTCCAACTGGTTGGCTTCTTCGTGAGGAACAAATTCGTGCAGTGGCGGATCGAGCAAACGAATGGTTACACCATAACCGGCCATGGCTTCGAAAATACCCTCAAAGTCGCTGCGTTGCATAGGCAGTAATTTTTCGAGGGCCAGTTCGCGTCCGGCAACATCGTCGGCTAAGATCATTTCGCGCATGGCTTTAATACGTTCGCCTTCGAAGAACATGTGTTCTGTACGGGTCAACCCGATACCCTGAGCGCCAAAATTGCGGGCAATCTGAGCGTCTTTTGGTGTATCGGCATTGGTACGCACCGACATCCGTTTATATTTATCGGCAATGGTCATTAATTCGCCGAAGTAGCCGCTCAGTTCAGGATCGATCGTTGCAATCTTACCTTCATAAACTTCGCCGGTGGTTCCGTTTAGTGAGATGAAATCGCCTTCCTGAAAAGTCTTTCCGCCAACTGTCATGGTGCGTAACTTGTAATCAATCTGCAGTGCACCTGCACCCGAAACGCAGCATTTACCCATTCCGCGCGCAACAACTGCAGCGTGCGAGGTCATACCGCCACGGGCAGTCAGAATACCTTTGGCCACGTTCATACCGCGAAGGTCTTCAGGAGAAGTTTCGATACGGACCAAAACTACCTTTTTACCTTGTGCTACCCATTCTTCAGCTTCGTCAGCAAAGAAAACGATCTGGCCGGTAGCTGCACCCGGAGATGCAGGTAATCCTTTAGCCAAAACTTTGGCTGCTTTGATCGCGCTTTTATCGAAAACAGGGTGTAATAATTCGTCTAATTTATTAGGTTCGACGCGGAGAAGAGCAGTTTTTTCATCAATCAATCCTTCTTTAAGCATGTCGATGGCAATTTGTACCATGGCAGCGCCGGTACGTTTTCCGTTACGGGTCTGCAGCATCCACATTTTACCTTCCTGAATGGTGAATTCCATATCCTGCATATCCTTGAAATATTTTTCAAGTTTATTCTGAATGGTGAACAACTCATTGTACATTTCAGGCATAGCTTCCTGGAGCGATGGAAATTTTGCAGCACGGTCGGCTTCAGAAACTCCGGCCAGTACAGCCCAGCGTTTTGAACCTTCAATAGTGATCTGCTGAGGTGTACGAATACCTGCCACCACATCTTCGCCCTGGGCATTGATCAAATATTCGCCATTGAACATGTTTTCACCAGTTCCGGCATCGCGGCTAAAGCATACCCCTGTAGCAGAAGTAAGTCCCATGTTGCCAAATACCATGGCCTGCACGCTAACTGCTGTTCCCCATTCTTCAGGAATCTGGTTCAGCTGACGGTAATAGATAGCCCGGTCATTCATCCAGCTGTTGAACACTGCACAAACGGCTCCCCAAAGTTGTTCGTATGAACTTTCAGGAAAATCGTGGCCAGTTTTCGCTTTTACTGCAGCTTTAAATTTGGTTACCAGTTTTTTTAGAGCATCAACCGAAAGCTCGTTGTCGTTAATAACATTCTCCTGATGCTTAACTTCTTCCAAAATTTCTTCGAAAGGATCGATGTCGATTTTTGAAGTTGGTTTCATGTCGAGAACCACATCGCCATACATTTGTACAAAACGGCGGTAGCTATCCCAAACAAAACGTGGGTTGTTGGTCTTTTTGGCCATACCTTCCACTACGGTGTCATTCAACCCGAGGTTCAGAATGGTATCCATCATTCCAGGCATGGAGGCACGTGCGCCTGAACGTACTGAAACTAAAAGCGGATTTGTTGCATCACCGAATTTACCTCCGGTTTGTTTTTCAACTTGAGCAATGGCAGCTTCAACGTCAGCTTTAAGAAGTTCGACCACATGTTCCCGACCCAGTTTATTGTAAATGGTACAAACATCAGTGGTGATAGTGAATCCAGGAGGAACAGGAACGCCAATGAGGTTCATTTCTGCCAGGTTCGCACCTTTACCTCCGAGTAGATTTTTCATATCAGCTTTTCCTTCAGCTGCACCGTTTCCGAACGTATAAACGTACTTTGTCATAGAGTTTTATTTTATAAATTATTGATATCTTTTTAATTAGCAAAATTATTGTATTTTAAATATCTCTTCACACCCTTGAAAAAATACAATCAAAATTGTTTTTCAGGGTAAGCGGTGCAAATATAAGTATTCCTTTATGAAGCAAAAAACCGTTCGTCATTTTTAATTCTTAATAATCTTAACATTACTTAACTATCCTTGATAGAAGTTAACGATTAACGGTTGTATTTTTGCAGAGTAGTAAAAAGCAAAAAGTTAGGTTTTTTTCATAGAAATAGGTTAGGTTAGGTTAGGTTAGGTAGAAAAGGATGGCACAGGCCATCCTTTTTTTACTTCTGAGAAATTTGCTGATAATCCTGCGAATCATATCTTTTAAGTTTCTTTAACTTTGATTCATATGTATTAACGTAATCCGTGATTATATTTGTCCTGAGCAATAGAAAGAGGTTAGTTTTTTTTCATAGAAATAAGTTTGGTTTTGTGAGAAAAGGGGTGAAGGTTTTCATCCCTTTTTTTATTCCCGGAATGTCAAAATTGCCATATTTGCTGGCCTTTGTCAGAAGATACTTCCTATTCTCATTTATTCCCCGGTCAAATTGTCCTTCAACTCTTTGTTATTTCAATTGGCAAAACTATTGAAACTCGCACAGCGTATCATTTATGCCATAAACATTCAATTTCACAAGATGAACTTCAATAATTTCACTATCAAATCACAGGAAGCTGTTCAACATGCTTTTGTAGTGGCTCAGGGCAATAAGCAGCAAGCCATTGAAACGGGTCATATCCTGAAAGGACTTTTTCATGAAGCTGAAAATGTGACCGGTTTTTTGCTGAAAAAGCTGGGAGCAAATCCAGTGGTCATTCAGCAGGCGCTCGACCGCATTGTCGAAAGCTATCCCAAAGTTACAGGAGGCGAACCCTATTTATCGGCGGATGCTAATAAAGCATTGCAAAAGTCCATCGCCATCATGCAGGAAATGAACGACCAGTTTGTTTCAGTTGAGCACATCCTGATGGGGCTTTTGGATACCGGCGATACCATTAGCCGCTTACTGAAAGATTCAGGAATTAGTAAAAAAGAGTTGGAAATCGCGGTCAAAGAGCTCCGGAAAGGCGCCAAGGTGGATAGCCAGAGTGCCGAAGATAAATTTGATTCGCTGAATCGGTTTGCGGTAAACCTGAATCAGCGGGCCCGGGAAGGAAAGCTTGATCCAGTGATTGGCCGTGATGATGAAATCCGGCGCATCCTTCAGATTTTATCCCGAAGAACCAAAAATAACCCGATCCTGATTGGCGAGCCTGGAACAGGGAAGACTGCCATTGCAGAAGGTTTGGCTCAGCGCATTGTTCGTGGCGACGTACCAGAAAACCTGAAATCGAAACAGCTTTTTTCGCTCGACATGGGCGCTTTGATTGCCGGGGCCAAATACAAAGGCGAATTCGAAGAACGGCTGAAGGCGGTCGTTAACGAGGTAATCAATGCTGATGGCGAAATTGTTCTGTTTATCGACGAAATTCACACGCTGGTGGGAGCCGGTAAAAGCGAAGGGGCCATGGATGCCGCCAATATCCTGAAACCTGCATTGGCCCGCGGTGAACTGCGTGCCATCGGGGCGACAACCCTGAATGAATACCAGAAATATTTCGAAAAAGATAAAGCGCTGGAACGCCGTTTCCAGATTGTAAATGTGGACGAACCGGATACCCTGAGCGCTATTGCAATCCTGCGCGGACTTAAGGAACGGTACGAAAATCACCACAAAGTCCGGATTAAAGATGAGGCGATCATTGCTTCGGTTGAACTGTCACAACGGTATATCACCGAACGGTTTTTACCCGACAAAGCCATCGACCTGATGGACGAAGCCGCTGCACGTTTGCGTTTGGAGATGGATTCGGTACCGCAGGAACTCGATGAAATTGACCGGAAAATCATGCAGTTCGAGATCGAGCGGGAAGCCATCAAACGCGAGAAAGATGAAAAGAAGCTCTCTTTTCTGAACGAAGAGATTGCCAATCTCAAACAGGAACAATCCAAATTCAGGGCTCAGTGGCAACTCGAAAAATCGCTGATCGACGGTATTCAGCAAAAGAAACAGGAAATCGAATCGCTGAAACTGGAAGCTGAAAATGCTGAACGATCGGGCGACTTTGGACGTGTGGCTGAAATCAGGTACGGCAAAATCCGTGAATCAGAATCTGAAATTGAAAAACTAAAAGCAGAATTAAGCAGCAATAAAGATCAACATTTGATTAAGGAAGAGGTCGATGCGGAAGATATTTCGCAAATTGTTTCACGCTGGACCGGCATACCGGTCGCCCGGATGTTGCAGAGTGAGCGCGAAAAATTGTTGCATCTCGAAGATGAACTACACCACCGTGTGATTGGCCAGCATGAAGCTATCCGTGCGGTTGCAGATGCTGTGCGGCGGAGCAGGGCTGGGCTTCAGGATGAAAAACGACCCATTGGGTCCTTCATCTTTTTAGGATCGACCGGTGTCGGAAAAACTGAACTTGCAAAAGCTTTGGCCGAATACCTGTTCGACGATGATAATATGCTGACCCGCATTGATATGTCGGAATACCAGGAAAAGTTCTCAGTGACCCGGCTCATTGGTTCGCCTCCCGGATACGTTGGCTATGACGAAGGCGGTCAATTGACCGAAGCAGTTCGCCGTAAACCTTATTCAGTGATCCTTTTTGACGAAATTGAAAAGGCTCATCCGGATGTTTTTAACGTTTTGCTCCAAGTGCTCGACGATGGCCGCCTCACCGATAACAAAGGACGGGTAGCCAATTTCAAGAATACCATCATCATCATGACTTCGAACCTGGGTTCGCACCTGATTCAGGACCGGTTTGAGCAGATGAATGAACACAATCGCGCTCAAATTGAGGAACAAACCCGCACAGATTTGTTCGATATGCTCCGGAAAACCATTTCGCCCGAATTTCTGAACCGGATTGACGAAGTGATCATGTTTATGCCACTGACACGGAAGGATGTACGAAACATTGTAAAATTGCAGCTCAACCTGATTATACAGCGTATTCCAAATAAGCAGTTTACCATCGAAATGTCGGAAGAAGCCATCGACTGGCTGGCCGCAGTTGGTTATGATCCAACACACGGCGCCCGACCGGTAAAACGTATGCTCCAAAAATACCTGATCAACGATTTATCCCGTGAAATCCTTTCAGGAAGAATGGAAGAACGCAGCAAAGTGAAAGTTGAGGTCGAAAATGATGAAATTGTGTTTAGGTATGAATAAGTATTAAGGGGTATTGTGATAGAATACAGTTAGTTGTCGCATTGAATTGTGAATAGTGGAACTATTTCTTTTTGAGCGGAATGTAATTCACCAAAAACTCTGTGCCGAATTTATTTTTAGGTCACGTGCCCTAAATCCTATGGTCTTATTACTTTTGCCTCGCATCTGAAGTTCAATCGATTTTTTCATACCTAAATCCCAAAATAATAACCATCAGAATCCCAAATGACGGCACAGAAAAAAATATTTCTGATTATCAACAATAATGCGGGCCACAAAAAAGGGGTCCGGGCTATTGATATTGCTGTTCCGATATTAAAGAGGAAAGGTTATTCTGTTGAATATTCCTTTACAAATCATCCCGGACATGCCACTGAACTTGCGGTAAAAGCTTCAGCTGACGGTTTTGATCTGGTGGTCGCTGTGGGAGGCGACGGAACCGTAAATGAAGTTGCTCAGGGACTAATTGGTTCCAACATCCCAATGGGTATTATTCCGATAGGTTCGGGCAATGGATTGGCCCGGGAACTTGGAATTTCGATGAATATGCGAAAAAGTGCAGACACTTTAATAAACGGAAAAAACCTTCAGTTAGACGTATGTAAATTGAATGAGCAGCGCTTTCTGTGTACCTGTGGAATTGGTTTCGATGCCCATATAGCGGATCAGATGAGTCTGACCTCATCGCGGGGTTTTTTGAGATATGTAAAGTTAGTGGTTAAGGAGAGTCTCTTTTATAAACCGCTTGATGTTCGGATGAAAATTGACAGTGTTCAAATCGAAGAACCGGTGTTCCTGATCACTTTTGCCAATGCATCCCAATTCGGGAATAATGCGTTTATTGCTCCGGATGCCAGCATGACCGATGGATTAATTGATGTGGTAGTCGTGAAAAAGTTCGCTAAAATATGGATGCCTGTTTTTGCATTGGCACTTTTTGCCGGATTCGTCCCTAAATTACCGTTTGTAGATTGTTACAAGGCCAGGCAAATTGATCTGGAAATTACTAACACTCAGGTTTTACATTTTGACGGAGAACCCGGAAAATTGAAAGTTCCTGCAACTGTAAAGCTTGATACAGAGAAAATTTTGGTGAGGTGTGAAAGATGATTTGTAAGGCAGAATTAGGTAATCTTATGCAGTTTAACGCTGGCTGAAACTTCATTTCTCCCGGTAGCAATCAGAATCCTGTCAACGAAGCAGAATGCCCGGCGGGTAGCATGCTGATTATTGCATTAATTCGACTTGCCTAAAGAGATTCCATCAGATCATCTGTCATCTCAAGGTTGTGATAAACGGATTGTATATCATCGTCTTCTTCAAACAATTCGATGAGCCGCATTGCTTTCCTGGCACTTTCAAGATCGAGTACCGTGGTTTCTTTCGGAACCCGCTGCAGTTGTGCACTCTCCGGTTCGATATTCAGCGATTCCAGTTTTTTCATCATCGAGCCAAAGTTTTCCATGGCAGTGGTAACGGTAAAATAGCCATCTTCGAACTGCATATCTTCGGCGCCGGCTTCAATCATTTCCATTTCAAATTCATCGGCATCGAGCGTACCTTGAGGAATGTTAAAAATACCTTTGCGGTCGAATATAAAACTCAATGAGCCATTGGTCCCAAGGTTGCCGTTGTTCTTATTGAAATAACTCCGAACATTCGCAATGGTTCGTTGCTGGTTATCGGTAGTAGCTTCGAGGAAAATGGCAACACCGCCGTTGGCATAACCTTCGAATGTGCACTCGATAAATGAAGCCGAATCTTTGTCCCCTCCTTTACTGATGGCACGCTGGATATTGTCCTTTGGCATACTTACTCCTTTGGCATTCGAAATGGCTACCCTGAGTCGCGGATTACTATCAGGATCGGAACCGCCTTCCTTCACTGCAACGGTTATTTCCTTGACTAATTTGGAGAACATCTTGGATCGTTTCGAATCAGTTGCTCCTTTTTTGTGTTTAATGGTTGACCATTTGCTGTGTCCCGACATATAAGTTTGTATTATTGATTGTTTTTATGAAATTGATTAACAGTCTGATATGAAATGTATTTATTTACTTTAGATTAGTTCTCTATTCGGATTATAGAACGATTCACCTGAAATGATTTATGACGCAGTTTTACTGATTTCTATATTCAGAAACTGAATGTGATCGAACTGATTTGTTCTTGTTGAAGCAAAGTTAATGCTTTGATCGTAAAAAATGTCTTCCATCGGAATTGTTGAAATATAAATCCACAGCTTAATGTTGCTAAGGCTGGTGCAGATTTACCTTCTGCACTTTTAGCGCTTAACTCGAAGTACATGGGTTCCATGTTTTCGAGTCATATGTTTAGTGGATAAATTTTTCTTGAAATGCTCGAATGGGATAAGATGATCAAAGACCGGAAGATAAAATATCTGGAATAATGGCCATGAATTTTTACCGAATGAGATTATTGGAGAAACTATAAGGATCCGATCTTTCGAAAAAGATTGGATCCTTATCAAAACCGTTGATTTTGATTTATCTTTGGGCTTCGAAAATAAATATGCAGACTATGAAACTCTGGGATAAAGGAATTACGGTAAATGAGCTCATCGAAAATTTTACGGTTGGAAAAGACCGCGAGCTGGATTTGTACCTGGCCAAATTCGATGTGTTGGGATCGATTGCCCATGCCAAAATGCTGGCAGCCATCGGTTTACTTACGGAAAGTGAGCTTGTCGAACTTCAGGATGAACTGGTTCAAATATACCAAATCATCGAAAAGGGCGATTTCCGGATTGAAGAAGGAGTGGAGGATGTTCATTCCCAGGTTGAATTGATGCTGACCCGGAAATTGGGTGACACCGGCAAAAAGATTCACAGCGGACGCTCGCGTAACGACCAGGTTTTATTGGATCTCAAACTTTTTACACGTGCAGAAATCCAGAAACTTGTTGAAGCTGTCAGCGAACTGTTTAATAAATTAATGGTAAAGGCTGAAGCCAATAAACAATACCTGATGCCAGGTTATACGCATTTACAGGTTGCGATGCCATCTTCCTTTGGCCTGTGGTTCAGCGCCTACGCCGAAAGCCTGGTCGATGACCTGGTTTTGCTTCAGGCTGCTTACCAGATCACCAATCAAAATCCATTAGGTTCAGCAGCTGGATACGGTTCATCCTTTCTGCTTGACCGGCAGATGACCACCGATTTATTGGGTTTCGAATCGATGAATTACAATGTGATATATGCGCAGATGGGCCGTGGAAAGATGGAAAAAACCGTTGCATATGCCATGTCGTCGATTGCCGCCACCATCTCTAAATTTGCATACGATGTTTGTTTGTTCATGAGCCAGAATTTTGGGTTTGTTGCTCTTCCCGATGAATTGACTACCGGTTCGAGCATCATGCCACACAAGAAAAATCCGGATGTTTTTGAGTTGGTCCGTTCGCATTGCAACAAGATTCAGGCAATTCCATACCAGATTAGCCTGATGACCAATAACCTGCCAAGTGGCTATTTTCGCGATCTTCAGATTCTGAAGGAAGTTTTCCTTCCCGCATTTCAGGAATTACTCGATTGCATCAGCATTGCAGGTTTTGCCATCGATCAGATGACCATAAATACAAATCTACTGGCTGACGATCGGTACAAATACGTTTTCAGTGTTGAAGATGTGAATAAACTGGTTCAGCAGGGAGTTCCTTTTCGCGACGCCTATAAAGAAGTTGGTGGGCAGATCAATGCCGGAACTTATGAACCAAGCCGGGAAATTAGTCATACCCACGAAGGAAGCCTCGGTAATCTTTGTCTGGAACAGATTTCAGACCGGATGAAACTTATCATTCAGACTTATGAGTTTCAAGACATAGAAAAAGCATACGCAAAATTGCTTGGAAGGTCATAGAAACTAAGTGATTTTTTATATTTCGTATTTCGCATTTGTTAGGTCACCATTCTGTGTATAGAAAGATCGTGCCATAGGCACAAAATGTGGGTAGAATGAGAGTTTATCGAAAAACATTTCGTCCCGGATGGGACGAAACTTTGCATTTCAATTCATTTTCTACCCATATTAAATCCCTGACGGGACAAAAAAACTAATTTTGAATAGTCCACTAAGATCTGTTAATTAAACGTTATTTTTTGATTTTAGCCAACCTTTGAACACTTCCCTTGTTTAAGCTTTTAAAGTATTGTATTTTAATTAGATGTGTGGCTGGTTTGTTTTATTTTTCCGTGAAATGATAACTTTTTGCCTTTTACAGCCATTTCTGAAATTGGAATTTTCTATTAAAATCGCTACTTTCGCTTTCAGTTCGTAAGAAAAAAGGATAGTTTTACTTATAATTTTTATGTTTTTGTGGATTGTTTTGTTCAAAATGATTAATATTTGATGGATTTGAGAGCTTTTTGCAAAAATATAAAAAATATAAAAAAATAAAGATGATGAATTTAGGATTGCCAAAAGCACAGGGGTTGTACGATCCAGCCAATGAGCATGATAATTGTGGAATCGGCTTTGTAGCTCATATTAAGGGCCAGAAATCGCACGACATTATCGAGAGGGGATTAGAAGTCCTGGAAAATATGGAACACCGTGGTGCAACCAGTTCTGATAATAAAACTGGTGATGGTGCCGGCATTTTAATGCAAATACCTGATCAATATATTAAAGAAGTGTTGAAGGTAAATATTCCAGCTACAGGTAAGTTTGGAACCGGTTTGATTTTTCTACCCCAGGACAGAAATGAAGCTGCTCAGTGCCAGGATATCCTGAGTAAATACATCAAACAGGAAGGCCTGGAGCTAATTGAGTACCGCGATGTAGCTGTTGATAGTTCAGCTCCGGGCGAAATTGCCAAGCTGACTGAACCATATGTGAGACAGATTTTCGTCAAAGCTGATTTGGAACAGGATATACTGGAGCAAAAATTATACTTGTCCAGGAAGCAGGCCGAAAGAGAAATCAGGGAATCAAAACTCAAATACAAAGGTGCATTCTATGTTCCGAGTTTGTCTTCCAAAGTAATCATTTACAAGGGAATGCTTACATCGGGTCAGTTAAGGGAATATTTCAAAGACCTTTCACATCCGAAATTTACCAGCGCCATTGCTTTGGTTCATTCACGCTTCAGCACCAATACATTCCCAACCTGGGATTTAGCTCAACCTTTCCGAATGGTGGCTCACAACGGTGAAATCAACACTGTAAAAGGCAATCGCATGTGGATGCAGGCCCGCGAAGGACTTCTAAAATCTGAAGTTTTTGGCGACGACCTGAAAAAGTTGTTCCCGGTTATTGAACCCAATAAGTCCGATTCCGCCTCTTTCGATAATACACTTGAATTTTTGCACATGACCGGCCGTTCAATTCCACATGCTTTGTGCATGATGATTCCTGAATCGTTCAACTCGAAAAACCCGATTCCGGATAGTCTGAAGGCCTTCTATGAATATCATTCAACGATAATGGAACCATGGGATGGCCCGGCCTCCATGGTTTTTTCCGATGGTCGTTACATTGGCGGAACACTCGACCGAAACGGTTTGCGTCCTTCCAGGTACATCATCACCAAAAATGATATGATTGTAATGGGCTCGGAAGTTGGCGTACAAGTATTTGCTCCTGAAGATGTCAAAGAAAAAGGGCGCTTGCGTCCCGGAAAGATCCTGCTGGTCGATACCAAGTTGGGAATTATCATTCCGGATAAAGAGGTAAAAGCTCAGTTGAGTTCACGGAATCCTTATGGTAACTGGCTGAAAGAAAATCGTTTGGTTATGGACGACATCGAAGTGAAACAGCGTGTTTCTTCTTCGCTCGGTGATCAGTTTTTGACCTATTCGAAAGTATTTGGCTATTCGAAAGAAGACATGGAGATGCTCATTAAACCAATGGCAGTATCCGCAGTTGAACCAACCAGCTCAATGGGTAATGACACTCCTTTGGCCTGTTTTTCTGAGAAACCACAGCGTTTTTTTAATTATTTCCGCCAGATATTTGCTCAGGTTACCAATCCACCAATTGACTCAATTCGCGAAGGATTGGTCATGTCTCTGACCAATTACATTGGTTCGCTGCATTCCAATATTCTTGATGAATCAACGGAACATTGCAATTTGATCAAGTTTGATGATCCAATCATTACCAATACTGATCTTGGAAAAATTAAAGATCTGAAACACCAACAATTTTCACATTCGACCATTCCTATGGTATTTCCGGTGAAGGATGGAGTTGAAGGATTCAAAAAAGCATTTGAAAAAATGCTGAACCTGGCCGAAAAGGCGGTTGACGATCAGAAGAATTTCATCATTCTATCCGATCGCTCGGTTTCGGAAGATTATGCGCCAATCCCTTCATTACTGGCTGTTGCAGCCGTTCATCATCACCTGATTCAGACTCAAAAGAGAATGCAGATCGGTATTATTGTTGAAACTGCTGAAGCACGGGAAGTGGCACAATTTGCTTTGCTGTTTGGTTATGGGGCCAGCTCTGTAAATCCATATCTCGCTTTTGCAGCCATCGATGACATGGTAAAGAGCGGGCAAATTAACCTGAAATATTCGGAGGCCCGTTACAATTACATTAAATCCATTGACAAAGGTTTGCTGAAAATCATGTCAAAAATGGGCATCTCAACACTGCGTAGCTACCAGGGCTGTCAGATATTTGAAGCTTTGGGAGTGAGCAACGAAATCATTGAAAAATATTTTACCGGCACGGCTTCCAAATTTGGTGGAATCGGCTTCGAAGAAATCTGTCAGGAGTCATTGCTTTTCCACAAGGAAGCTTATGGAAAGAAAAAACACCAGACCAATAATAACTTTGAAAGTGCCGGAACTTACCATTACCGGAAGTATGGCGAACATCATGCCTGGAATCCCGAGACAGTGGGATTGTTGCAGTGGGCTACCCGCACCAACGATTACAGCGTGTTTAAAGAATTCAGTAAAAAGGTTGATGAGGAAAATGCAAAACCAACCTTTATTCGTGGTTGCCTGAAATACAAACGTAATCCGATCGACATTTCGCAGGTTGAACCTGTCGAAGAAATCATGAAACGCTTTGTGACCGGAGCCATGTCATATGGTTCAATCAGCAAGGAAGCTCACGAAGCCCTGGCAGTTGCCCTGAATTCAATTGGTGGTCGAAGTAATACCGGAGAAGGTGGTGAAGATGCCGAACGATTCAAAACCAACAAACGCAGCGCCATCAAACAAGTGGCATCGGGTCGTTTTGGAGTGACCAACAATTACCTGATTAATGCCGATGAGTTGCAGATAAAAATCGCGCAAGGTGCAAAACCGGGTGAAGGCGGACAGTTGCCCGGCTTCAAAGTGAATAAAATCATTGCCAAACTCCGGAATTCAACTCCGGGAATTACACTGATTTCGCCTCCGCCTCACCACGACATTTATTCCATTGAAGATTTGGCACAGCTGATCTACGATTTGAAGGTGACCAACCCACGGGCAAAAGTTTCGGTGAAACTGGTTGCTGAAAACGGTGTTGGAACTATTGCTGCCGGTGTGGCCAAAGCATTTTCCGACCTGATTATCATTGCCGGATGTGAAGGTGGTACAGGCGCAAGTCCGGCCAGCTCCATAAAATATGGGGGTTTGCCAGTCGAACTGGGTATTGCCGAAGCACAACAAACACTGGTAATGAACAACCTCCGCGGACGTGTGAAACTTCAGGTTGACGGTCAATTAAAAACAGGTCGCGATGTGGTGATACTCGGACTTTTAGGGGGTGAAGAATTCGGTTTCGCAACCTCAGCCCTGATTACATTGGGTTGTATCATGATGCGGAAATGTCACCTGAATACTTGTCCTGCCGGTATTGCTACCCAGGATGAAACACTTCGCAAACGTTTTATTGGACGTTCGGAATATGTGGTAAATTTCTTCCGGTTTATTGCCGAAGAAGTTCGTGAACATCTGGCTGAATTAGGATTTTCAACCTTCGACGAAATTGTTGGCCGTTCCGATTTGCTTGAACAAAATAACGAGGTGCTGAACTGGAAAATGAAAAAAATGGACTTTTCGAAGTTGATTTTCATGCCTGAGGAAGCTAAAAAACACGATATCAGAAATACGTTGACCAACATCAAATCGATTGAGGATCACCTCGATCATACCTTGATCCGTGAGGCTAACAAAGCCATCAAAAGCAAGGAAAAAGTCTGGCTTTCACATCCGATCAGCAACGTTGACCGTACCATTGGGGCCATGTTATCGGGCGAAATTTCCAGACGATATGGTGAAGAAGGACTTCCAAACAATACAATCATGGCAAATTTTGCCGGTACTGCCGGACAAAGCTTTGGCGCATTCCTGGTTAAAGGGATTAGTTTCAGGCTTGAGGGCGATTGCAACGATTACATTGGAAAAGGTTTGTCGGGTGGCCGTATTATTGTTGTTCCACCAGTTGGTTCAACCTTTAATCCTGCTGAAAACATCATCGTCGGAAATACTTCTTTTTATGGGGCAACTTCAGGAGAAGCTTACATCAGGGGAGTAGCCGGTGAACGTTTTTGCGTTCGGAATTCAGGAGCCAAAACGGTAATTGAAGGCAGTGGCGATCATTGCTGCGAATACATGACCGGTGGCCGGGTAGTGGTATTGGGTACTACCGGAAGAAATTTTGCTGCCGGTATGAGCGGAGGTATTGCCTACGTGCTTGATCAGGAAGGCGATTTTGAATATTTCTGTAACAAAGGTTTGGTCGAACTGGGACCGGTAGAAGATAAAGCAGACATCGTTGAATTGCAGGATATGATTAACAAACACTTGTTATATACACAAAGTACAATGGCGGCGAACATTTTGACAAACTGGGATGAATATCTTCCCAAATTTGTAAAGGTGATTCCGTTCGAATACAAGAAGGTGCTGGAAGAATTGAAACTGCGTGAACTGGAGAAAAAACTTCAGTTAACCGAAGACGATCCTGCTCGGCACGAATAAAAACCCCTTCCCGTTCCCCCGCAGGGAAAGCTTAGGGCTCCGGATAGGTGTAAAAATAATTTTAGAACTTTATCCTGATGAAGATTCAATATGAATTTTCATCAAATTTTATAAAAAACAATTACCATGGGAAATCCAAAAGGTTTCATGACAATAGGACGGAAAGATGCTGGTTACCGTCCGCTAAATGACAGGATTTACGATTACGGTGAGGTAGAGCAAACCCTCGACGACAAGGACCGCATTGACCAGGCATCTCGCTGCATGGATTGTGGTATTCCTTTTTGCCACTGGGGCTGCCCGGTAGGAAGTAAAATTCCGGAATGGCAGGATCTGATTTACAAAAGCGACTGGAAAGCTGCTTATGAAGTTTTGCATTCAACCAACAGCTTCCCTGAATTTACTGGACGTGTATGCCCGGCTCCCTGCGAAAAGTCGTGTGTGTTGGCCATTCATGATGAAGCTGTAACCATTCGCGAAAACGAAGCTTCAACCGTTGAACATGCGTTTAATCTTGGTTTTGTTCAGCCACGAATTCCTGAAGTTCGAACTGGTAAAAAAGTTGCGATTATTGGTTCTGGTCCGGCAGGTCTTTCAGCTGCTGATTTACTGAACCAGTCAGGACACGAAGTCACGGTTTTCGAAAAAAATAGTGCCATAGGCGGATTGCTTCGTTTTGGTATTCCTGATTTCAAATTGAGTAAAACCGTTATTGATCGTCGTCTGGCCATTTTTCTGGATGAAGGAATCATTTTTAAAACCAATGTTTTGGTTGGTGTTGATATCACCCACGATGAATTACTGGCTCAGTTTGATGCTTTAGTTCTGGCCAATGGCGCTGAACAGGCCCGTGATTTGCCTATTGAAGGCCGCGATCTGAAGGGTGTTTATTATGCCATGGAATTTCTAAGCCAGTCGAATAAACGGATTTCAGGTGAAACTATTCCTGAAGAACTTAACATTCATGCAAAAGATAAAAAAGTGTTGGTCATTGGCGGAGGTGACACGGGTTCAGACTGTGTTGGAACTTCAATCCGCCAAAAGGCCAGAAGCGTAACACAGATTGAGATTCTTCCGAAACCTGCCGCCTCGCGGACAGACAATAACCCCTGGCCATACTGGCCCAATACCTTGCGCACTTCGAGTTCGCATCTCGAAGGTTGTGAACGCCGCTGGAGCCTTTCAACCAAACGGTTTATCGGCGAAAACGGCCAGATAAAACAAGTTGAACTGGTAAGCG
Organism: Bacteroidota bacterium; assembly: GCA_030684645.1. GTDB lineage: Bacteria > Bacteroidota > Bacteroidia > Bacteroidales > Prolixibacteraceae > Aquipluma. Next base: position 26,965 of record JAUXUF010000230.1, on the reverse strand, counting down.
TGGATTGGGGAAAAGATGAAGCCGGACGTTGGGTAATGACTGAAAAACCTGGATCTTCTGAAATTGTGGATGTCGATCTGGTTTTGTTGTCGATGGGTTTCACCCAGCCGGTTCACAACGGTTTACTGGATCTGCTCGGAATTGAATACGATGGTTGCGGTAACGTAAAAGTGAATGCTAAAAAGCAAACTTCGAACGAAAAAGTGTTTGCCTGTGGCGACGTGGAAGCCGGCGCCAGTTTGGTGGTTCGTGCCATCGAAGCCGGTAAAATTGCAGCTGTAAATGTGGATGAGTTTCTTTGTCCGGAATAATTTATAAAATCAACCGATCAAAGGCCGTCTCCATTTAGTTAGGGACGGCCTTTGTATTTGTTATTCCGGGGAACCACATCGGCGCTTTTGTCACAGGGAATAAAAGTGCCGCCTGGAAAGTTTTGCTTCAAATAATTTGCTGATAATTCAGGATATGGATTCTGACTTATCGAACTATGTCAAAACTGTTTGTCCAAAAAATCATGCCTCAATTTTCGCTGCGCTAATTAATCCCAAACTAAAAAGATTGCTCCTTGGATGAATCTTTTGTAACTTCGGTTCGCATAAGCCTGATTTCAACTTGTTAGTTAGTTTTGTCGCTAACTAAACGAAGAATTTTAGCTTATGTTTTTTTATTTACACCTTCGTGTTTAGATTTATTTGGTCCTGAATAAACAAAAATATATGCTTCTTAAATTAAATCAAATCTCCAAATCCTATTTCTCCGGAAAGATTCCCAAAGGCAGGGTGATACTCGATCAGCTTGATCTGGAAGTGAATTCCGGTGAGCGGATTGCCATTGTCGGGCCATCGGGCTCGGGTAAAACCACTTTACTGAATCTGATCGGAACCCTGGATCGTCCGGATTCGGGGGAAATGGTTTTTGAAAACCAGAAATTATCGGGATTTACAGACCAGCAATTGGCGCAGTTCCGGAATGAAAAAATCGGATTCGTCTTTCAATTGCACCATTTGTTGCCGCAACTGACGCTGTTTGAAAATATTCTTTTGCCAACCCTGACTGACAAAAAACTTCAGGGTAAAGAAACTATCGAACATGCTCAAAAGCTAATTAACCGAATGGGACTGGCTGAAGTTGCTCATCAAAAACCCTCAGAACTGTCGGGTGGCGAATGTCAGCGAACGGCTGTGGCTCGCGCGTTGATTAATCGCCCCGGTTTGATTTTGGCCGACGAACCTACCGGAGCGCTCGATCAGAAATCTTCGGGAATACTGGCCGATTTACTGGTTGAACTGAACAAAGAGGAAGGTGTCACGCTAATTGTGGTGACGCACTCAATGGATCTTGCCAAAAAAATGGAGCGAATTTACAGAATTGAAAATGGTAAACTGAAAGAGAGTTCCGAGTTACGGGTTGCGGGTTTCGAATCTTGAATATAACGCGATATCCTTTGCCGTCTGCTTCAGCTGACGGACAGAGATGTGAGTGAAGTTGGTGGCTTTAGCCACAGATAATATGGACTCGGGGCATTTTTCTAATTTCTGTTATAAAAGGATCTTTAAATTTCAACTTTGTGCCTTCGTGTTTAAAACAATCTGATATGCCGCTATACAAACTTATACTGAAATCTGTCTGGTATTACCGGAAACTAAACCTGACGATTGTACTGGGAATTGCACTTAGTACAGCCATTTTGGTGGGTGCGCTCATCATTGGCGACTCGGTGAAATACAGTTTGCAGCAAATCACGGTCCAGCGGTTGGGAAATACCTCTCAGGTTATTACGGCCGGAGAGCGATTGTTTCGCCAGCAATTGGCCACTGAATTGGCTGAAAAAACCGGTACAGAAACCGCTGCGTTACTTCGGGCGAATGGATTTGGGGTGATCAATGGCGGCGAGCTTCGGGTGAACCAACTAGCCGTTTGGGGTGTCGATGCAACGATGGGAAATTTTACCAATTATCCCGAATCGTTTCAGTTGCAGAACAATGAGGTGGCAATCAACGAAAACCTGGCCTCGCTTTCCGGATTAAAAGCGGGCGACGAGTTTTTGCTCCGGGTCGATAAACTGAATACATTTCCGGCCAATACACCTTTTGTTTCGGAACAGGAATCAACGATTTCGTTTCGGGTGACGGTTGCGCGAATCCTGAAACCGGATGAACTGGGCAATTTTAACCTGCGGAATATACAGTCCGCGCCACGCAATGTTTTTGTAAACCTGAAATGGCTCAACGAACAAATGGGGCTTCAGCAAAAAGCCAATGTACTGTTGGTTGCCGATGGTGTTTCGGATGCTGATCTGATTGAGAATCTGCAAAAGTGCTGGACGTTGGACGATGTGAACCTGGAAGTTCGGGAGAATCAGGCATTGAATTACACCGAGCTGATTTCGGACCGTGTTTTTGTTGAACCGGTGGTGGAAGAGTTTTGTACCAAGAACATTCCCGGATCGCAGGCTGTGTTCAGCTATTTCATTAACGAATTTATCCTCAACGGCAGGCAAACGCCGTATTCGTTTGTGTCGTCCGATCCCAAACTCTCCGGAAATGAAATGACGGTGAGTAAATGGCTGGCTGATGACATTAACGTCAAAGCGAACGATACCATACAACTTTCGTATTTCGAAGTTGGACCACTGCGAAAACTGGTTTTGAAGGATACCACTTTTGTGGTGAATGCTGTATATGCGTTGACCGGCGAAAAGGCCGATCAAAACCTGATGCCGGTGATTCCGGGACTTTCTGATGCCGGAAACTGCCGCGACTGGAAAACCGGTGTGCCGGTCGATCTGAAGAAAATACGCCCACAGGACGAAGCCTACTGGAAACAACACAAAGGAACTCCGAAAGCTTTTGTGTCGCTCGAAACGGCGCAAAAACTCTGGGGAAACCGTTTTGGTCAGTCAACAGCTATTCGGATTGACGGTTTGAAAAAGGTTGAATTTGAAAATGAATTGCTGGCCGGATTGCGACCATCGCAATTAGGCTTTGAGGTGAAAAACGCGAAATCGGATGGACTTTCGGCTGCAAGTAACGGAACCGATTTTGGCGGTCTGTTTATCGGATTGAGCTTTTTTGTTTTGTTTGCCGCGGTTCTGCTGGCTTTCCTGCTGTTCAAACTGTATCTTGGTTTCCGCAGAACCGAAATCGGAACCTTGACCGCTCTCGGTTTTTCGTTTCGCACGGTTCGCAAAATCTTTGTTTCCGAAGCTTCGGTATTTGTTTTTGCCGGAATCGTACTCGGGATTCCACTCAGCATATTCTACAATCAGCTGATTTTAAAAGCGATTAATTCCATTTGGGTCGATATTGTGCGCACTTCCATTGTCAACATTTCAATTCGCCCGGAATCCATTATCACCGGATGTTTGACTATCGCGGTGCTTTCCATTGGCGTTATTTACTGGATTTTGAGTCGTTTCCTGAAAAATGAAGTGATCGTTTTGCAGCGAAAAGCGACTTCAGGAAAAGCGAAAAGTGGCCGCCTGACTTTGTGGATTGGTCTTGGGTTGCTGGTTGTTTCCATCGTTGTTTTGCTGATGAGTGGTTTCCGAAGCGGCGAAATTAATCCGGAAATGTTCTTTATCAGCGGTTTTGGATTGTTGCCCGCACTCATTTTGCTGTTCAGTTACCTGCTCCGGAAAATTGCCGGTTACGAAAGTTCATCCGCGTTTTCGATGCGTTCGTTGCTTTTGAAACGTTTGTCGGGCGAGCGAAAACGCACGGTGATGATCGTAAGTTTTCTGTCGGTGGGCGTGTTTATGGTGGTTTCAACAGGACTGAACCGCAAAGATCTGACTTCGCATGCCGAATTGCCTTCGTCGGGAACGGGCGGTTACGACTATCTGGTGGAAACGACCATGCCGGTGCTTTTTGATGTGAACAGCAAGCAGGGCAGGGACGAGCTGAACCTGCCCGAAGATGCGCAGGTGGTGCAGTTTCAGTCGCAGCCGGGCGACGATGCCAGTTGCCTGAACCTGAACCGGATTTCGCGGCCACGCATTATTGCCTGCAATCCGGCGGCTTTCGATGCGCGATCGGCTTTTACTTTTGTTACTAAAACCGACGATTTGGATGCCGGCCATCCGTGGTTGTCGCTGAATAAAACGTTGGCAGGTGGCGTTATCCCCGCGTTTGCCGACCAAACCGTTATTCAGTGGGGATTGATTAAAAACATTGGCGATACGCTGATTTATAAAACTGAAGATGGACACGATTTGAAACTGAAACTAATTGGCGGTTTGGCCAATTCTGTTTTCCAGGGGAATGTGATTATTGCCGACAACCATTTTATCCAGGCTTTTCCGTCGGTGAGCGGCTCGAATGTGTTCCTGATTGATACAGCCAACAGCACCTTGGTTGCTGAAGATTTGCAGAACGGAATGCGCAATTACGGTCCTGAAATCGGCAAAACAACCGACCGGTTGCTGAATTTTTACACCATCGAAAATACTTACCTCAATATTTTCCTGATGTTGGGTGCGCTGGGGCTTTTAATTGGCACACTTGGACTGGGAATTTTAATCTTCCGGATCACTTTTGAGCAGATTCCCGAATATGCTTTGCTGTTGTCGCTTGGGTTCCGGAAATCAGTCATCTTCCGGATGGTGATGAACGAAAAGGTTTTTCTAATGACTGTTTCCGTTTTCATCGGCCTGATACCGGCAGTTTTGAGCGCACTGCCTTCGCTGATTTCTTCGCTCTACTCCAACCTTTGGATTTGGTTGCCTGCCATTTCTGTTCTGGTTATTGTAAGCGGTGCACTGTTTAGTTTTGTGGCTATTCGGATGGCTTTTAAGCAGAATTTGGTGCAGGCGTTGAGGAATGATTAGGTCTCAAACATAAGTCAGGGCTTCACTTGAAGTGAAACCCTGACTAAACGATAATAATTTCAGATTACCAAACCAAATCCGAATTCAGTAAACTATCCGGATTGAGATTTTTTTCTTCGATTGATTTAAAATGTTTGTAGGTACCCACTTTCAGCTCGTAGGTGGCGGGTTCGTCGCAAACAATCATTCCGCGCGGGTGAAGCTGAAGTGCGCTGATGGTCCACATGTGGTTTACACCTTCTTCAACGGCATGTTGCAGGGCACGGGCTTTATTGTAGCCATTCACAATGATCAAAACCTCTTTGGCATCCATGACTGTAGCAATTCCTACGGTTAGCGAAGAGTCCGGAACCTGGTTAATGTCGTTTCCGAAGAAGCGCGAATTGGCCACTTTCGTGTCATAATTCAGCTCTTTGTCGCGAGTGCGCGATGCCAGTGACGATCCCGGTTCATTGAAGGCCAGATGTCCATCCGGACCAATTCCACCCAAGAACAGATCGATTCCGCCGACTGCTTTGATTTTGTCTTCATAAGCCTGGCACTCTGCTTTGATATCCGGAGCATTTCCGTTTAAAATGTTGGCATTCTCAGGAAGAATGTCAATCTGACTGAAGAAATTTTCCCACATAAAAGTGTAATAACTTTGCGGATGATCTTTGGGAATACCCACATATTCGTCCATGTTAAAGGTTACCACATTCCGGAATGACATGATGCCTTTTTTATACAATTTAATCAGTTCGTTGTATGTCCCGAGAGGAGATGATCCTGTTGGAAGCCCCATGACAAAAGGTTTTTCTTCAGTTGGGGCAGCCAGAATAATCTTTCTGGCGATGTAATTGGCAACCCATTTGGACGTCAATTCGTGGTTGGCCTGGATAATTAGTCTCATAATTTATTTTGATGTAATTTTTCAATGTTTGTTAATCGTTCGAGCATCTTCTCGCCTAAAATCGTTTTCTTTTGGATGTGATTGACTATTTCATTTACAAAATCGTTGCTTTCAAAGTTCCCTCTTACCTTCTCGAAATCGAGTTTTTGGGTTGCTTTGTTGCCATCCATTCCAAATCCGGTCATCGAATCTAACCTGAATTCCTTTTTTGCATCTTCATACAACATTTGATCTAATCCAATGACACTTTCCTGCCATTTTTTTATTAGGTTGATCAGGTCGCTAATCAGGAGCTCTTCAATTTTTTTGCCTGTTTTTTCAACCAGTAATTCCGAAGCCCAAATCCATTCGTATTCATAATAGTTGGCATGAAGGTTTTTGAATTCCTGTTCGATTTCAGTCAAATCTGATTTTTCTTTTTTCTCGATGTTTTTAATCAGTTTATGGATTTCAGTTTTTGGCGCAATTAAACCTGCCAGATCGCTCCATTCTCCCTGGCCGATTTCATGCATTGGTTTCAGACATTCCAAAAGTTCTTCCAGCGTTTGAACATTGCATTTTTCAAGTCGCGAAATTACTGAATTTCCGAGAAATTTATAGATGGCTTTTTCGTATAAATCGATTCCTTTTTCAAGGGCATTTTTACTGATTAGTGTATTCCGGTAGGCAAAAACTTCAGTAGTTTCTCCTGAAATCTCTTTCAGGCTGTTCAGGATTTCGAGCCCTTTCTGCATCTTTTTGATGGTAAACGGACTGAGCAGGTTGAAATTGATGCAATCCAGTTTTTCAGGATCTTTGCGCCGGTCGCGTCGCGGCCATTTCAGTACGTCGCGGATGGTACCGACGCTGCGAAGGTTGATTCCGGGAGCAATCCAGCTGTCGTCCTTGTTTTCGATCAGGTATGAAAAAGGGAGATCCGAAGTATCGGTATTTTTATAATGCCGGCCCATAACCAGCGTAAAGGCGCCAATCTTTGCCGGCCAGAGAATATATGAATCGGAGGTTGTTTTTGATCCGCGTTCCACAATTCCATGGTGAATCGGCCCCAGTTTGTACATGTGGTTGCTTTGGTTCGAACCGCTGCCCGCATTACAGAAAGAGAACATTCCGGCGATCAGTAAGGTGGATTTATGGTGGGTTACGGTATATGGTCCACCGAAAATGGAGCATGCTTCGCCATGAAATCCCTGGCAATTAGCGAAAAACAGCGAATTTTCAGCCGAATACTGTTTGCTCAAAATGCATCCCTGCCCGATAAAACAATTGGAAACAATGGTCCCGTCTGATATTTCGGCTCCTGAAGAAACAATGAAATTTTCGGCTAAAATTCCGGCGCCCAATATTACCGGGGCAAATTTGTTGCTGTTTACCGATCCGTTTTCAAGTCGCATGGATCCGAAAACCTGGCTATATGGCCCAAATTTAACATTTTTGATTTGCCGGCAATTGCGGATCACTGAATAGGTTCCGATCGTTCCCCGGCTACTCTTTACCGAATCGGCATAGGCCGTAATTTTTGATTCCAGTTCCTGGATCAGGCAATGCCGATGTTTGTACCAGGCCAAAAAATAAGCTAAATGAGCTGATAACTTATCGTAAATCATGACTCCGCGACCACCTGTTTCGTCGAGAGTTGCCAGTTTAATTCCGTTGCCGAAGCTGGTTTCATTTTCAACCAAACAAAGTTCAATGTTTTCAAGGATCACATGATCATGGATGTCGTAATTGGCAATGTAATTGGGAATCTGATTGATATAAACATGGTCTCCGATGGTGCAGTTGTGAATGCTTGCATTATAGATTCCGCAATTCCGGACGATGCCTCCGCTAAACTCAACTATTCCGTAGTTATTGCCAATCTGGACAGATCCGGAGAACTGCACATTCCGGACATTTTCGAAAACGAACTTATCGCTTACAGAAATTTGATTCCAATCATCCGCTGAGCAACCTTGTTGCTTTAGAATTTCCACTTCCGGCAGAGAAAGTGACCGGTATTCCTGATCCTTTTTCAAATTATTCATTTTTAAAAGTTATCCGGGCGAGGTAATCGTAATGTTCTCCTTCGTATATTTTATCCAGTTTGAGCTGGTTTTTTTCTACGGAATTTTTCAGGTTGTCAGGATCAACATATAGCCAGGAAAAGGGCTGGCTTTTCCAGTTTTCATATTCGGTCTGAAAAGTAAGTTCACCGTAATATTTCTCAGCTGAAATATGAATCAGTACTGACCCGTCTTCCTGTTCAAATAGATAAATCAGGTCTGAAGAGTCGATCAAAATCTGGCCTCCGGGATTAAGCAGGGATTTCAGGTGATGAAACAGCACATCCAGTCCGCTCAGGGTTCCGGCAATTCCGGTTCCATTCATCAATAAAAGGATGGTATCAAAAGTATGATTGTTGAATTTGAAAATATCCTGCATAACGACCTCCCGAATATTCCGGTTCGTTAAAACTTCGCAGCAAAGGGCAGAGGTTTCCAAAGAGGTAATCCCGAATCCCTTTTCCTGAAGATAAACTGAATGGGCACCTGCACCTGCACCCACATCCAATATTTTCCCGGAACAAAGGCTCATGGCTTTTTTTTCCAATGCGGGCATTTGCTGGTATGTCCTGAAAAGATAAGATGTTTCGATGGTGTCATCGTCAAAATCGTTGGAATGGACGACTATTGGCCGTTCAATGGAATTGAAATGAAAGTCATAAACCGCATGCCCGATCGGGTCATCATATGGTGAAGTCATACCTGTTTTTTTGCTGAATTAAACTTCAGTCAATTTTTGCTCAAATTTAAAACATGTTTTTTGCTTTTGCGAGTATATGTAGAATCCTTCAGAGAGGCCCTCGCCAATGACTACAATTTTTGAGTCAGGCATATTTTTTGAGAAGGAAACGACATCGTCCAAATTAATGTTGTTTTTTTGAAGCCATTTTGAGGTCAAAAAGTCTCCGAGACGCCATCTTCTACCATTCGCTTCTGCTTCTTCGAAAAATTTCATTGCTGTTTCGAAAGTGATTTCAATAAATTGGGACATATTCAGATCGTAAGTTTTAGCTAAGTTAGGGTAAAGCAAGTTGAAAAAAAAACTTTCTTAAGATTATCAGTATTGTTCGACCTCAAAAGTAGTATTTAAACCTGATAGTTTAACGGCAGTTATTACACAAAAAAAGCCGGCTAATGGTTTAACCGGCTTTTCTTTGTGTATTCTGGAATCAGAATTTATATCCTAGGGTGAAAATGACATTGTCCTGAGCAGTAACGTATTTAGCCAAATTAATTGCGCCAGGATAAAGTTTTAAATACTCATCATTCATCATTCGTTTTACAGTAGCATCCAGGAAGAAATTACCTTGTTTAAATCCGAAACCTCCTGAAATGGTAGAATATGATGTGTCACTGTTCATGTTTTTCGAATTCAGGTAACTGGCCTGATAAACACTCGGGAAGTTTTCGTAACCGGCACGAAGGCTGAAAATTTTATTTACACGGTATTCGCCGCCAATGTGAAGGTTGCCAACTGTTTTGTAGGCATTTTGAATTGACGTGTTTTCATTGTAATAATTGTATCCGTCACTTCCGTGTTTCAGTTTGGATGTTGAATAATCAACAATTTCATAATCAACACTGATCAGACCGGATTTTCCGATTACATATGCTCCGCTAAATATGGCTTTTAGGGGTGTTTGAATTTCATAATCATAAATTCCCTGCTGATCTGGTTTGGCTGAATATTTTTCCGTTACTCCGTCCGAAACATAGGTTATTGAGGAGTTCATGCTGCTGTTATAAACATCATTGAATTTGTAGAAAGTCGGAGAATGAATGGATGCTCCCAGTCTTAAATTGTCATTCGGTTTGAAAATAACTCCAAGTTTGAGGTTATATCCGGTACCGGTAGTTTTCAAATATGTGTTGAAATTAAATTCGTTGAAATACGGGATGTTGTTTTTTGCATCCCATTCATACAAATTTGCATTTTCCCTGAAGCTAACTTCGTGAACGCCAACTGTTGCTCCAGCATATAATTTGTGGTTGAAATTGGCTCCAAAAGATAAAAGATATTCGTTAATAGATCCTTTTCGGTCGGTAGATTTACGTTGCGATTGGCCATATCCGTTATCGGTGATATCGTTATAATATTCCTTGTTTTGATCATCGTAGTTCAAAAGATAAGTATCCCAGGCCAACCTTTCATAATATGGATCAAGATTGTTGGAGCTGAGTCCCGATCTATTCGCATTATCTGTAAAGTATGATAAAAGCGAATGGTTTGCGTTGACACCTTCAGCAAGCATATTCATCGAAAAACTTCCCAACTTGTTAAAGCCTAATCCAAAACTAAGGCTTACTAATCCGGTTTCGCTGTTTTCTCCTGTTGGAATGGTCGTGACATAACCTAAATTGTTGACGCCAACATTATATTTCGAATCGGATGCTTTATTTCCCATGTATGTTCCATCAATGCTGATCTTATCAACCGAAGGAGTAAAAGTAAATTCTCCTGAGCGGTAAACAGCTACACCGGCCGGATTAATGCTCAATGAAGAAAAATCGCCACCAAGCGCTCCAAATGCATTTCCCATGGCAGCTGAACGGGCAGTACCGCTGATGTGATAGTTCGAATATCTCAAAGCATCGGTCAGATCCTGTGCAAAAGTGCTGAATGCAAATAGCACTATACTGATTGTGTATATTAACTTTTTCATGTTATCGGTATTTATTTGTTTGTCTGATTTCAGTCTTCTTTCTATTGTATTGAATTATCTTCTGTGGCCTGAACCGCCACCTGAACTACCACCTGAATTTCCGCCTGAACTCGATCCCGAAGAACTTCCGCCTGAGTTAAAACTTCCGGAAGAGGAATTGGATGAACTTCTTGCAGGAGCGCTATAGTCTGAACCGGAACTTCTTGCAGGACTATTGTACCCGGAAGAACTTCTGGTTCCGGAAGAACTGGAGCCGCTGGAATAGGATGAGCTGGAACGGTATGTTTGACGCATGCTCGAAGAACTCCTTGGTTCGCTGTAGGTTTGTGTTCTGCCTGTATTGGCACTTTTTATGACCTGGTTGCTGCCATCGGATGTTCGTGGACGTGTATATGTGTTGTTATTATAATTCGATTGATTGACAATTCTTGGTTTGTTGTAGCTGGGCGTATAGTTCTGGCTCTGTCTGACTACATTTCCCTGGTTATAGGTTCTGCCCGTAGTTGATGGTTCATAAGATCTGCGGGCATTTCCGGAGGTATTCGTTCCAGGGCGAACCATTTGGTTTGGTGAACCAGTTCTTTCCTGAACCTGACTGCCGGCCGTATTCGAACTTGATCTGCGATCATTGACTATCGTAGCACTTTTAGTATCCTGATTAGTGCCTGAAGCATCAATGGTGCGGCTTCTGACATGTCCGTTTTCAACCCAGGTATTTGGTGTTGTTCCGTTATTACTTTGTCCGACCGACTGATTTTGAGTATTTCCACCTTTCAGGTTCTGTGATCTTGTTCCGTAGATTAGATTGTTGTTTAATCCGCTCCCAGGTACATTCATGTCGGTTGATCTTCTCCGGACAATCTGATGATCATTATTATAGAAGATGCCGCCTCCTCCATAATAGCCATTATACCCACCATAATATCCACCATACCCACTGCCCCAATATCCTCCAAAGCCGATGGAAAAAGGTGAATAGTATCCATAATAGCTGTATGGATATCCCCAACCCATGGAATACCAGGGATCATATCCACCGTAAAATCCGGAGTAATAAGGAGAGTAAAATGGAGAATAATAACCGTATGACCAGTCGTCATAGAAGAAAGGACTGTAATAATAAGGTCTGTGGAATCTTCCGATACGATAAGCGAAATCAATATCGTTATCGTTTTCGTCGTAATAATTATTTATCACATATTTAACATCGTCGTCGTTGTAGTAAACAGTGGTATCAGATTCAACCAATTCCTCGTTGTCCATGTTGTAGGCCTGATTGTCTGAATTCCTGTTTTCCTGGTTCGGCTGGTAGATGTAATTGTTCACGGCAGTTGATCCATCAGCATTTTTATCCATCTGACTGATAATGACTTTTTGATCCCGGTTGTCAGAATTGTTCATTTTTGCTGATTTTTCCTTTACCGGAGCCTCATTTTCCACCATTGCGACGGGTGGTACATCTGCGGGAGAGAAATAGATGTCATCATCGTATGTTTTGGCCATGTAAGTTCCCGTAGTACATGCACTGACCATAATTGCGACAATTGCGATGACTGGAAGTTTTGTTTTCATAGTAAACCCTCCTTTATAATGAATAAATATTTTACTTTCTTTGTAGCCCATAAAACTAGTACGAAAAAGGCAAATACCATACCAAAAGTTTAAAAAATGGCAAAAGAATTGACTTCCCGAAGCGAAAATTATTCACAGTGGTACAACGATTTGGTTGTCAAGGCTGACCTTGCTGATAACTCTGCAGTCAGAGGATGCATGGTCATCAAGCCTTATGGTTATGCAATCTGGGAAAAAATACAAGCTGAACTTGACCGGATGTTTAAAGAGACTGGACATGTGAATGCCTATTTCCCATTATTTATACCAAAATCTTTCTTTAGCAAAGAAGCCAGTCATGTTGAAGGTTTTGCCAAAGAGTGTGCCGTAGTTACGCATTACCGCCTGATGAACGACCCGAATGGAAAAGGGATCATTGTTGATCCGGATGCAAAACTGGAAGAAGAATTAATTGTGAGGCCGACTTCTGAAACTATTATATGGAGCACTTATAAAACCTGGATTCAATCCTATCGTGATCTTCCTCTCCTCATCAATCAATGGGCCAATGTGGTTCGCTGGGAGATGCGCACCCGTTTATTTCTGCGTACAACCGAATTCTTATGGCAGGAAGGGCATACCGCACATGCAACCAGTCAGGAAGCATTGGAGGAAACCATGAGAATGGTTAATGTTTATGCAACTTTTGCCGAAAATTTCATGGCCATGCCTGTTATCAAAGGAGCCAAATCGGCGAACGAACGTTTTGCAGGCGCGCTTGAAACTTATACGATTGAAGCCATGATGCAGGATGGAAAAGCGCTGCAATCAGGAACTTCACACTTCCTGGGTCAGAATTTTGCCAAAGCATTCGATGTTCGGTTTGCTACCAAAGAAGGAAAGGAAGATTTCGTGTGGGCAACTTCATGGGGTGTTTCAACCCGCTTGATGGGTGCTTTAATAATGGCTCATTCAGACGATAACGGATTAGTCCTTCCTCCGAAACTGGCTCCTTTTCAGGTGGTTATTGTTCCCATCTTCAATAAAGCAGAACAACTGGATGCTATTTCAGAAAAAGTGGATAGTATTGTTGCCAAACTGAAAGTTTTGGGTATTTCAGTCAAATACGATGACAACGACAATAAAAAACCGGGCTGGAAATTTGCCGAATATGAGTTGAAAGGTGTTCCGGTTCGTATTGCCATTGGCCCGCGTGACCTGGAAAACGGAACGGTTGAGGTTGCCCGCCGGGATACCCTTGAAAAACAAGTGGTTTCGATGGAAGGAATCGAATTGCATATTCAGCAATTGCTGACTGATATTCAGGAAAATATTTACAATAAGGCATTGGTTTTCCGCAATGAAATGACCACCCCGGTTGAAACATACGATGAGTTTAAAGAGGTTCTTCTGAACAAAGGCGGATTTATTTCGGCACATTGGGATGGAACTTCCGAAACTGAACAGCAAATCAAGGATGAAACGAAGGCTACCATCCGCTGTATTCCTTTTGATCAGGTTCCGGAAGAAGGAAAATGCATGTATTCGGGAAAACCATCGAAAGGAAGGGTTTTATTCGCACTGGCTTACTAAAAGTTTAAAATTCATAGTACGGAAAAGCAGTCAAAGTTGGCTGCTTTTCTTATTTTTATGAATTAATTAATTTGTACGATATGGAACCATCAAATACGGTTGAGAATCAGCTGGAAAGTATGATCATCAAGACCAACCTGAAACAGGAAGTATATCAGAAAACGGTCAGCTCGTTTGCATTGCTGAAGGAAGTCTTGAAAGAGCTTGCTGAAGAATACAGTGAAAAGTTGAAGGATAAGGTTTATGAGAATATACTTCCTGCCTATCAGGAGAAAGGACTTTTTGAAGCGGAATTCAGGATTGGAGGCGATTTACTTATTTTCAGTATGCATTCCAATGTGTTCGTATTCAACCGCGAACATCCACTCTGGAAACTAAACTACATCAAGAATAATCCGTTGAATGCGTATTGTGGCGTTTTCAGCATCTATAACTTTTTGGCCGATTCATTTAAGTATAACCGTATGGAAGATTTGGGCTACCTGGTTACCCGCATTTTTGTGAACCACGAAAATCATTTTTTTGTTGAAGGGAAAAGACAATCAGGTGAAGTCGTTAAAGATTTCGAAAAAGATGAATTAACCAAAGAATATCTCAAGGAAATAATCGAAACAACAATTCAGTATGCCACTAATTTTGATTTGCTGGTTCCACCTTACGATCAGGTAAAAATTGCATCTGTTGAGCAGATGCATGCCGAAATTTATCATTCAAAGATTCAGACAGGCAAACGATTAGGCTTTAAATTTAATTCAGACGACGTTTAAAAAAAAATATAAATTATTAATGATGAATGATTAATGTGTTCAGCAATTGGCGCAGCAAATCTTTCATCTCATTTATTTAACCATGGAACAAGTCTTAGACAGATTTTTAAGATATGCAAAGGTTTTTACTACTTCAGATCCTGAAAGTAAAACTTTTCCTAGTACCGATCGCCAATTGGATTTTGCTGACCAACTGGCCAATGAGCTTCGCGAAATTGGGTTGCAGGATGTTGTTCGGGACCAATTTGGTTATGTAACTGCTACTTTGCCATCCAATCTGGATCATCCGACATCGGTGGTTGGCTTTATTTCGCACATGGATACCAGCCCCGACTATTCGGGCGAGCACGTAAATCCGCAACTGGTAAAGAATTACCAGGGACAAGAGTTGGTGCTGAATGAGGAGTTGAAGACGATTTTAAGTCCGGCGGATTTTCCCGAGTTGATGAAATATGTTGGACAGGATATCCTGACTACGGATGGAAAAACCTTGCTGGGAGCCGACGATAAAGCCGGAATTGCTGAAATTGTTTCTGCCATGGATTATTTGATCCGTCATCCTGAAATCAAACATGGTCAAATCAGGATTTGCTTTACCCCTGATGAGGAAGTTGGGCAGGGAACCAAACATTTTGACCTGAAACAATTTGGAGCTGAATTTGCTTATACCCTGGATGGAGGCGAAATAGGTGAACTTGAATACGAAAATTTCAACGCAGCCAGTGCAAAAATTTCGGTGAAAGGCCGGAGTGTTCATCCAGGATCGGCAAAAAATACCATGATTAATTCGATGCTGGTCGCCACTCAGATAATACAAACACTTCCGCCAGATCAACGTCCGGAGCACACGGAAGGGTATGAAGGTTTTTTTCACCTCACCTCCTTTGAAGGAAATGTTTCGCTAAGTAAGCTTGAATACATCATCCGCGATCATGACCTTGTTAAATTTGAAGCAAAGAAAAACTTGCTGAAAGAAATCTGCAGTCTGGTTAATCTGCAGTTTGGTCAGGGAACGGTTTCTCTTGAGTTGACTGATCAGTATTATAACATGAAACAAAAGGTCGAACCGGTGAAATACATTGTTGATCTGGCAGAACAGGCCATGAACGACGTAGGAGTCAAACCTAAAATAAAAGCTATTCGTGGCGGAACTGATGGGGCACAGCTTTCATGGAAAGGATTGCCTTGCCCCAATATTTTCGCCGGAGGGCATAATTTTCATGGTCCCTACGAATTTGTACCGGTTCAGTCGATGCAAAAGGCAGTGGAAGTGATTGTCAGGATTGCGGAGTTGGTGGCGAAGCAGTGAAAGCCCCATCCTCAACGCTTCCCCAAATAGGGAAGGGAGTTTGATCGTGCAGGTTCAGGATGTTTTTGGCTTTTATTAGAGATTGTTTAAATTTCTTTGAAAAACTTGATTTTGGAATTTATCCCACAGGATTACCGTCTTCGACGGAATTCACCCTGTGCTTTTACAGGTCGTCCTTTCAGGACTTTAAAGGGGCAAAGCCCCGATTTGTAACAGCATAGGACGAAGTGGAACGTAGTCCTATGATAATGTACCAAACTCAGAAGAATAAAAAATCTCACAAATGATAGCTCTGAAATAAAATTTAAACAGTCTCTTAGTTTTGATGAGTAAAATAAAGAAGAATAATCTAAATCGATCAACGTTATTTAGGCATGGACAGACTGGAACTTGGAACTTGGAACTTTAAACCTGAAACTTGGAACTTATTTACGCTATGGTTGAGCAATTTTTAAAATACATTCATGAAGAAAAGCTGTTTCATTCCTCGCAGCGTATTTTGCTGGCGGTGAGTGGCGGAGCCGACTCGATGCTGATGTTGCATTTGTTCACGAATGCCGGATTTCCGGTGGCTGTAGCTCATTGTAATTTTGGATTGAGGGGAAAGGAATCGGACGGTGATGAGCAGTTTGTTTCTGCTTATTGCGATCAGCACAACCTGGCTTGTTACGTCAAACATTTCAATACAGAAGAGTTTGCTTTACAGGAAGGTATTTCCATTGAAATGTCTGCACGTGATCTCCGGTACGACTGGTTCAATGAGTTACTCGATCAACACGGTTACGATTTTCTGGCTACTGCTCATCATCAGGACGATGTGATTGAAACGTTTCTGATCAACCTTTCGCGTGGCAGTGGTATCAAAGGATTGAGCGGTATTCAGCCTAAATCGGGCCGGATCATTCGCCCAATGCTTTTTACCAACCGTGATGAAATTCTGGAATACTGCGGACGAATGAAAATTGATTACCGGTCAGATTCGAGTAATCTGGATACCGTTTACAAACGAAATTTGATTCGTCAGCAGATTCTTCCTTTGCTTGAACAGGTGAATCCTGCCTTCAGACGAAATGCACTTAAAACCATCGGAAACCTTCACGAAACAGGGCAGCTTTTCCAGCAGCGAATGAGTGAAATCAAAGCTTTTGTTTATTCTGAAGATGACCTTGGAGCGATGATTCACATCGATAAACTTTTAACATTAAGTCCGTTGCGAACAATTCTGTTTGAACTGGTTCGTGAGTTTGGTTTTCAGGCTGAGCAGATTGATGATATCGTCAGTTCGTTGACCAAAGAATCAGGACGTAAATTTTTTTCGGATGCCTACCGATTGGTAAAAGACCGGGAGTATTTGCTCATCTCACCCTTCGGAACAAAGCCTGATAAAGTTTATTACATAGATGAAGATTGCATAAAAATGAGTTTTCCGGTGCACCTTTCGGTTGAAAAGCTGGAGCGGACCCGTGATTTCCGGTTTTCAACTCATTCGAATGTAGTAGATCTGGATTTGGATCAACTTGTTTTCCCGCTGATTCTACGGCACTGGCACGAAGGTGAATATTTTCAACCCCTTGGTATGTCAGGTCTGAAAAAGTTGAGTGACTTTTTTATCGACGAAAAATATTCCATTCCTGACAAAGAGAATATCTGGATTTTGGCAAGCGGAAACCAGGTTGTTTGGATAGCTGGTAAACGCTTAGATGATCGCTATAAAATTACTTCCAAAACGAAAAGGATTTTGAGGATTAGGTTGGGATAGGAGAAGGAGAGCTTTTCTGTTTATTTCTTTTTTGGTTCAATCTCTTTTTTCTTTTCAGCAAGTGGCAAGAAATTTTCTCCTGTCACAACACTTTTCCCTGTTTTTGATTCCAACTCCAATCGTGCATTTTTGGCAACTGCTCCGCCTTTTTTACTGGCAACTGCATTTTTCTGTAATCCTTTGGCTTTTTCGCTTTCAGCAATTTGCCGGGTTGAAAGTTCAGCCAAAGCAGTAAAAATCAACTCGGCTTCGGTCATGTGGTCTCTCAGATTTTGAGACTTTAAGTTTTTAAGTTCTTTGTGCTTTTTTACTGATAAGCCTGTCCATTCCTGATGAATAATATTGGTAAGCAGTGCAAATTCATCCTGCTTTTTAATTCCTGCGTCCTGCCAATAATCAGTTAATTTGTTGCGGGTTTCCTGACCGGTCATGCGCTGTTGAATCCACTTTTCGCTTCGCCCCAATTTTTGCCAGTTTTCCCTGGCCCGGTCTAAACTTTGCTCCGGATCGGATATTTCCTGCATCCGTTCGTAACCAACTTTTGCCAGCCACTGTTTAAAGGGTTCGGCTTTGGGAGAGGGAATTGACTGGATAAGCCTAAGTAGTTGTTGGGCATCAGCCACATCAGTTTCCCTTAATTTACCGTCTTCGGCTACTAATTTCAACCGGTTACAATTTGTAACCGTTTCATTTCCTTCCTTAGTAAGTCTGTTTTTCAGGACTTTCCAATAGTTTCTCGCTTTTTGAAAATCAGATTGATCAGTCAAAACCTGAACAATATCCACTATTGAGAAATACCATTTTTCCTGTTCCGTATCCCAATGGCTTCTAATTTTTTTGCTCTCAAAAAGTTTGATGGAGGTGTCTGAATTCATTTTTAGTATTTTTCGGAATTGGATTGTTTAAATGTCTTTATTGAACAACTCAATTTACTTAAAATTTCGATAAAAATGGTAATTTGTCAGGATAGACAAGAAGTATATTTTCAATCATTGTTGTCCGGTAAAAATTATAGTTTATCCGCTACGCGGAATTTAGTTTTTCATTCTGTTGTTCTACATGACTTTATCCGCTACGCGGAAAGTTCTCCGCAGGAGATTTAGTATTGTAGAAAAAACAACCCGCGGACTCGGCTTACCTCGTAGAGGTTAAACTAAATAAGCCATTTCAGGGAAAATGCAAAATTTTAACCGGACACTATTGATTTTCAATATCAGTAAAGGTTTGAATGCTAGCTTTAAACCCACTCAATTCCTTTTTTCAGCAGTTCCTGAGTTTGAGCTTCGGGGCTGTCCGGTTCGGGTTGGTATTGATACACCCACTCCACCTCAGCAGGTAAACTTACCAGGATGGATTCGATGTTTCCGTCTGATTCCAGTCCGAATTTGGTGCCACGATCGTGTATCAGGTTGAATTCAACATAGCGTCCACGGCGTATTTTTTGCCATTTTTTCTGAGCTTCGGTAAACGGCTTTTGACCGTTGTCTTTCATCAGGTTGCCGTAAATTTGTGGATATGCTCTGGCCAGATCAGAAGTCAGATTCAGCATTTTTTCGAAATCGTTCTCATTCGCAGGCTGGATGCGGTCGAAAAAAATCCCTCCAATGCCGCGGGTTTCATGACGATGGGGCAGGTAGAAATAATCATCGGCCCAGTTTTTCCATTCAGGATACCAGGTAATATCGTAACGATCACAAATGTCTTTGAGGGTTTGATGAAACAGTTGAGCTTCGTCAGGATTGATATAAGTGGGTGTGAGATCGATTCCGCCGCCAAACCACGACGAACCGTTGTCGAGATTAAAATACCGCACGTTCATGTGAATGGTTGGTACAAAAGGGTTTCCGGAGTGAATAATCGATGAAATTCCGGTAGCTGCAAAACTTGTGGCATCTTCGCCCAAAAGTTTTGCCATGTTTTCGGTGAAACTTCCACGTACACAGGAGAAATTAACTCCCGCCTTTTCGATGATCGATCCGTTTTGCATCACGCAGGTCAGCCCTGAACCAATTTCTTTTTCCCATGCGTCTTCGCTAAACCGACCAGAACCGTCAGCTTCTTCCAATGAACTGCAAATAGTTTGTTGAATTTTTTTGTAGATGGCGGCAGTGCGGGTTACGTTCACAATTTTCCTATTTTAGTTATCTTTCTTTTTTCAACTTAAAAGAGCGTATCCGGAGGATACAATATTAATCACCCCCCCATAAAATTGGGGGTTAAAAAGCAAAATAAAAGAACAACCCCTGTCAAGGGGTTGAATTATTAATTTATTCAACCCGATACCGGGTTGCTGTTGAACTTTTCGGTTTATCCACCGGTTTCACCGGCGGTGATGAATATTAAACACCTTCGGTGTTCTGATGACCATTAATGACTTTGAATTTTCCCAATCAACTCTTCTGCAATGGTGCGACCCTGTTTCACCCGATCAGCCATTCCGATACCATCGCGGATGTTTCCTGCTAAAATAAGTCCGTAGTATTTCTGCTGAAGCTTTTCGATCATGTCATAACGTTTCCCGGTGCTTTCTCCATATTGTGGAATGGCTTTCGGGTAGCGGCAAATTCGGATCATATCCGGACTTAACGTTCTGTCACCAAGCATTCTTGGAAGTTCATTGTCGAGAAGCGACTTGATTTGTTCGTCATTCATCCCGATTATATCAGGCCTTTTTGTACCTCCCATGAATACCGATAATAATGCTCCTCCTTTTGGGGCGCGGCCTTCAAAGAACGATGAGGTAAATAACACACCAAGTATATTTTTGTTTTCCTTCCCTGGAACCAATCCGCCAAAAGCTTTCAGCGACATGCCTTTCCAGGTTTTAAATCCGAGCAGAACCTGTGTTACGGCTGCATATTTCAGTTCGTTGAACGGTACAATCTCTTCTTCGTTCAGAAATGGTAATAAACCGGACAACGCATAGCTTCCGCAGGTGGTAACTAAATGAGAAGTTTCCAAAATAATCAGTTGCTTTTCTGTGGTTGCCTGAACCTGAAATCCGCTTTCGTTTGGCTTAACCAAGGTATCCTGAACATTCAGGAGAATATTTTCTGATCCAATCGATTCCGTCATTGCATCAATCAACCTGCTAAGTCCGCCTTTGGCCGAAAACACATCTTTTGTAGCTTTTTTCGAACGTTCAATCTTCGGCAGTTTAGCTTTTTTTATTGCTCCTTTTATAAAACTGCCATATTCCTGTTCGAGTTGATAAAGCTTCGGTAAAGCATACCGGGTAACCAATTTATTCGGGTCACCTGCGTATATTCCGGAGATAAACGGATCAATCGCATAATCGAGGTAACTTTTTCCCAAGCGACGTTTTACCAGTTCAGCCAGACTTTCGTTCGGGTTATTACCTTTTTCGCGGAAGGGTTCGCCCAATATCCTGAATTTATCGTACCAACTGAAAAGTGGTGTATTGATGGCTGACCAGAGTCCGGAAGGCAAAGCGTGCCACATTCCTCTTTTCCATATCAGGCGGCGTTTGGCGCTTGGATCAGCCGTTTCGAGCGAACATTTATCAGCAAGATCTTCAAATAATTCGGTCATCTCCGCATGCGATACAACTCCGGTGTTAGGGCCGGTTTCATAAACAAATCCTTGTTCGCTGACAGTTTGAACGACTCCACCTGTTTTACCTGATTTTTCAATGATCCGGAAGTCAATCCCTGCCTTCTTAAGGTAGAATGCCATGGTTAGTCCGGTTAATCCGGCGCCAATGATGATGATTTCGGTTTTAACAGATTCTGCCATGATTATACTGGTTTTGAAAAATTAGTTTGTCCGGCCTGAATCAGCGGATCGAACGAAGCCGCCACGTTGCGGATAAATAACTGTCCTTGCTGGGTAATTTGTATTTTTTCTTCGGAAAGGGTGATAAGGCCATCACTCTCAAATCCATCAAGAATCTCAGTGTTGTATGTTGTTTGTTTTTTGAGTTCTTCGGAAGAGAATCCAAGCCTTTCGCTCAACGAATTCCAAACGATTTGTTCGTTGCACATCAGTTCAGTAATCACTTCGCGAACAATCACCTGTTGATCCGTCAGTTTATATCCTTTGATGGTTGTCAGTTCACCCTGATTGATTTTGGTAATGTAATCGTCAATCGATTTGGTGTTTTGCGCATAAACGCCGCTCAACTGGCTGATTCCGGTTACCCCGAATGCATACACCTGTCCTGTTGTACGGCGGGTACAATAACCCTGAAAGTTGCGGTGAAGCTGCTTGTTACGGCGTGCCAGCGCGAGTTCATCGCCGGAATTTGCATAATGGTCGAGCCCGATAGCTTCGTAGCCATTTTGTGTCAAAAGCGAATAAGCAGCTTCGAACATTTTGATCTTTTCGTCACTGGCAGGAAGTCCTTCTTTTTCAAGTTTCTTCTGAATTTTGCTGACCCATGGCACGTGTGCATAAGAAAAAGTGACCAACCGGTCAGGTTTCAACTCGATGGCTTTCCGGATAGTTTCCGAAAAATTGGCGGCTGTTTGTTTGGGCAATCCGTAAATGAAATCAAGGTTGACAGCCATGTTGGGCGAATCCTGTTTCAGGAAAGCAATAATATCTTCCACCGGCATTCCTGGTTTTTCACGGTTCACTGCATCCAAAACCTGGGTGTCAAAATCCTGAATTCCGAGGCTGAACCGGTTGAAACCGGCTTTTTTAAGTCCGGTCATCTGCTCGAAAGTTAGGTAGGCCGGATTGACTTCGATGGCAATTTCAGGCTCGGGAATAAACTGGAACGTTGAAAATAGCAACTCGTTAATTTGCTGAAGATATTCCACCGGAATGGCGTTGGGCGTACCTCCACCATAGTGGATCTGCGAGACCTTCCGGTTTTTATCCAGCCTTGAAGTCACCATTTTGATCTCCTGAATTAATGCTTTTATATAGGCATCAATTACATCAGCCTTCCTTAATGCATACGAATTGCATCCGCAGAAATAGCACATTTTCAGGCAAAACGGAATATGAATATAGATGGAAATGTTCTGTGGATTCCACTGATTCGACTGATCGATTGCATCCAGATAGTTGGCCGGGCTGAATTCTTCGGTAAAGAAATTGGCTGGTGGATAGCTGGTGTACCGGGGAACCGGATGATTGTATTTTTCGAGTAATTCGCGGTTAATCATGATATTATTGTTACGGGTTACGTGATGCGGGTTTCGGGTTTTAGCTCGTAACTCGCAACTCGGATCTTTTTAACGTTTCCAATCGGTTCGTTTGACCCAATCGGCAAGGAAAAGTGCATTTTCGAATGAAATTCCCGGCATAAAACCATGCCCCAGATTGAAAATCCAGTTCTGATTATTTTTGCCGAATTCAATGTAAGGCTGCAACTGTTTCTCAATTTCATGCTGGCTGGCATACAACAGGCGCGGATCAACATTGCCCTGTAAACCAATTTTCGGGTGTACCAATTTCCGTGCTGTACCGAGCGAGGTTTGCCAGTCGATGCTCAGAAAATCGCAATCGTCGGGTGTGATTTGAGCAATTCCGGTACCCAGTCCTTTCGGAAAGAAGATAAACGGGATGTCTTCTTCCCTCACGGCAGCAGCTATTTTCCGGATTGATGGCATAAACAGTTCCTGGTACAAATCAGCAGGAATCAAACCTGCATGGGTATCGAATAACTGAAATACGTCGATTCCGTGATCAATTTGTCCAAGTGTGTAAACGATCGAAAGTTCAGTAACAATATCAATCAGTTGGCGCGTCGTTTCCTTGTTTTGGTATATGAAGCGGATGGCTTCCGGAAAATCGCCCTTACGGCCCAGTCCCTGAAGCATGAACAGCAGAACTGTCAACGGTGCACCACAGAATCCGATAAGCGGAGTGTCAGGTGATTTGGTCCGGTTGATCTCATCAATGACCGAATAGATATAATTCAACTTAGTCGGATCCGGATGAAGTCCTTTAAGTGGGTTTTCCCTAAATGCCAGCGGCTGATCGAACAAAGGGCCACTGTCGTTGAATTCGAGTCCCATTCCGAGGGCATGTGGAATAACCAGAATGTCGGAGAATAGAATGGCTGCATCCACACCCAAATCCTCAATTGGTAATAGGGTAACTTTTGCAGCAATTTCAGGATTCTGCATCATTTGCCAGAACGTGTAATCCTCTTTAATCTTCATGTATGAAGGCAATACCCTTCCTGCCTGACGCATAAACCAAACAGGTGGCCGTTCATTTTTTTCTCCCCGGAGTGTTTTTAGTAGTATTGAATTTTGTGTCAATGTATTTTAAATTTAGATTTATAATTTATTGAGTTATTCGGTTCTTCGTCTTTCACGAGATTCTTTCTTCACCGAATCCGACTTCTTTTCATTCTTTGAATTTGATCTCACCTGATTATTTGACCTTTCCCTGGTTGATCGGGTAGCCGATTTTTCTGTTGAAACAGAACTTTTCCGGCTTGGTTCAACACGATTTTGAGTTCTTACAGATACGGGTTTTGATGTTGACTGACTTCTTGAAACAGAAGGTCTGCTGTTTGTTCTGTTGCCAGATTCTGAATTCGGCTGAATTCTTACGTTATTAGAATTTGATCTTACATTACTGTTTTCTCTTGTCCTGATCTGGGGCGAACCTGATTGATTCGTTGAAGCCGGATGTCTGCCTTCATATCCACTCCTTTGCCGATTATTTCTGTCAGAATTGGATGGTCTGTTGTACTGATATTGTTGGTCTTTTGAACGTTGTACGTCATTATTCCTTTGACGACTATCCTGATTGTTAGGCCGTCTTTCGTTCAGTTCTTTCCTGTTTTTAAAACCTTCGTTACGATTTTCAAAAGCCCGGTTAGGATATCTTGTTGCATAATCATTTCTTCGGATGTGATTATAATTATCTCCTGAAAAATGAATGTTTCGGTTGTTCGCACGGTGATATTTGTTCCCGATATTGATGTGTGCGTAAATATGCCTGCGGTATTTAAAAGGAGAATATGGCCTGTAATAACGATACCATTTCGGATAATAGTTCCAATAGTAAGGTGAATGCCATGTGCTGTAACGCGAACCCCAGAAGAATGAGAAAATCAAAGGATTGCCAATATAGGCAGGTTCAATGATATAATCCGGACCATAGATATATGCGTCACCAACGATTTGGATGCGGGGATTTCCGTTTTGAACTCTTTCAATCTCAATAGTGGCAACATCCTGATAAACATCTTCATCGAGAACCGCCTGAATAACCACCAGTGAATTGCGGTCGGATGAATTTTCAATGACCCTGAGGTAATCAATATACCCATCTTCATTTAGGTCAAGGTTCGAAATCCGGTTATCCGGATCATTCAGGCTGCGTTCGAAGTCTTCCAGATTTTCAGAATCACCAAAAATGGAAGCCACCGCATCCAAATCCAGGTTGTCACTAATGTCGTAGCTTGTTGCACGAACATTAGTTTCCATGCGTTGTGCCTGCACAGTAAAAGAGCTTATGCTTAAGGCTAAAACTAAGATTCTAATTTTTGTTTTCATGATCGTAAGTTTTAATTGTTTTCTGTTTTCGCTGAAATTCGAATTGTATTTCATAACAGCACAATTACTACTTCAAAAAATCTGCCAGTTTTATGTAGTTTTATGTAGTTATTGAATATCAAGTTGATACGGTAAATTGATTTGGCTTCAGCCCCCTAATCCCCCGGGGGACTTTTGATTGTGCAAGTTCGAAAGATTACTTTTTTAAGAGCAAATTTTCCGTATTTTCTCTGCCCAAACTCCCTTCCCAATTTTGGGGATGGGTTGGGGATGGGGCTATTTCAACGCCTTCAGCGCCTCGTATGTTGCTTCAATAGTTTTGTCAATCTTTTTGGTGGTATGGGCAACTGACATAAATCCGGCTTCGAATTGCGATGGCGCTAAATAGATTCCACTTTCAAGAGCCATTTTAAAATAGCTTGCATAGGTGGCTGTGTTGCACCGGCAAGCATCGGCAAACGAATCCACCTGGGTTTCTTCAGTAAAGAATAGGGTGAACATGGAGCCGACACGGTTTACGACACCTGGAAAATTCAAATCTTCAAGGCATTTCTTTATCCCATCACCCAAACGCGCCGATTTTTCTTCAAGCATATCGTAGAAGCCATCGGTTTCGTCGAGAATTTTAAGGGTGGTAAGTCCGGCTGCCATTGCAAGCGGATTTCCGGAGAGTGTTCCGGCCTGGTAAACCGGACCTTTGGGCGCCAGTTTGTCCATGATTTCCTGCTTGCCGCCATAAGCTCCAACGGGTAATCCACCACCGATGATTTTACCGAAGCAAGTCAGATCGGGAGTGATCCCCAGTATTTGTTGGGCTCCGCCTTTTGAAAGCCGGAATCCGGTCATGACTTCATCGAAAATCAGCACCGTTCCATATTTGGTGCACAAATTCCGGATTCCCTGCATAAATTCCGGTTCAGGAATTACAACACCCATGTTGCCGGTTACAGGTTCGATGATGAGCGCTGCAATCTGTTCAGGGTAGCGAACAAATAATTCATTCACCGAATCCAAATCGTTGAAACGTGCAGTCAGTGTATCTTTTGCTGTTCCGGATGTAACTCCCGGAGAATTTGGCGTTCCAAAAGTCAGCGCTCCAGAACCAGCTTTAATCAGAAAACTGTCGCTGTGGCCGTGGTAGCAACCTTCAAATTTGATGACTAATTCACGGGCAGTATAACCACGTGCCAGCCGGAGGGCGCTCATGGTTGCTTCAGTTCCGGAGTTCACCATGCGGACACTGTCGATCGAAGGAACCATTTTTTTGATTTGCAGGGCCATCTCTGTTTCGAGCAGGGTTGGGGCGCCAAAACTGGTTCCTTTGGCTGCGGTTTTCTGAATGGCCATGATCACATCCGGATGAGCGTGACCCAAAATCATTGGACCCCATGAACCAACATAGTCGATGTATTCATGTCCGTCGATATCGAACACTTTGGCACCTTTGGCGCTGGCAATAAACAGCGGATCACCGTCAACACTTTTAAACGAACGGACCGGAGAATTTACTCCGCCCGGAATGTGTTTTTGTGCTTCTTGAAAAGCCGCTATGCTCTGAGTGTAATTTTTCATGTTGTTGAATATTAAAGTATCAGGTCGCCTTCGAGAGCGTTCCCCCATTTGGGGGAACGGGAAGGGGACTGTTTTTTATAATTCTTTTACAATATCCTGAGTATGGTATGACAAGATGATGTCAGAACCGGCACGTTTGATGGAAGTCAGGATTTCGCGAACCATTCTTTTTTCATCAATCCAGCCATTGGCAGCAGCTGCTTTCACCATCGAGTATTCGCCGCTCACGTTATAAGCTGCAATCGGGATATTAAAATTCGTTTTAACACGCTGAATGATATCGAGGTAGCTCAAGGCCGGTTTCACCATCACGATGTCGGCGCCCTCTTCAATGTCGAGGGCCACTTCGCGCAAAGCTTCATTGGCATTGGCCGGATCCATCTGGTAGGTGGCACGGTTCCCGAATTTAGGCGCGCTTTCAGCAGCTTCGCGAAAAGGCCCGTAAAAACTGGAAGCATATTTGGCTGAATAGGCCATGATGGGCAGATTATAAAAGCCATTT
>JAUXUF010000228.1 GCA_030684645.1 Bacteroidota bacterium | reverse complement strand
GCTGGCAAACAGTTTTGTGCTCCGAAATCTCCATCTTCTTGTAGCTGCGAAACCGTCAGCGGTAACATCATACTTAGACAATTAGGAAGATAAATAAATATGTATCCAAAAAATCTTCAACCGACCGACTTCGAACCATTTATAATATACGGCAAGACCGTAAACATCCCTAAATGCTTAATAACGTTTGATAAATGGATTGGTGAACCAGTTAAAGAAACATTTGGCGGCAAACCGATCGTGAAACTTGACAACAAACCTATGTTTGCTGAATTGGCAATTATGACACTTTTTCGCAAGGATGGTTGGTTGGCTCGCTGGGTTGAAACTTACGGTAAGAAAGTGCCAATTTGTTTAGACGAATGGAAAGATGACAAATATAAAAATCAAGTCCATCGACCATTTTTAGATAGCCAAATAGAAAGCTTGTTATCAGAGATTGCAAAAGAAAATTCCAGCTCTTATTCAGGCTGTTGGGACGTAGTGGCAATTAAAAACGGGAAAATAATCTTCGTAGAATCTAAACGGACAAAAAAAGACCGTATCAGGATAACGCAAACAAATTGGCTTATTTCAGGACTAAAATGTGGTTTAAATACTGAGAATTTTTTAATCGTTCAATGGGACATGTAGTAAATGACTCGGTATTTTTAATTACCTCTAATTCAATTAATTTCAATGTTTTTATTTTGAAAAAGTTTGAAACTCTTATCGCCTCCCGATGGCGTGAGCTCGTGCCTGCTCTGAAATGTATTTCTTAGTCAACAGAAAATTTATAAAAAATTATTCCGGTAATGCTATACCCGCCCTTTCTAAGTCACCCACATTACAAATACCGACGACATATACAAATGCCAACGGCATAAGCAACTCATTATTAATTTATTATCAATAATAATAGCTTCATGACAATTTATATATAACTTAATTTTTTATTTTTTTAACTTAAAGGTAATAATCATGAAAATGAAAACTCAACTAACTGCTCTTTTTGCAATGGTGGCCTTGTTTTTGGCCTCCTGCAACACTGCTCCCAAAGCTCCTGAGGCTTTGAATTTGGATTCCGTCAGAGTTGAAATTCAAAAATTGGAAGATGCTTACGCCGCAGCTGAAAAAACTAAAGATGTGGATGGGATAGTGGCCTATTACAGCGATGATGCCATTAGTTACAATCGCAATGAAGAACCGACTTCGGGGAAGGAAGCCATAAAAAAAAGAATTGCAGCTAATATTGCTAAAGACACTACCGGAAACTCCAGTGTTTATGCTATTGTTGACCTGTTTGCTGCCGGAAATCAGGCGGTTGAAATTGGCTCATGGAAAAGCCTTGATCC
>JAUXUF010000224.1 GCA_030684645.1 Bacteroidota bacterium | reverse complement strand
AAAACCCATGCTCCCCCTGTGAATAAATATGCAACTCTGCAGAAACTTTATTCTTCTTCAAAGCATGATAAAAACTAAAACTATTTTCAGGAGGAACAACTGTATCATCTCCTGCAAGCACCAGGAAAGTTGGTGGTGTTGACTGATTCACATGCAGTTCATTCGAGAAAAAATTAATTTTTTCCATGGAAGGTGATTCTCCCAGAAGATTTTTACGACTTCCGATATGACCAATGCTGTCCGAAAAGCTGATCACAGGATTGACGAGTATCATGAAATCGGGCCGAAGATTTATATTTTCAGAATTTTCAATTAAGCCGGCATCAAAATGAGTTCCGGCTGTTGAAGCCAGGTGCCCCCCGGCAGAGAATCCCATAATCCCTACCTTGTTTATATCAATATTCCATTTACCGGCATTCAGACGTACCGTTTTTAAGGCTTGCAATGCATCCTGTAAGGGTCCTATTGATTTGTCTTTCATGATTTTATCATTTGGAAGACGATATTTAAGGACAAAAGCAGTGATGCCTAGTTTTGTGAAGGCTTTTGCCACATCACTCCCCTCCCGTTTCGTGAGGAGTGCTCCGTAACCTCCACCAGGGCATATTAAAACAGCTGTTCCGTTTGCGAGATTTTTAGGCGGCAAAAAAATAGTAAGTGATGGTATCGACACCTTTGTAGTCAATGAATCAACAACTTTATTGAATGTCTGTAGCTCTTCATTTGGCCCTGTTTTCGAGTTGGGGATCTGGCTGTCATATAATCTGACTACCTGCTGAGCATTGGATATCTTCACTAAGAAGATAAAAAAAATGAGTACTTTCTTGTTGATCATTTCACCGATAATTAAAATTTACACTTAACATAATAATATACTCAAGTTTCGCAGGTGTTATACCTAAATATACTGGTAGTAAAATCGTAATATATTAATTCAAAAAGCAGCATGATATTTTGGTTAATCAACTGAAATTCAGTAGATTGTAGTCGCTAAACAACCCCAATACCATGCTGCGACCTAAAGATACATTATCCCTTTCAGAAATAAAAACCCGTTTTAATGCTCAAGCATATCTATCAGATAGCTTCTTAAACTGGCTTTCATTTTTTAAGTTCAAGTCTGTTTACAGTCCCTTAGATGTCTTAAAAACCAAAGGCTATCCAATTGGTAGTTTGTTGTCCATGATGATCATTCTCCCTTTTATAAACAAGGGTTCTATCCATGCTTTTCTCCGGTCCGGGATGAAGGACTTGTCCCCCTCGGCCAAGGACGGTTATTACCGTTTAAAAAATATGGAAACCATCGCCTGGGAGAAGCTCTTGGGCAAATTTGTCAAACGTTTTCTGTCCCTTGTTGCACAAAAAACCAAACCCGTAAAAGATGGTATCCGGTATTTAATCCTTGACGATACTTTATTGCCCAAACGGGGCAAGGTAATGGAAGGTATTGGCCGCTTATGGAACCATGTAACACACCGGTCAGAATTAGGGTACAGGCTTCTTCAGTTAGGGCTCTATGACGGCAAAAGCTTTCTCCCCCTGGATTTCTCCTTTCACCGCGAGAAGGGCAAGAACCAGGAAAAGCCATACGGCCTGACCCAGCGTGAATTGAAAGCCCAGTATAATAAATGCCGGCCGGCCGGCAGCCCCGGGGCCAGGCGTGTTGCTAAATTGGATGAACCCAAAATTGAAACCGGGATCAAAATGATTGCCAGTGCCTGTAAAAAACTGCCCGTCACTTACCTGTTAATGGATAGCTGGTTTACCTGCCAAAGAATGCTGGAATGCGCCAAAGACGCTAAAGTGCACTTGATCGGCATGATGAAGATGGGGAATGCCAAATACACCTGCCAAGGATCGGAACTAAACAGCGGCGAACTCTTGCAGAGGCTGTGCAAAAAGGGCAAACGCTGTAGAAAACTAAAATCAACCTACATCCACATCCAAGTGATATATAAAGGATTTCCGGTCAAGTTATTTTTTAGCAGGTTTGGCAAAAGGGCCAAATGGCATTTAATACTCACCACAGATTTAAGCCTGGACTACCTGACCATGATGAAGCATTACCAGGTACGCTGGACCATAGAA
>JAUXUF010000221.1 GCA_030684645.1 Bacteroidota bacterium | reverse complement strand
GGTACAATTAAATCCTTGGTAACGGTCATGGTTTCTTCAATGATGTAGGAGATGGAATCATATCCGGCAAAACTCCGGATTGGTACAGTTCCACTAATGTCCCCCCCACGAATACGTAAGCCTATTCTTGGGAGATTGGCTACTTTATTCCCAGTAAAAGTTGGATTGGAAAACATATCCATATAAATGGGGGCATTGTTTAGGTTGTAGAACTGGCTGTTGGTTATTTCCGGATTTGCATTTCCGAATATGCACAACGCACCGCTGTAACTGAAATTCACCTTGGTTGAATCCATGACCACCCGGCAATCGGTTATTCGTATTGAACCATCCCAATAAACGGGATAGCCGCAATATCTGATTTCGCAGTTTTTAAGGATATTTTCAGTATCACTTGCCGTTCCGGTGAAATCCAGACCTTGCCAATCATAGTTTGTAGGTACCGTTGAGGTCCCATTGTTGTTGGTGTCGCCGGATGCTGAGTCGTCTGCGATACAGGTAAAAATGATTTTGTTGTTTTCTTTTCCAATTGCTTTTATTGCTCCACTAACAGAGAGGTATCCGTAATATCTTTGATTAAATTTAATCACGACTCCCGGATCAACCGATACTACACTCCCGGTCGGGATAGATAGCTGTGATTCTATAATATAGGCTACATTGGTGAATCCGGCAAAATCCATCGGTTTAAGTGTTGGTGAATCAGATGCAAATTCACCAATAAGTATTCCGATGTACCCAACATTTGAAACTGTATTTCCTAATAAAACCGGATTTCCAAGATTAACTTTTCTTCCAACAGGGAAATAATTTATATTCATAAATGAGTTGTTCAAAAGCTGAGCATTGTCGTAAAAATAGATTCCCCGGTAGGAGTTTTTAATTTCGCATTTACTTACAATGTTACCTTGCGAAACATACACTGCCCAATTGTTTGAATCATATCCACCAAAGTGTATTTTCCAGTTTTCAATTTTCGATGTTTTTTTACCGTAAATGGCAATCCTGCCTGAATTGCTGTTACCTGGAATGACATTTCCATTATTTTGCGAATCTTTTGGATTTCCAAAATTATCATCAGCCAGATGGGTAAAAACTATGGGCTCACTGTCAGTTCCAATTCCGGTTAATGTGCCGTTTGCAACAATCAAAGAATTGTATTGCCTGCATTTGATCACAACACCCGGATCGATTACCAGTGAAGCTGTGTCTAGTACCGTGGTGGTTTCATACAGACAATAAGTAATGTTTTCAATATTTTTGAAGGATATCTTTTTTAAATGTGCATCGTCAATTACTGTTGATGGCATTATTCTGACAGTTTGTAATTCATTTGGGTTAAACTTTATTGAATCGGTACTCATATCCAGATTGGAGTTCATATCCATCGCCACATTATAACTTTCTCCGCTGAGTAGGGTAGAGGGATCGAAAACACAACTGGTAAAAATTGGCTGACTTATTCCTGTAACCATCAGGTTTCGGCAATTGCCTGTAAATTTGCAGTTTTCGAAATCTGGTGAAGCCGCATCAATTCCCATTGCAACATAGGCATCGTTATTGTATTTGGCATTTTTAAAAATACAGTTCTTGAAAATACAGGCTGTATCATTTGCACTTGCTGTAATATTTATTCCCAGATAATAGGAGACTCCCGGATGCATATCGAAAACGATCGGTTTTTCACTGGTTCCAAGTGCCTTTATTTTTCCTTGAACCGTAAATTCGCAATTAACGAACCAGAGATTGGCTCCCGGCGAAATCATAAGATTGCCGGTTTCTGTAACCCTCATATAATTACATCGATATGGAATACCTAAATTTGGCATATAGAAAGTGCCGGGGATATCCTGGAAGTTGAGATAAACAGTATCATATGTATTTCCTGTTAAAACATTGCCGCTTCCTGCCTTTAGAATACCTGGACCGCTTAAATATATCGGATAGTTGGTATTCTTAATTGTTGTTTCCGAAATGTTTAAAGTTCCTTTGGTTTCAACCTGAATACCATATGCACTAAAATTATTCAAGGTTGTTTTCTTTAATGTAAGTTGTCCGTTACGACAATAAATATTACTCGCATATTCAACGGTACAACTATCGAGTGTTACACTACCGGGATTATAACTGGTATAGGAAACATAGATTCCATCCCAGTTTCCTTTTGCGGGAGTGGCGCTAGACGAAGTAAATGTAGCGCCTTTGGCATTCAAGGTTCCAATAACCTGCAAATACCTTCCTGAATTAAATCTGATTTCTACATCTTTTTCAACAGTAACTGTAACCCCATCGTTAATATTTACATTATTGGTAACCGTGTAGGGGCTATTCGCTACTGTTAAGGTAGTGTTTACTGTGAAATTACTACTTAGGTTAGTTTGTGCAAATGATCCGATCGAAAAAAGGATTGCACCGATGAATAAAAGGATACACTTTTTCATATTCGTAAAGATTAGTTTATGATTTGTGTTAATAATTCTACTTGTAATTTAAGTACTCTTCAGAAGCAGCATGAAAAAGTTAGCTGTTCAATGACGTCAGTCAAATCAGACATAAGGCTATGCCAAGGATTCGTATTTGCGGTACGCTTCAGTCGAAATAAATAGTTTTGCAGTAATAATTGTCCGTTTAAGTCTATTATTTCACATTTTAAATTCTGTGTATAAGGCAGGTTAATTTCAGTGGATAAGGAATCGTTAAAAGGATTTGGAAAAATTTTTATTCCTTCTGATTGTTCGGTAGTCAATTGTTGGGTTGACTGTGGAAAATCAATCATTGCAAACAAAGATCCTCCTTTTTCAAAAATATCCTGACTGTCGTTAACTGTTTGGAATAATAGAAGATATACAGTTCCTGTCCGGTATGCCTTGAGTGTGATTTTATGTCCGGATATAAATTCCATTGCCGTAATAGATTCTATTAAAATAAGCAGATCCCTGGTTTGAATCATTGGGGAGATTTGTTGAAGGATTTGTCTCCTCTGGAAAGAGGGCTTTCTGCCATGCATTCTGAATACTTAAATTACCAGACTCATTCGGTTTATATTCAAATGAGCTGATATTCATTTTTTGATTTGAAATGAATTTAGGTTGTCCGGTTTTAAAACTTGTAAATGATGAAAAAAGAATAAGGAAAATTGGCCCGAATGCCAACACTATCGGGAAGGTGAAAAATATCTTATAGGCAGGAGGATTCATTGGATGTTAGAAAAAGAAACTTACCTGATGGGATTTTTGATTATTTGCAAATGATTGATTTGCATATACCAATAGTTGCTGTGTGTCACATTTGAACCACAGAAAATGGATAATAAATATGTCCAAACGGCAAAGTTGAATTTGCATTCATATATGATCTTACTGAATATTCGAAAACCAACTTAGCTCTATAAATCATTTGTATTAATGAATGACATTTAAATATACAAAAAAATCATCAGAAAATTTTAGAAAATAAATAATATTTTTTTGAGTTAATTCTGGAAAGAAAAGGCTCAATGAAGTTTGATGTCGATTAACTTCAAATAAGGTGGGTGGAATTAAGATCAAATCATCTTAAAAAAACAGAAGGCTCTTGTTAAGTAAGGAAAACCATAAGATGTTGTATTTGACCTCTCTCTAAGGTTTATTGGAAAAATAAGGATTTGTAAAAAAACAACTCCTGAGAGCTTGACTTTGTTGAAATATTCCCATAACAATGTCTTGTGATCCATTCTCTATTACAAATGATTATTTCATATCCGTTTGATGGACTTTCGTGTAAAATAACAACACTTTCATGATAAATATCGTTTGTTGAAAAAAATATCATTTGTCTTTTATCTTTTTTGAGTTAATTTTGAACTCGTTTTAAAGTTGATTGTTGTAAATATCCGTACTATTGCCGCATTGACCATTTAAGCGGTTTTTATACTTTATTAGGATTAATAAGTCACACCTGATGTGTGACTGAAGGGGCGAAGCTGTGAAAATGGCACAAGAAAAATAAAATTAAAGCGCTCTAAATCATAGTTATATTATCTGGCCTTAATATTTCTGGAACGGAATCATCCCGACCAACAAATTACCCCCAATGATTGAAAGTTTAATAACTTCAAAAACCCGGATCAAACTTTTGCTTAAATTCTTTCTGAACAGCCAGACAACGAGTTATCTGAGAAGCCTGGAGAAAGAATTCGGTGAATCCAGCAATTCCATCAGAGTAGAATTGAACAAACTGGAAAATGCCGGCTTGCTTGATTCATCAACCAAGGGGAACAAAAAAATGTTCTACGCGAACACCGACCATCCGTTGTTTATTGACATCAACAATATTCTGAAAAAATACATTGGCATCGATCAGATCATCGACCAGATTACGAATCAGGTTGGCGAACTTAAAGCCGCTTATATAACCGGTGATTTCGCAATAGGCAAAGATTCGAGCATTATCGACCTGGCTTTGGTTGGAAATAATCTCGACCGGGCTTATATAGAGACACTCATCCAAAAAGCCGAAAGTCTCATTAGCCGAAGAATTAAATCCATTATCCTGACCAGTGAAGAAATGATGCTGCACTACAGCGACAAGCCCGTTTTGCTCATCTGGAAATCGGACAAATAATAAAAACATCTAAATAAATACCTATGAAATCATCCTTTCTTAAATTGCAGCCTTTCTGTATGCTGATACTGGCTGTATGTTTCCTCATTCTTGGCTCCGGGTCTGTTCAGGCACAAACAGTTACACCTGTCATAATGGCTCAGATTAATGCTGAATTGCAGAAACGTGGTCTGACTGAGAGTGAAGTCAGGGTACGGCTTCTACAGAAAGGAATTGATCTCGAAAATATTCCTCCGGCTGAACTTCCTCAATACCAGTCACGGGTTATTGCTGTTTTGGACGAACTTCAGGCTGAAAAAAAAGCTGGGAATGCTACTGCTCAGCCAATAATAATAAACAACACTCAACCGATTCCTGCAGGTGATAATACACAAGTACAACAAAACAGCAACACTGAAATTACTGAACCGGTAACTACCATGCAGGAAGCTGCTGCCGAAGCTTCTCAGCGCGTGGTACAGGCTGCTGTTGCAAAAGAAGGTGTTACCAATATTTATGGTCATTCGATTTTCACCGATAAGACGCTGGATGTGTTTCGAACGACCGATGGAGCTCAGGCACCTGAAACCTATGTGCTGGGCGACGGTGATGAAATTCGCATTACTATTTTTGGCGCCTCACAAACCGACATCCAACAAAAGATTGCACTTGACGGATCGATCCAACCATCTGGAGGTTCCAAAATATTTTTGAAAGGCTTAACCCTGGCCCAGGCCCGTGAAGTTATTAAAGATAGATTGTCTTCTTCCTATACCTTTAGGTCAGATCAACTTGCCGTTACCATTGCAACAGCACGAACCATCATGGTAAATGTTTTTGGTGAAGCTAAAATCACAGGTGGATTTACCATTTCAGCTTTAAACTCTGCCCTGAATGCTTTATCAGCAGCAGGCGGGCCAACAGCAATCGGTTCAGTTCGGTCTATCCAACTCATCCGCGGAGAAACCCGTAAAACCATCGATATTTATTCTTTTATGAACGACCCGGCCGCACAGTTCCGGTTCGATCTTCAGAATAACGACATTATTTTTGTTCCGGTTGTCAAATTGCTGGTATCTATTGAAGGAGCCGTCAAAAGACCTATGGCTTATGAGATGCTTCCAACTGAAACATTAACTGACCTGATCCGCTATGCCGGTGATGTGAATATGAATGTTTTTCCCGATTTTGTACAAATTCAACGTTACGTCAATGGTGAACAACGTTTGATGGAATACAACCTCGAAGACATTCGTTCAGGGAAAACAAAAGTCCCTATGTTGAATGGCGATATTGTCCGGATTAAGGCTATCGGCAAACCAATGGACCGGTATGTGGAAGTGGAAGGAAGTGTTTATTACCCAGGAAGGTACGACCTTTCTGCCAATCCAACTCTAGGTAATTTACTGACCAATGCACGTCCGACACTTCAGGCAAAAACTGATTTGATTTTTATAGAGCGGATCAGACCTGATTTAACTGTTGAACAGCTATCGATAAATTGGACTGAATTGCAAAATTCTAAGCAGGAATTTAAACTAAATCCCCGCGACAGGGTGAGAGTGGCAGAACTGGCTAATTACCGGGATATAGCCCCCATTTCTGTAAGTGGTCATGTAAGGAACCCCTTCGAAAAAAACTTTGCACTAACTGATAGGCTTACTGTAAAGCAGGCTATTGAAATGGCAGGAGGAATAAAAATTGATGCTTATCCTATCGCTTATGTATTGCGGTATAACCTGTTAAATCCCAAGGAAAAGACTTACCTGAGACTGGAACTGGAAACTTCAAATGATTTTGTTTTGTTACCGGGAGACCAATTGAATATTTTTGACCGGAATACATTTACTGAAGCCTCTACCATTTCAGTTAATGGTCAGGTTCGCCTTCCTTTTGAAAAAACATTTGCGTTGACTGACCGGATTACTGTAAAGCAAGCCATCGAATTGGCCGGTGGTCTCAAAAACAGTGTTTACCCGGTAGCCTATATCTTTCGTCGGAACCTGTTAAATCCGGTAGAAATAAAGTACATCCGTATTGAACTGAACCAGTCCGATAACATCGAATTACAACCCGGCGATCAGCTAAATATATACGACAATACGACCTATACCAACGTGGGCGAAGTGAGGGTTTTTGGCGCAGTTAAAAAGCCCGGTGGTTTTACATACGATCCAACGCTCACTGTCCGCGATGTTATCACCAATGCGGGTGGATTTAACGTGGGCGCGGCATTTAACCGGGTTGAAGTTTTCCGTACCATTCTTTCGCCTACCGAAAAAACCCGGCTGGATTTGATCACCATCGAGGTGGATTCAAGCTATCAGGTTGTCAATCCACAGAATTTTACCCTGCAACCTTACGACCAGGTAGTCGTTCGTTTAACTCCTGAATTTACCCTCGGACGGACAGTACAAATTAGCGGGCAGGTGAAATACCCTGGAACTTATGTGCTTGAATCGAAACAGACACAATTGAGCGAAATTATCAAAATGGCAGGTGGTATGCTAAGCGCTGCAGATCCTTATGGAAGCAGCCTTTTTCGTACCTATCATAACCGGGGCAATATCAGTATGGACCTTAATAAAACCATGGCCCATGCGGGGAACCTTAATTCAGATCCGATCCTGTTCGAAGGAGACGTGATTAACATCAACCGCCTGGAAAATACGGTTACCATTCGTGAGAACGGAACCCGTATGGCTCAGTATTCCATCTATCCTGAAAATAATGACATCAAAAATGTTATTTACCAGGGACCTAAATCGGCCCGGTGGTATATCCGCAAATTTGCCGGAGGTTTTCAGAAACAGGTCGATCGAAATAGCGTAACAGTAACCTTACCCAACAATCAGATGCTTTCAACAGAACGATTCTTATTCTTTTTCAGGAATTACCCCAATGCCAAATCGGGCTCAATGATCAACATGCAGATGAAACCGCCAAAAGAAAAATCAGTTGATGGTAAAAAAACGGACTGGGATAGCATCATGGGAAGAACCTCCACTTCAATTACTGCTACGCTAACTTTGTATTTGCTGATTCAGCAATTGACGAAATAATGACAAATTTGACGATTTGGCGATTCGAAAATGTGCCAATTCGTAAATCATAACACCAACTATTTCTGAATTCAAACTGGTGTTTCAATCAATGAAACTGGTGGATAACTATTTATTTGATGCTGTAATTTCAGCCGCAATGAATTGTTTCTCTGCCGGATATTTTTCTCTCTATCATTCATTCGGTCCCTGAGCATGTTGCAGGGCAATCCTTCAATCCTTCAATCCTTCTAATATGTCCGATCAACAATCATCTGTACAGCCTAAAGCCATCGCTGACGACGAAATTGACCTCCTTGCTTTGGTTAAAACCTTGTGGAATGGCCGGAGAATCGTGATCCTCTCAGTCATTTCCGGAGCAATTTTTGGTGTTGCCGGGGCCTTGTTCTCGGCAAAGGAATATACCGCCACTACAGTAATGGTTCCTCAGCTTGGAGATAGCCAATCCAAACTCGGAGGACTGGGCGGACTGGCGGCCTTGGCCGGTATCAGCATGGATATGCCTCAGGGCGCTGAGTTGTCTCCCATGGTTTATCCCCAGATTGTAAGCAGTATTCCCTTTCAGCTCGAATTGATGAATACACCGCTCAATTTTGAAGATTATCCGCAACCTGTTACACTCTTCGATTATTATACCAAATACAGCAAACCAACGGTACTTGGGGCAGTTAAAAAGTACACGATCGGACTTCCTTTTGTTATACTGAAAGCACTAAAAGGTAAACCAAAAGAATTCAGCCTTCCCGCCGGGTTGACCAATCAGCCTACGCTTCTGACTGAAGATCAATATGCCGTAAAAAAAGCATTGGATGATCTAGTAACCCTTGATCTGAACGCCAAGGAAGGTTACATTACGCTAACCACGAAGATGTCGGAAGCTTTGGCTGCCGCCCAGCTGGCCCAAAGTGCCCAGGACTTACTCCAACGTTACATTACTGAGTTTAAAATTCAAAAAACAAAGGCCAACCTCGACTTTATTCAGGAAAGGTATAACGAAGTCAAGGCTGAATTCGAAAAGGCACAGGTAAGTCTCGCTATGGCAACCGATCGCAATAAAAATTTCACCAGCGGATTGCCTCAGGTCGAGGTCGATCGGATTCAAACCCGCTATACCATTTCCTTTAGTGTATTTCAGGAACTGGCCAAACAGTTGGAGCAGGCCAAAATTCAGGTTAAAAAAGACACCCCTGTATTTACTATAGTGGAACCGGTATCTGTTCCTTCCGAAAAATCAAAACCCAAGAAAGCGATGATCGTGGCCATCTGGCTTTTCCTGGGAGGTATTGTGGGTGTTGGTATTGTCTTCGGGAAAGATTTTCTGGGGGATATTAAGAAAAAGTGGAACGAGGGGACGATAGCATGAGGGGAGGGTGTACGACAAAATTCCCTTTTTAGTGTTTTTTCGTAATTTCGTGCCTTGGTAGCTAAAAAAACTTGACACGAAGAAGAACTGTGATTGGATTTTTTATCCCGTCAGGGATTCAAGTCCGGTAAAAATCATTAATAGGGCAAGGTTTCGTCCCGTACGGGACGAAAGAATCATATCCCCCCATTCTCTCTACCGACCGATTGTGCCTAACGGCACAGTCTTGCCCTAAGAACAATATCCTGAACCTTTCATTAAGGGAATTTTGTCGTACACCCTCGAAGT
The DNA here is from genome assembly GCA_030684645.1 of Bacteroidota bacterium. Lineage (GTDB taxonomy): Bacteria > Bacteroidota > Bacteroidia > Bacteroidales > Prolixibacteraceae > Aquipluma. The sequence goes on along the minus strand of JAUXUF010000221.1, from coordinate 3,068 downwards.
GTCGAAGTATAAAATTTACACTTGTGTTTTTTATCTTTGTAAAAACAGAAAATTATGGAAAACTTAATTATTAAGCCCAAAGATCAGGAAGAACTCAATTTCTTTCTTGAACTTGCCAAAAGACTTGGCGCAAAAGCTGCGGCTTTTGAGAGCGATGATGATGAACGCCTTTTCCAATTGATGGAAAAAAATAGTAAAACTCAAAAAGTTAGCCGTAATAAGGTACTTAACACCCTTCATCAGATCATAAACGAATGAAGGTCGAATTTTTAAGCGGATTTGAAAAAGATCTTTCACAAACCCGTGATAAAATACTAGCCAAATTAATTCTCGATTGTATCGAACAATTCGGGAAAGCCAGTAAAATAACCGATGTGCCAAATATTAAAAAGCTAAAAGGGCATTCGTCAGCCTTTCGCTATCGAAAAGGGAAATACAGGGTAGGATTCTATTTCGAAGATGAAACAATTGTATTTGCAGCTTTTGATATACGCGATAAAATTTATCATCGATTCCCTTGACATCGCTTTTGTGTTCAAACTTCACAATAACTGATCTCTCAGCGAATCGCGTGTTATGGTCATGGGATTCTCTTTAAGGAAAATGTAGCCGATGTACATAACACCAAAGTGGCCGATATCATCCACGAACTGCAATCGTACCGGGTACAGGTCGATCTGATCGATCCTTATGCCGATGCAGAAGAGATTGATCACGAATACAACATCGAACTCAAAGAAAAGACCGAAGGAACCTACGATGCCATCATTGTAGCCGTTGCCCACCGTGAATACCGGGAAATGACGGAACTTGATTTCCTAAAATTGGCTAAAGGAAAGTGTTTACTGGTGGATGTGAAAGGGATACTGAAACCCAATGTGGCTGATGGAAGACTGTAAGAAAGGTTAAGGTTTAGCGAACTTTATATATTTTACTCGATGAAATACAGGAAGTATCCTCTTGGGAGAAAGCGATAAATTCATTCCGGGTCGATTTTGATACCGACATATACATCACAGGGTCAAATTCACGCCTACTCTCCTCCGAATATACCGAATCCCACGTTATGATGTAAAAGGAAAAGAAATCCTTAAAACTCAGGAAAAATATTTTGTTGGCGATCAGTCGTTGCTTTACGCGGTAATGGGCTTCAAAGACAGGCTTATTTCAGGTGTTCTCGAAAACATTGTTATGCTTGAACTAAAGCGTAGGGGATACCACGTTTTTGTTGGAAAACTGGATGAGAAGGAGATCGGTTTTGTAGCCGAAAAAATGGAGAAAAAGCTGTATCTACAGGTTGCCTTTAAAATGACCGAACAAAATACTATCGGGAGGGAATTTTCACCCCTGCTCGCTATCAAAGATAACCATCCGAAATACGTGGTAACAATGGAGGAAAACTGGCACGACAACATCGAAGGCATTCAACACAAACACATTGCCGATTTCATACTTATGAAGGGATATTGATAATTGAACTGTGGCTGACCCCTTTTATTTTGCCCAAAAAGCGCAGGAATACGGCTACCATCCGGAGATTATACTTGCTGGCCGGCGCCTGAATGACAGTATGGGTAAATATGTAGCCACTGAAGTAGTAAAACTGATGATTAAAAAAGGAACTCTTGTAAAAGGCGCTAAAGTTCTCATGCTGGGCATTAGGTTTACTGCTGCCGAAGATGATCTTCTTGCTGCAAAAACACTCGTAAACGATTCCCGGCTCACCTTAGGCATCATTAATGAAGTGTATATTGATGCACGTTATCCCGGTGATTTAGGACTTCTTCCACATGGAAAACCAATGATTATCTGAAATTGAACCCTTTATTCAGTTTTGTGACGAAATCAATTCCCGGTTAAAGCGACAATTGGATAAGTTATAACAATTGGCCAGATTCCTACTGCAGCAGGTTAGCTTATGGCTCATAAAGAATTCACTGAAATTAATATACTGAAACATAAAGAGAACGGAGGCATTATTTATGATGTGAAGGCAATATTAAAAAGAATTGACAGATGGAAGACTATAATTGAATAGAACAAATCCTATCCACGCCTCCCGTGGGAACAACCGAAAAGATGGCAGAACTGATTTTCAGGGAACGTCCGGAATTGAAAGGTGAAATCGAATATTTGTTAAAGGGGAATTGCACCAGACCAATGCACGTACAGCTGAAATGTGCAAACTCACCGAAAACTCATCACGTGATGTTCAAATTAGAAATTAAATCATTTATCACCGCAGGGATGAACAATGTTTGCAATAATCCCGATCAGATTGCCGATCAGATCCTCCATTTTACAGATGGACATCCCTATTACACACAACAATTGGCTTACAATACCTGGATCATTTTAAACCAGGGGCATGAGGTGCTGAAATCGGTTGAACAAGCTATTGCTGAAACAGTCCAGATACACGATTTCGATTACGAACGGTTATGGGCCACAGAAAAGGCAATGAACTACAGGACGAAGAACAAGAAATAACCTTCGTGCAATTCGCTGGTTCCTAAGCTGCGTCGCCCTGAGTTTATCGAAGGGGTCGAAGGGAATTCGTGCCATTCGTGTTTTTTGACGACAACTCACAACGCATCGTCAACAACAATACCTTTCACGTCTGGCCGAACACTGGCGGATAATTCGTTAAAATTCGAGTATTTCGTATTTTAGTTCACTATATCTGTTTTCTAATATATTCAACTTAAAAATATGGAAGCAATTTATAAACTTAAAGCAAATGAGATCAACCCAAATCTCATGGGAACCATTAAAAAATTATTTGGAAGCAAGGAAATTACCATCACCATAACCACCGAAACTGACGAAACAGAATACCTTACCTCCAATCCAGTCAACAAGAAGCAATTATTGGATGCCATCAAAGAAGTAAAAAAAAATAAAAATCTTATTCGATTCACCGGCAAGGGTGTACGACAAAATTCCCTTTTTAGTGTTTTTTCGTGATTTCGTGCCTTGGTAGCTAAAAAAACTTGACACGAAGAAGAACTGTGATTGGATTTTTTATCCCGTCAGGGATTCAAGGTCGGTAAAAATCATTAATAGAG